>JADFDP010000130.1 GCA_018262835.1 Candidatus Aminicenantota bacterium
GCATCGGCGGGGAAGTATCGCGCGACAATCTGGATTATGACTCCTCAACTGGATTGCAGACTTCATCGTCCGATATGAACACCTACAATTACTCCGCTTCGCTCGGATACATGGCGGGATCGAACGGCATCAACATTAATTTGGGCAAGACCGAATCGGTCAACTACACCTCCAATCTGAACGCTTCGCTTAGTTTGAATTTAAGGTTCGGGCAATTCATGAGTCTGAACCCCACTCTAAGTTACCAATCCAATGAGACCTTTAGCGATGGCAGCACCTCGACCATTTACAATTTTTATCTCAGCTCGGAGATCACCTTTATTCCGCAGTACTTCACCCTGACACTTTCTGCGTCATACATGAACAATGAAGGCGCGGCCAGTGAAAGCAACAACTGGACGGCGGGAGCGAATTTGAATTTTTTCGCTGCCAAAATTTTTAAGGACAAGATCCGGCCTTCTCTTTCAATAAAATCCTTGTTCCAAGGCGCCAAGTACGGAAATATCGAAACAAACTCTGCGATTTTCAGCTTGCAGGCCGACATTGCTTTTTAGGAGTCAAAATGAAAAAAACATTGTTGTTGATTTCGGTCATAGTCGGCCTGATGGTCACCCTGCTGGCGACCATTATCACCGATCCGAGTTCCGGGACGGCCAATGTGGGCAGCAGCATGGCCTTCCGGCTGGACTGCGACAATGATTCCAGCAGCGACTGGTTTTGGGGCGACGGCTCATCCTTGCTGAAGGTCGCTGACGATCTCTCCTGGAGATACCATACCTATAGAAATCCAGGCACCTACACGGTTCATATGCACCGTGCCAGTGCGACATACCCGAGCTACTGCAATGGCATGAATCCCGACGAATACAGAACCGTGACCATTCTGGAGAACCGGTACATCAGCGCCTCAACGGCTGCGCCCACTGCGGGGCAGGCCGTGACCTTTTCGGCGACCAACTTCAATACGCCGAGTAACATCACCTGGAACATGGGCGATGGCACGGTCTACACCGGCCGGGGGAAGACGGTCGTCCATGCTTTCGGCAGAGCCGGCGCGTATCGGGTCAGGGCTTTCGACTGGAACGGCGACACCGGGACAACGCCGCTAAGCATGTCCATTACGGTCGCCGAGCCGGTGCGTTCGATCACCTACTCGCCCGCTTTACCGCGCGTAGACCAGGAGGTAACCATCCAGGCCGTCAATTTCAGGTCAAATTCCATCGACTGGAACTTCGGCGACGGCACTCCCCTGCGGACCTACTCAGCGGCAGTTGCCCACCGCTACCAGAACCCCGGCAATTTTTCCATCAGCGCCAGGGAGCACGGTATGGACCTTACCCCGGTCACCCGGGCCATAACCATACTCCCCGAGAACCGCTCACTGGTCCTGTCTGCCGCCGAGGCCATGAAGGATGAAATCCTGACCGCCACGGCGCGCAACTTCCGCGGCCCTCTGGTCCTGTGGGATTTCGGCGACGGCAACATTGCCTCGGGTCCGAAGCCCATTGCCAGTTCCGGCAATCTTGCCGGGATCTCCGGACCCACCACCATGACCCACTCCTATTCGCTTCCAGGGACCTACATCATTAGCGCCCGCGATGAGAACGGAGCCAGCTCCAAGGTTTTCACGGCGACCGTCCGGATCCTGGGGATCAACGATCAAGTTAATTTGGAAATCGCCGAAATAGCGCTCGATAACGGGAAATACTACAAAGTGGTGCCGAAAAATTCCAAAAACATCAAGGCGCAGTTGAAAATGAAAATGCGGGGGACGGGGATCGTTTCCGGATACTGGATCGTGGACAACCAGCCCTACGAATTTTTCAACGAAACCGTTTACCAGGGCCAGATCAAGACGGTCTATACCCGGGACATCCCCGGGCTTCCCGTATTCGACCCCGGCATGCATACCGTCACGGTTAAGTTAACCCGCCCGGGAAACGAACCGGTAGTTTTTCCGACCCTCAAGTATTTCGTTCTTCCTTACGAAAATATCATCGCGACCTTGGCGCCGCGGGACGGCGCCATCATCAAGGAAAATGAAATCGCGAAATTTTCCTGGGAGAATGCCTTGGGCGGGTCCTATTATCAGATTGCTTTCGCCAACAGCCTTTTACCGCTCCTGCGGGATGATGCCGCATTGAAGTGGCTGGATTGCCCCGAGCGATTCCATTTCACACCGGATACGGAAACCTGGAAGGCGATCGAGCGCAACCAGTGGACCTTCTGGAAAGTCCGGGCCCTGGACAGCGCCAAGAGTATTTTAGCGGCCAGCGGCATCCAGGAAATCAAGATCATTATTCCCGGAGCCTCGATCGGCATAGAAAAAATAACCGACATGGATGGAAACGGCATCGCCATCGGCAGCAGCTTCACCTCGGCCAAAACTGAGCAATTGTTGATCCATGGCCAACTCACCTATCCCGCTGAGGCCGAATACTTGATATTGCGCATTTATGCTAACGACAATTTGGTCGACCAATTGCTTTTTCGTGATGTCAAAAAGGGTGAAAAGAGAGCCTTTGAAACATCTGTCCCCAATATGGCGAAAGAAAGCCGCGTGGTCTTCCAAGTCCTGAAGTCATCCTCGCCCTCGGTGATCATCGGGTATGAGGAGCTGAAACTTAAAAACGAATAATCCTTTTAATTGTTTTTTTTCAGTTGGACTATCAGCAGCAGCAAAAAAAAGGGCGCCCCCAAAAGCGAAGTCACGATCCCGACCGGGATATCCACGGGGGGAATCAATGTTCTGGCCAGGAAATCAGCCAGCACCAGGAGGCCGCCGCCAAGTAAAAAAGTGAATGCAACAGTGGCATTGTAATGACTTTCACCCCAAGATCTTGACAAATGCGGCACAACCAGGGCGATAAAACCGATCGGCCCGCAAACGGAAACCACCCCTCCGACAAAAAATGAAAGGGCTATAAAAGAGCGGATCCTGAAATTGGCGACATTCAAGCCCCGGCTCTGCGCGAATTCCTCGCCGGCTGAAACCAGGAGGAATTCTTTTTTAAAGACAAAAACTAAAACTAAAAATAAAATCAATAAAACCAACAAGAATATGAACTCTCCGTAACCGGCAACCGAAATGCCTCCCATCAGCCAACGCAGCAATGAAAAGGTGTCGGAATAATCAAAAATGTATTGAAAAAAAACAATTACTGAAGAATAAAAGAAATTAATCGCCACACCCGTCATTAAATAGGTATAAAGGGAGGAGTTTTTGACTGCCCTGGCTATAAAAAAAACAAACAAGACTGCCGAAAGAGCTCCGAAATAAGAACAAATATAAACCCCCCGGACGCCCAAAAAGGAAAGGTTGAGGTTGAATTTCAAGGCAACCACGGCTCCGGCTGCTGCCCCGGAAGAGATCCCTAAAAGGTCCGGCGTGGCCAAGCTGTTTTTGAACAAGTTTTGACATATCAATCCCGACAAAGCCAGGATAGCGCCGGCGGTAAAACCCAATATGGTCCGGGGAATGCGCAAATGCCAAAAAATAAAGCTATTCGGATTTGCTTTTAGAATTCCCTGCAGATCAATGGGGATTATTCCAAAAAACGGCGCAACTATCAGCAGAATTAGGACAAAAGAAACAAGCAACCAGATTTTATTTTTCATTTACAAAGATAATTTCCCTTTTTCCGACAAAAGTTTGCTTGAATGATACCTGGTAAATTTCCTGAAAAAGTTCATCAGAAAATGTTTTATCTCCAAAATAGCAATTACGTCCGCCTTTTAACGCCAATATCTTGTTCGCATAGGGAAAAAAGTATTGAATTTCATGCGAAACAAGCAAAATGGTCTTCCCCTTGCGATGCAGGCTGTCCAACATTTTAATAAAATGAAACGTGCTGCCTGGATCCAGGAAGTTGACCGGTTCATCCAGGAGAATGAGGGGTACATCTTGAATGAACGCGCTGGCCAGCAGCACCTTTTTTTTTTCTCCGCCGCTCAGGGTTTGCATGTTCCGTTCAAGCAGATCCCCCAAGCCGAAATATTCTACCCCCTCGGCAAACAGTTCGTGATCCCGGGCGGAAAGCTTTTTAAAAACGGATTGATAAGGATAGCGTCCTGCGAGCAGTATATCCCTGACCAAAATAGGCAAATCAAATTCATCGGATTGCGGTAAAAAAGAAAGCAAGGTCGCCAGTTCTTTTTTTGAATAGTGAGCGATGCTTTTCCCGTTGAGTAGAACCCCTCCTTTTTTAGCGGGGATCAACCCGGAAAGAATTCTTAGTAAAGTCGATTTTCCAGCTCCATTCTGGCCAAATATCAGGACAAAATCGCCTTTTTCAACAGAAAAATCCAATCCTTGAAGAATCGGCCTGTTGCCGGCAAAATGGGACAAATCAATTACCTGAATCATGGATGGTCATTTTATTTCATTTCATAAGTGCCGGCCGTCGTTAAAAAAGCACCTAATTCCTCGGCGATCAGCACAACCCGCGGCCCGGGTCTTAGCCAGAAAGAGTCCTTTATAATCCTGATCTGTCTCTTGGCGACGGCGGAGACCATGGCATAGGGTCGCCACAAAGCAAGGACCCTATCATCGGAAATTCCTTCATAATGTGCTGAAATTTCAAAAATGAATTCAGGATTAAGAGAAATCACCGATTCCAGCGATA
>JADFDP010000131.1 GCA_018262835.1 Candidatus Aminicenantota bacterium
ACTATGGCGTTGGTTTTGACCCAGCTGGACGCGTCCGCTTGATCCGTGGAATCGTTTTTTATGACATTGGCCAATCCCAGGTGGTAGCGTCCCTGGATCACCAGCGAGCCGCCGCCCATATTCAGCTCATAACCGGCGCCGAAGACCAGACCATAATCGATACGGTTGGTGTTCTCGATGATATCCTCGGTTCCCGATTCAATCTGCTGAGTCTGGGGATTGGTAAAAGTCCAATCTACTTTGTTGGAAAGCACATAAGCAATTTCCCCGCCCGCGACGATGAAAGGCGTGGAACCGGGAGAGAATTTGATCTTCAGCAGCACCGGGGCGCATATTTCATCCAGCATGATTTTCCCCTCGCCGCTGTAGGTGACTCCTTCCTCGGTTATCGATCCGGAGTAAGTGATCCCTTTCTGCATATAGAAAAAGCCGATCTCCAGCCCGATCCTCTTGCCCATATCAAATCCGAGACCGCCGAGAAAGCCGGCCTTCCTTTTCTTGTACTCGGCTTCGTCATTACCCTGGGTATCGGTCGTAGAATGGCTCATGCTGGCCAGGCTCAATCCGCCCTGCAAGATGACGCCGCCGGAAAAACTTTTATCTTCCCGGGGCCTTCTGATCTCCGGCTTCCTCACCGCTTTCGGAGTCTCCCGCCGCTTTTCGGCTTTGGGGCTCTCCTCCTCTTCCTCGGGGCTGCCGCCGATCACTTCCACCACCGTGGCATGAATATAGCCGATGACTTTTTCCCCCTTTTCCATGATATGCACCTTATACCAAGCTCCGACTTTTTCCGTGGATTCCAGCAAGCTTCCGGCGGTCAGCTTGGATATGACCTCGGCAGCGGAATCGGGAAGTGCGCGCACATTGGCCACCTGGGTCTTGACTTTCAGAATCATGGCCTCCTTGGCCGTCAGAACGCCGCCCAGTATCAGCAGAAACATGGAAAATACGATGATGGCTTTTTTCATGTAACCCTCCTTATACAGCGAATTCTAGCGGGGCGAAAAAAAAAAGTCAACAAGGAAAAGCATCTTCGCCGGTGACTTTCCTGCCCCGGATCAAAACCGAGAATATCGGGATGACCCGTTGTTTTTTTTAGCGGCAATGATATAATCCCGGCATGGATGCTCCGTTGAAAGCAAAAGCGATCTTGCTTCTTTTGCTGGTTCTCGGAGTGAACCAGGTTCTGCCTGGACGCGGCCTGGAATGGTCGGTATCTTACGGACGCTGGAGTTCATTTCCTTTCACCACCCTGATCGAAAACCAGTGCAAAAAAATGATCGACTATGAGCTCAAAAAATTATTGGGCTGGGCTTCCCCACTGATCACCTTGCGGACCGACCAACAGAGCATTGATTTTTCATCCAGCGGCTATGCCATCCATGCCGCGCTGAAATACAACCTCCCCGGTTCCAGGCTGGCCGTGAGCCTGGAAGCCTCCTGGCTGCACCTGGATCTTCCCTACGATCTGGAATTCCGGCAAAGCGTCGAAATCATCGGCATTCCCATCGCCCAGGCCCATACCGTCGGGAATGGCCGGGCCCATATCCGCAGCCTCGATGCCTCGGGTTGGCTGCACTGGCGGGTTTGGCAAAGGAAAAAAGTCGCGTGTTCGCTGGCGGCAGGGCTTCATGTCATGCCATGGCAAGGAGATGTCAGCCTGCAGGGACGCGCTTCCCTGAAAACCATTGCCGGCGATTCGGAATTGGATCTGCAGGAACAGCAAACCATGACCGAACTACGGGATGAGGGGCTGATCATCCCCCGGGCCTTGGTTTTTCCCGCCCTCGCTTTTTCCGTCCGCTATATGATTTACCCGAATTTCGGCATGCAGACCCGCCTGGCCCTTTCCCAGGGCGTCTTTTTAAGCCTGGGCTTCATGCTCAGTTTATAAGCCCGTAACCCGTTGACAGCCATGAACAATGCCGGTAATATGTCGCCATGGATGACTTCAGTAAACTTGAACGGTCCGCTATTTTTTGCTTGCGCCACTGGACAATCAAGGGCGGGGAAAAATAACTTTTGATGGAAATGAAGAATCTGCATTTAAGTAAAACCAAAAGTCTTTTGTATCGGCCCATAATCATCGGAGTGGTTCTTCTGGTCATGGTCGCAGCGGTTCATTTCCCGCTAATAAAAAATTTTTCTCATGGCACGATTCCCTGGAGCAATCCCGACACTTTTTATATTTTCAGCGTAATCGAATGGAATATGCACGCGTTTCAATTCGAATGGCCCGCCTTATATCACTTGAATATTCTCTATCCCTATTCCTATGTCACTTTTTTCGGGCACCCATTGTACGGCGAGTCCCTGTTTTTCTTGTTTTCCAATCGGTTTCTGAAATTGGACATCCACAGTTCATTTGTCCTTTATATGTTTTTCTCATTCTGGATTGGCGGACTGGGGTGTTTTTTGCTGGCCAGAGAACTCTCAGGCCGAATAGCAATCGGCTATCTGGGGGGGTTTTTATTTATATTGAATCCCTTCTTTTATAATATTTGCAAGCTACTTAATATTCAATCTTTCTACTGGTCGGGGTTCATTCTGTTTTTTCTAGTGCGCTTGATTCGCAAAGCAGATTGGAAAAGCGGAGCGGGAATCGTCTTCTTTTGCTTTTTGCAGGGGCTGTTTGAGATTTATCACGGTTTTTTTATCATGGGCATCACCATCCCCCTGTTTTTCATTTTTTGCAGCCTCTTTAAGAGCATCAAGAAAAAAGGAATTTTGATCCTGAGCGCATCATGGCTGGCGAGCATTGCGTTAAACGTGTTCATATATTTTCCCTTTCCCCAGGCGATTCGCACCTTTCAGCTTCATCGCAAATTGCATTATTCATCTTTGATCAATGCACAGTTTCTATTCAATGCTTCCTCGACATTGCATCGGGGTCAAAAATCTTTTTTTACTTTTTTATTCATGGGCTGCGGCGCCATGGTACTTTTTATTTTCGGATTTCTAAGCAAAAAAAATCAAGCAAAATGGGAATGGGGCATTCTGTCTGCATTGATCATCGGCTGTTTCCTCTCCAGCAATTTGGGCTGGGTCTGGGGAGCCCATGCGCTGCTGATTGTTTTTCTCGGCTGTTTTTCTTATCTGGTTTTTCAGGGAAACCCGAATTTGCCCGCTATCTGGAAAATTAGTTGGGGGGTTATGGCGGCGCAGCTATTGATTTTCTTTCGCTTCGACGGACTCATCCCGGGCTCATCCCTTTCAATCTATAGCCTATTGGTGCAGCTCATGCCGATGGTTTCAGGGCTGCGGTATTTATATCGCGGGATTTTTGTTCTGATTCCGCTATTCATTGCCCTGCTCGCGGGAGGGATTGTGGCCGCTTTCGAAAAAATCAAGCCCCCGCGATATCGCTGGATCTCACTTTTATTTTTTTTATTAATCCTGCGCCTGGGAATCGGCTATTGGAAAACCCCGGAAGTTTCGTTGCCGCTGGATTCTGCTCCTTATGAAGTCATTGAAAAAAACAGGGATCGGATTTTGATTGAATTTCCCTTCTGGGGGACCGGCCGGATCATCCATCATGCTCTTTATTCCATTAACACCCAGTTTCATTATGACTATCTGGTCAATGGTCGGGTCGCCTTTCGTACGGACGCCGTTTATAATGTTTTCCAGAAAGAAACGACCACCTTTGCCCCGCCCATAAGCAAGCTGCGTCATTTGCTGGAAAAATACAGCGTGGATTACCTGATTTTTCATTGGGACCTGGTTCGGAGAAAAAAATTGAAAACGGATGGGGCGATCGAAAAGTTGAAATCCACAATCATCACAGCCACGGAATTTGTCCAAGTCCTGGCGAATGAAAAGCGATTTATGGTGCTGCGGCTCAAGGAAAATTTTCCGCTGCAGGTCATCCGCAGATGCTATTCCGGATTTCATTTATCCAGGCGGGATCTGGTCCTGGAATTGGCGGAACCCTACGAAAAAGAGATACGGGCTTTTTTAACCCGAAAACCCGGGATCAAAGCCGAGGTGCGCAAATCCAATCCCCGCCAATACCGCTTCTCTTTTCCCAGCAGTCATTTTGACAATAAAGAAAACCCGATCGAGATTCATTTTTCGGATCCCGTCAGAATAAATGATCTGCATCTGGAAAAAAAGGGGAAGAACTCCGGCATGTCTTCTGCCGCTTATCGAAATGTTCTTGATGAATAGGCACCGGCAGGATGCGGACTGTAAGCCGGATTCTGTCGCGAAGAATCATTTATCTGGTACCGGCGTTGCCGCCGGCATCCAGCAGCTAACCCAAGGGCTTCGGCCGGGAAAGCCTCGAGCGCCCTTTGTTTAGCTTTGCTCCGGATGGGGTTTGCCTCAGTCCCGCCTGTCGCCAGGCGGGACGGTGAGCTCTTGCCTCACCTTTTCACCCTTGCTCCGCCGCCGTTGCCGGCGGCGGGGCGGTCTGTTCTCTGTGGCACTGTCCTGTTCCCCCGGCCGGCGGGGGAAAATCCCTGTTGGGGATCATCCTTCCCTGCGGAGTCCGGACTTTCCTCCCCTTCCACTAGGAAAGAGGCGATTCTTCATCCGCATCCTGCTGATGCGTTATCATTATACCAAGAAATTCAATCTTTTAGTATAGGCTGCCGCGTCGA
>JADFDP010000132.1 GCA_018262835.1 Candidatus Aminicenantota bacterium
AAAATGAAGTGGAAACAGCCGCTCCGGCTGCCGTGCAGGCCCTGGCGGACAACCGGCGCGTGACTTACACTCCGTCCGCTCCGGTCGTTGGCCAGCCGTTGCTTTTCACTGCCAGCAATTTCCGCACCCCGAATCTGCTGAAATGGGACATGGGCGACGGCACGGTGTTGACCAGCGGCGGCAAAGCGTCGCCGGGACAGGAAGCTGCCATGGCTTATGCCTACGCGGCCGCCGGCCAGTTCCAGGTCAGGGTTTATGATGATGGCGGCAACATGGGCGGCGCGCCCGTAAGGGCGCAGGTGACGGTCACAGCCATTGCCCGCTCTCTGCAAGTCGCCCCGGAACTGCCTTTGGCCAATCATCCCGTGGCCATCAGCGCATTGAATTTCCGCACTCCGGAAAGAATCGCCTGGGATTTCGGCGACGGCACCGAGATAAAACCCGGTACCGGACCGGGCGTGGTCAAGGCCAGCTTCCTGGTGAGCCATGTCTACTCGGCCCCCGGCACGTATACGGTCAAGGCCTATGATGCGGATGGAGACAAGAGCCAACCGCCGCTCACGGTGAAACTCGCCGTCGCTGCCGATCCGCGCCGGATCCGGGTGGAACCGGCTCAGGCCCTCGCCGGGAGCCCCCTGCAATTCAGCGCCGCCAATTTCAATACCCCCAGCAACCTGCGCTGGGACATGGGGGACGGCACGGTACTGCCCGGCAGAAGCGAGGCGGACGTAATGATCGGATCGCTGGTCAACTACCGTTACAAAAAGCCGGGGAATTATCAGGTCAAGGTTTACGATTGGGACGGCGATCCCGAACGTCAGCCCGTCCAGCTTGCGGTCGAGGTCGCCGCTGCGCCGGACGTGGCGGCGGTTGTCGAGCCGGAGGTCACTTCTCCTGCTAAAACCATGGCAAGGAACGCCGCCGCGGTGACCGTTCCGAAGCGCAAAAAATACATGATGTTCAAGATCGGCCCCTATGCCGGATATTTCCAGCCCGGTTTTTCGGATGACAAGGCCTTGTACGATGAAATCGTTAAAATATATGGCAAAGGCGATGTGATTTATGGCGGCCGGCTGGGGATTCACATCTGGAAAGGCTTTTATTTGTGGATCTCGGCTTCCCAGTTTAAAGTCATATCCAAAACCACCTATACCGAAGACAAAACCACTTTGATGTTGACTCCGCTCAGTGCTTTTCTGCGCTTCGGCATCAGCCTGGGGTTTTTCAAGCCCTACGCGGGGATCGGTTTCTCTTATATGAGTTTCAAGGAAGAATCCGCTTTCCCGACGGTTACCGGAAATGGCAGCCATGCCGCTTTTGAAGGTGGATTCGAATTGAAGATGAACCGCCATTTTTCACTGGATTTTGGTGCCCGCTATGATCAGATCAAAGTCAATCCGACCGGCTTTGAAGTCGATCTGGGCGGTTTGCAAGCGGGGGTCAGCTTGCTGGTTTCTTTTTAAAGATCGGTTTTTTTGTTGACAGGAAGCGAAAAATATTGCAATATAGTACATTATATAGTTTTTTTTAATGGATTTAAAAGATCAAATAAAAGAGCATATCTCTATTGTTGATGTTGCTTCGCTTTATGTGAGTCTGAAACCGGCAGGCAAAAATTTTAAAGCGCTGTGTCCTTTCCATACCGAAAAAACGCCCTCTTTTTTCGTGATGCCCGACAAGAACAGTTTCAGTTGTTTCGGCTGCAGCCGCTTCGGCGATATTTTCACCATGGTCCAGGAAATGGAAAATATTTCTTTTGTCGAGGCCATGCATTTCCTGGCCGAAAAATTCAATATTCCCTTGGAAAAGAGCCGCTTCAAATCGGTTAAAAAAGATGACTATCTGCTCATCAATGAGCTGGCCCGTGATTTTTTCAAGGAAAGCCTTTTGAGCGGCAGCGAAGGGAAGACGGCGCTGGCTTATTTGAAAAACCGCGGTCTGCAAAATGACACCATCGAACTCTTTTCCCTGGGCTACGCTCCCAATTCCTGGGAGGGCTTGAGCTGGCATTTGCGGAAAAAGGGGGCGGTGCTGGAAAAAGCGCTTGAATTGGGCCTGCTGGTGAAAAATGAAAAAAACAAGATCTATGACCGTTTCCGGGGCCGGATCATGTTCCCCATATTTTCCGAAACCGGGACCATACTGGCTTTCGGCGGCCGCACGATCTTTGATGATGCTGCCAAGTATTTGAATTCTCCCGATTCCCCGATCTATAAAAAAGGCAACCACCTTTTCGGCTTCCACCTGAGCAAGAACTTCATGAAAGAGGAAAAAGCCGGCCTGCTGGTCGAAGGCTACCTGGACATGATCAGCCTTTACCAGGCGGGTTTTCGCCAGGTTGCGGCCTCGCTGGGCACCGCCCTGACTGAAAAACAGATCCATCTGCTCAAGAGGTTCTGCAACGCCATCCATATTTTTTACGACCGGGACGCCGCCGGCGAGGCGGCCACGGTTCGCAATATTGAAAAAATGTTCGAACAGAACGTCAATCCGCGCATCGTCGTCATCGAGGGGGCAAAGGATCCCGATGAATTTGTGCGCAGCCAGGGGACGCAAGCATTGCGCGAGGCCTTGCTGAGGACCGAAGACGGTTTTAATTTTTTATTGAACAAGGCCGCCCGCGAGTTCGATCTTTCCATTCCGGACCAGAAAAGAAAGGGCTTGGACCTGGTCATGGCCGCGACCGCCAAAATGTCCGATCCCGTGATTCGGGAAGACTATATTCACCGCATGGCCGCTTTTTTCAAAACTTCCCCCGATCTCGTAAAGCTTGGACTCCAGCCGGATCCGCAAGCGGAAAATTCCGATCGGTCTCTGAAAATAAGCCTCATGGAAGAAAAGATCCTGGAAGCGCTTCTGCGCGCTCCGGAGGTGATCCCGGAGATCAGGGAGTTTTTCAGCGCCGAGCTTCTGGCCGGCCTGGCCAGCCGCAACATCATTCGCCTGCTGTTCGCCAGCTATGAAGAACACGGCGAGATCCGCTTCTCCGAGATCACCCAAGCTCTTACCGCGGCCGAAAAGGCCCGGCTTAACGATGTTTTTTCCCAAAAAACGCAGGTGAAAAAAGAACGTTCGGAAATTGAAAGAGATATCATCACCAGTATAGGAAATTTTCAAAAAAAGCTGGCCTTGAGCAAAAACAAATTATTGAACCAGGATATCGCCGTGGCGGAAAGAGAAAAAAACTTCAAGAAAGTCGAACAGTTGATGAAGCAAAAGAACGCTTTGATCAAAAACAGGGGCGGAAGTTTACGGGAGGGGCATATTGAAAAAGAAACCTGAGAAAAAGGTGGCCAGTTCACCCAAAAGCGCGAAAAAACGACCGCCCAAGCCGTCTGCCATCGTAACAAAGAAACCGACCTCTGCGGCCGGCAAGGCCGCTGCCAGCATAAAAAGGCAGCCCCCCAAACCGACCGCCGGCGTGAAAAAACAGCCGGCCATTGCGGCGGACAAGTCCGTCTCCAGCGGGAAAAGACAACCGTCGAAACCGGCCGGCAATGTGGCCAAAAGCGCCGTTTCTTCGGTCATCATCAAGGGGTTGATCGAAGCCGCCAGGGACAATGATGCCAAGATCAGGCAAGAAGATTTCATGGTTTTCCTGGATGAGAACAACCTGCTCACGAAAAAAAAGGAGATCACCTCCCATTTGGCTTCATTGAACATCAAAATCATGAAGAAAAAATCGGTCCTGAACCAGGAAAAGCTCAGCGAGTACAACAATTTTTTAAATGACTTCCGCAAGGAACTGAAAGCCGTCCTGAAAAAAGTCAAGAAGGGCTTCGGCATCATTGAAACGGCGGCCATCAGCTATATTTTCGGCAGCGATGATGCGGTCAAGAAAAACCAAAAATTTATCAAGCATTTCCTGAAGGAAAACGAGATCAAGCCGTCCAAGAGCCCGGTGAAAAAAGCGTCCAAGCCGGGCGGGGAAAGATCCGAGATCGTCGGCGACCCGGTCCGGCAGTATCTGCGGGAAATGGGCAGCGTCAACCTGCTTTCGCGCAACGAAGAGATCAATATCGCCCGCAAGATCGAGCGCGGCGAAAAAAAGGTGATCAAGGCCCTGTCCAAAACCAACATCGTCCTGAACCTGGTGATCAAGCTGGGCCAGGATGTGCTGGAAGGCCACAAGAAAATCGACGAAGTCATTGACGTCAGCGAGGACATATACGACGAATCCAAAAAGCAGGAACTGCGTGACAATTTCCTCAGACAATTCGAAGAACTCAACCGGCTGAAGCGGGAATTCAAAAACCTGAAAAAGTCGAAATCCTCCAATTTCGTGCGCGCCAAGAAATTGGTGGAGATCACCCACCTGATCCAGGACATGTCCATTCTCTATGAGCACCGCCGCGAGTTCATGAAGAAGATCAA
>JADFDP010000133.1 GCA_018262835.1 Candidatus Aminicenantota bacterium
GCTGATCCTTTCCCAGGTGTCGCCTCGGTCCAGCGAGCGGAACAGGTACTGCATGCCGAAATAAATGATGTCCGGATTGTGCGCGGAAAGGATGAATGGCGCCAGCCACTGGCCGCGGAGCTTGGCCTCGTTTTTGTAGGCCACCGGCACGATCAGCTTTTCGGGGCCCCAGTCGGGGCGGCTGATGTCGCTGCGGCTGAGCATGCCGTAGAAGCCGGCCGAGTAGACGCGGTTCGGGTCCCTGGGGTCGACGGCATGGTTGGACCCTTCGCCGCCGGGAGTGTACTCGAAGGCCGTGGCCGGGATGCGATCGCGGCCGCGGCTCAGGTCCACCGTGCCGCGGAAGCTGCCGTGGTCCTGCATGGAGCCGAAAACGTGGAACGGGCTGGCCATGTCGTAATTGACATTGAAGAACTGGCATATCGGCAGGTTGTCGGTGAAGCAGCGCCAGTTCCTGCCCCGGTCGTAGGAAACGGCCATGCCGCCGTCGTTGGCGTTGACCAGGTAGTCGGGATTGGCCGGGTCGATCCACAGGCCGTGGTGGTCGGCATGCATGCCGTCCAGGTGGCGGAAGGTCTTGCCGCCGTCGTTGGAGACGCTCAAGGGCACGCCCAGGATATAGACCGTCTCGGCGTCGGTGGGGTCGACGCGGATCTGGCCGAAGACCCAGCCGTAGGTATTGGAATGGCGTTCCATGAACTTTTTCATATCCGGGGTCAGGCCGCTGGCCTGTTTCCAGGAATCGCCGCGGTCGTCGCTGCGGTAAACGGTGGCACCCTTGATGAAGCCGCAGGAAGGGACGCCGTAGGGATCGTGCAGTTCTTTTTCCGTGGGCTGGCGGGAGATCTCGTAGTTGTCCACCAGGGCGTAGAGGACGTTCGGGCTAGCCAGGCAGACGTCCAGGCCGATGCGGCCGCGGAACTTCGCCGCCGGCAGCCCCTGGTTGATCGGCTGCCAGTTCTTGCCGCCATCGCGGCTGCGGAAGATGCCGCTTTTTCCTGAATGCGCCCCGTTGCGCGGATCGTTCCATTTCTGGCGCGTGCGCTGCCAGGCAGCGGCGTACAGGGTCTCGCTGTCCGCGGGGTCGATGGCCAGGTCGATGGCGCCGGTTTCATGATCGATGAAGAGGACCCGCTGCCAGGTCTTGCCGCCGTCGATGGTCTTGTAGACGCCGCGCTCGCCGTTGCGCGTCCATTCGGCTCCCGAGGCGGCCACGTAGACGATATCGGGGTTTTTCGGATGGATGACGATGCGCGGGATCGTATAGGTGCCGGTTAATCCCATGTGCTGCCATGATTTGCCGGCGTCGGTGGACTTGTAGACGCCGCAGCCCGCCTGCGAGCTGCGAAAAATATTGGCTTCGCCGGTTCCGATCCAGATGATGCCCGGGTTGCCCGGCGCCAGGGCCACGTCGCCGATGGCCACCGAAGGGCCGTTCTCGAAAATCGGCTCCCAGGTGGTCCCTTCATTCACGGTCCGCCACAAGCCGGCGGATGCCGTGGCCGCGTAGATGGTGTAGCTCTTGCCCTTGGGCGCGACCACGGCCACGTCGGTGCAGCGGCCGCTGACATTGACCGGGCCCAGGAACTGCCATTTCATTTCCCTGGTCGGGCTGTTTTGCTTCATCTCCTGGATCGTTGCGAAGCCCTTGAGGCGCAGCTCCGGGTCGGAATTGGAAACGGATTGCCGCTCCGCCGCACCGGCGGCAAAAGGCAGCGCCAGCAGGAAGAGCGCAGCGCCCAGGGTGAAACCAAAACCACGGCCGTATCTGATTTTGATTATGTGATTCATGAAAGCCTCCGAAAATGAATTATGAGAAATTCATATTAATAGAAAAATGAAAATGAATGCAATAGCCCCAGCGATAATTAAATTTATTTGCACCGGTTGATGAGTAGTCAATGAAAAAACATGAGTGAAAAACCGGGTGATATAAGTGTTATATCTAAAATAGATACCGAGGCGGGATTCAAATGACCCCTGATGGAATCGAACCATCAACCTATTGATTAAGAGTCAATTGCTCTGCCAATTGAGCTAAGGGGCCATCAAGGCAGAAAATTAGCACAATTTCACTTGCTTGTCAATAAACCACCAAGCCCGTATAATGAAAAACGCCATGCCTGAAAATAAAATCACTTGCCGCGGTAGCGCCGATGACGATTTTGCCGGGCTGTTTTCCAGGTTCGCCTTGGCGGGAACCCTGGCTTCGGCTCAGCCCTACGGCTCCGGGCATATCCACGAGACCTTCCTTTTGAAAACCAGCGAACGCGAATGCCCGGGCTACATCCTGCAGCGCGTCAACCAGCACATATTCAAAGATATCCCCCGGCTGATGGAGAACATCGTCAGGGTCACGGATCACTTGCGGCGCAAGCTGGAAGCCGCACCTGGTGCCGATCCCGGGCTCCAAGTGCTTACCGTAGTCCCCGCCCGCATCGGGCTCCCGTTCCACCTGGACGAACATGGGCACTATTGGCGCTGCTACGTCTTCATCGAACACCGGGGGCAGGGTGACCGGGTGGAAAGCCCCAGGCATGCTTTCGAAGCGGGAACGCTTTTCGGGCGCTTCATCAGCCTGCTGAACGATTTGCCCGGGCCGCCCCTGCATGAAACCATCCCCGGGTTTCACCATGTCGAATTTCATCTGCGGAAGTTCAGCGAAGTCCTGCAGGCCGATCCCCTCCGACGCAAGGCCCAGGCCGCGAACGAGATCGCTGCGGTTCAACGCCGGGCCGGGGAGATGAAACGCATCCTCCGCCTGGGGCAGGATGGCCGCATTCCGCGGCGCGTCACTCACAACGACACCAAGTTCAGCAACCTCCTGTTCGACGGGCGGGGCCGCGCCCTGTGCGTGATCGACCTGGACACGGTCATGCCCGGCTATGTCCATTACGATTTCGGCGACGCCGTGCGCAGCGGCTGCAACCGCGCCCGCGAAGACGAACCGGAATTGGGGCGGGTGGGCATGGATATCGATCTTTTTACGGGCTATGCCCGGGGTTTTTTGGAAGCTCTGCGCGGCTGCCTGAGTGCCGAGGAAATTGCCCATCTCGCTTTTTCGGCCAAGCTGTTCGCTTATATGGTCGGTCTGCGTTTCCTCAGCGACTATTTGGCCGGCGACCCATATTTTAAAATCAAATATCCCGGCCATAACCTGCAGCGGGCCAGGGTGCAGTTGCGCTTGCTGACAGACATGGAGCACCAATTCAGTTCAATGGAGGACATCGTTTCCAGACTGGCCGGAGAAACTGCCATTTGCTGAAGACCCGCTAGCCGTTGCCGATCCGTTATTTCAAATAAAAACCGTGGCGAATCAAAAATCAGGAAAATCGTAAAAGCGTTGCAAATGGTATTTTTCTTTTGCTAGAATTTCCCCAGTGGAGAGAAACATGGCAGGAACAGTCATTGCAAAAAAAAGCTTCAGCGGCGGGCAAACGTTCACGGTGGTGGTGAACGATATCCTGTATGAACCGGTGCAGTGCATCGTCAACGCCGCCAACGGCATGCTGGCGCACGGCGGGGGAGTGGCGGCGGCCATCGCCGAAGCCGCCGGCAGCGTCCTGCTGGCCGATTGCCGGGAGATCCTTTCCAAGCGCGGGCGCATCCCTTCCGGGCGCGCTGTGGTCAGCAAGGCCGGCGACCTGCCCTTCAAAGGCGTGATCCATGCCGTGGGCCCCAAAATGGGCGAGGGCGACGAGGAAAAGAAGATCGTCCAGGCCCTGCATGCCGCCTTTGAAATCGCTGTGGAACGGCGCTGGAACTCGCTCTCTTTCCCGGCCATCAGTTCCGGAATATTTCTGGTGCCCCTGCCGGTCTGCGCGAAAAGCTACCTGCGGGCGGTCAGGGAATTCTACGCCCAGAACCCGGGGACATCGCTGCGCGAGATCCGGCTCTGCCTGTTCATGGGACCCCTGCTCGAGGAAGTCAAAAAAGAATGGCAGAAGGTTTTCGCGGATTGACATACCCCGGCATTGCCATTATACTTCAAGCGGAACTGTTTTTTTTTTGTTAATTAGAGGTGACACTGGGCCAATTGAAAATTTATCGTCAGATAAAAAGCCGTTTTTATTTAAAACTGATCTCGAGTAAAAATCCGTTGCCCATTTCCCGCCGCGCTGGTTCCAGCCTTGTCACGACCAGGGTAGGCGGATAGGAGGGGTTCATGGCTTTCACCGTTCCCGAAGCATTTGAACCGGCACCCACGGCGACCATCATCCACGCCTACAACAGCGAAGGGATCTCACTGCAAGCGCTCAGCGACGATGACATCTGGACGGTGATCAAGGCCTCGGGCGCCAACCTGATCGGCAAGCCCAACATGCACCCCCGGGTTCAGGTCATGGACCGCTATATCGAGGAGCG
>JADFDP010000134.1 GCA_018262835.1 Candidatus Aminicenantota bacterium
GTAAAGAAAAGCCGAAATAACGTTTGCGTTCAGGGAGCGCAAGCGGGACGCAAGTTTGAGCAGCAGGCGGTGCCGGGCCCGGTCCATGGACTCCAGGTTGAAAATGACCATGAATTCGGCATAAGTGCCGCGGATAATGATGAAATTGAGATGGCGGGCCAGCGGGGCGAATTCAGGTTGTTGCAGCCAGATCCCGATGGTTTCGAAGATCAACGCGTGTTCGGCCGGCTCCAGAGCCGAAGCTTCCTCTTTTTCAAAGAAAATCCGCCGCTGGCCATCCTTTATCCCTTGCCGGCCGGCGGCAGAGCCTGCCTGCCAACGTCTTTTGCTGGTGGTTCGGTAATGACGGGGACGAGGCGAGCAGACAACCGCTTCCGGACGGCCGGGAAGGCCATGATGTTTCCAGAAGTTCCGCAACGCCGCGTTTTTCAACTCGATCTCCAGCCCGTATTCCAGGCTGGCCAGTACAGCTGCGCCGGCTCCGGAAAGCCGCATCCCCCGCCCGGCAGCTTCCTGATATATGAAAGCGGCCAATGAACCGGCTGTTTCCTGCGCCTGACTTTTCTTGCCTGCCGGCAGGCCATGCAGCGGTTTGGAAAAGCCCATGGCCTTACAAAGAGCGGTTCAAGTGCGCAGGGTGGCCGTCAGGCGCAGCGGCTGCAGCAGCAGTTGCAGGGCTGAAACCACATCCCGGCACACCACGTCGGCGGCCAGCAGGCTTGCGGTCGCCGCGCCCTCTTCCTGGATGACCACGATGCCCAGTTTTGCCTTTTCCAGCATGGCCAGGTCGTTGCGACCGTTGCCGATGCAAGCCGAATGTTCCGCCCCCAGTTCTTCCACATAGCGGGCTTTTTGCCCGGTCTGGTCGGCGCCGCTCAAGATCTTCAGCACGCAGGGAATACCCTGGACTTCGTTGTCCACGCCGCCGAAAGTTCCGGCCGAGACAATATGGACCCGCAGATTCCGGGCCAGCTCTTTCAGCAGATCAGCCACTCCGGGCTTGATCCGGCCGTCCACGGCCAGGGTGCCGTTGAAATCCAACACCAGATGATCGATTTCCAGGGTTTCATCCTTCCCGGGAATGTGAACGGTAACCATCATTTCTCCTGTGTCCTCTTTGCCGGCTGGCCTTTCACGGTCCCAAGCCTGTCCAGGGAAAGGAATATCTCACGGCAGACCCAGGCGTCCGTGGCGGCATAGGTGATTTGCGCGGGCTGGAGCTCGGCGCGCTCCCAGTTTGAGCATTGCGCCCCCTTGGAGATGCGCAGGCCCAGGAGCTGGGCGGCCAGGGTGCGCACGCCCATGGCCTTGAATCCTTTTTGGGCCGCCAGCTTGCCCAGGTCAATGAACCCGGCCGGAGTGAAGCGCATGACCTCGTGAAGTTTCTCGATATCGCCGCTCACGGCCACGCCGGTCTTGATCACCCGCGCATCGGCAAAAAGCGCTCCCAGCGGATGCAAGTCACGCAATTTCTTCAACTGCACCAGCAACACTTTTTTTCTGCCAGCCAACTGCACCAGGGCGGGGGGGAAATGGTCGCCGCTCTTGAAGGTCGGCCGAACCTCGATGTCGAAGCCCAGGACCTTTTCGGCGTGGAATTCCGGCATGATTGCCCGCAACCGCTCGTCGTCGGCGATGACCTCCACCGGCCCATCATATTTTTTCAGGGGCAGCAGGTTGATCTCCGGCTTGCTTAAAGCGGGTGCCGATATCATTTGCGTTCACAATGGCGATGGTTGATCATGCCCCGCCCCTTTCAACCAGCCGACGTACCTGCCGGAAAAGCTGAATATCCTGGCTCCCAGGCTGATGAAGATCTCGCTGATTTTCCTTTTAAGAGGCAGATCATTCCGCATAATATAGATGAAATCCCCGGAAAACTTGAAGATCATGCCTCCCAATGCCAGAAAGGCACCCGCAATAAACGCGCTGGCCCGGTTCGAGAACTTCCTGGACGACAGGCTCACCCTGCATTTCAAGCGGAACAATTCTTTCAGGGAATAATTGTGGGAATGATGCACGATCGAAGCGGGGGTATAGATCAGTTTGAAGCCGCCCTGCAGGACCCTCACCGCCCAGTTTTGATCCTCGGCGATCAGAATCTCGTCCAGAAACGGATAGGCGGTCCAGATATCCTTCCTGATCGCGGCGCTGACCGTTGAAAACAGAAAATAACCATGGCGGTCGGCCTGGCTCATCTCCATTCTTTTCGCAGACATCGATTTCTCCAGATCTCTGGCCATATAAAGATAGCATCCGCTTTTGGGTATATGCCGGCTGTATACCCCGGCGATCTTTTCATCCCGCGCAAACTCTTCGATGAGCGAGGACAACCAGCATGGATTCCGGGGAATGGCATCGGCGTTCAGGAAAACCAGGAAATCCCCTTTGGCCATTTTGGCCCCCAGGTTTCTTGTTTTGCCATGCCCGAATTCGTCGGGTCCGATTTGGATCAATCGGATGCCTTTATTTTCTTCGACGATGGCGATCGTATCGTCTTCCGAGCCCGAATCGATGACGATCACTTCCCAGACGGCGGAGCATTCCTGGGCCCAAACGGCATCCAGGCATCTTCTTATGGTCCCCCCCGAATTTTTGGCAGGGATAATGATGGATATGTCGGTTTTATTGGTTTCCACTTGTCCCACTTATGGCCGATAAATAAATGTTTTTCAAGCTAACAAGCATATGGGCGACGCTGTAGTTCTTTTTTATTTCATAAAAAAAATTGTCCGCCTGGTGTGCGAGCTTGTATTCACCGTTTATCGTCCCTTTGATTTTTCCAGCCAGATCGTCGGCACTCTCATTCTCGAACAGGACTCCCCTGTCCGCTCCCAGCAGCTCATGGTTGCCGTACGTATCGGAGGCAATGACCGGTATCTTCAGCAATCCGGCCTCAAGCAGCACGATCGGAAGCCCTTCCCACCTTGAAGGCAGTATCAAGACATCCGCGGATTTCATCAGGCCGTGCACATCCGTTCTCCTGCCGGGGAAATGGACCAGGCCGGTTGTTTGCAGCTGTTCAGACATTTTTTTCATTTCCGGCAGGGTTTCGCCATCGCCAACCAGCAAAAACCTGGCGTTTTTCTCTCTGAGAAAATCCTTGATCAAGGCGATCGCCCGGAGCAGCACATCGTAGCCTTTTTGAAAATCAAACCTGGCAACGGTAATGAAAAGGATCCTTTGGGCCGGAAGACGGAATTCGTTGCCGATTTCAATTTTTCGGGGACGCACCTGCTCAAGGCGGGAGGAATCGATGCCATTGGGGATACAGCTGACATGATCCGATTGGTACCTGGTTCTGATGAAATTCTGATCCTCCTGGGAAACGGCAATGATCTGATCGACCCTGGCAAACAGGTATTTTTCCAGCGCGAATCTTAATTTGTATTTCAAGCGGCAAAAAACACCCGCTGAGAATTCATATTTGTGAATGTGCAGCCCATGAGCCGTATAGATGACCGGCGCGGCAATTTTTACCAAAGGATTCATATGAAAGGCCAGGAGCGGGCGCAGATGATGGACATGGACCACGTCCGGTTTTTGTTTCAGGACCAGGGACGGGCTGTAGCCCCGCGCGCAGGTTTCCACATTGCGCAACGCGGAAAACCTGTCGATCGCATCTCCAGGCGCGGCAAAGATCCTGAAATCAAACTGAGGGAGGCCCTTCACAATTTGAAATATGTGTTCGATCCCTCCGCCAGTGTTGAAATTGTCCGTTACTATATGAACCAGCATTTGGCTTAAAGCGAAGCGGACAGGATGGACGGCCGGCGACCGCAACAAAAAAAACTGTGTTTCATGCCGGTATTTTAAGTAGGAATGACGGGATTGTCAAACCGGTCCCAATGGCGGGTCGCCCAAAAAAGTTGACGGATGGGAGAGATTCAAAACAATGGGGATATTCCCTCAATTCACACTGACCCCCTCTGTTGCAAATAGAGGGGGTAGCTCCTTACTTCTTTTCACTCCCCTTCTCTTCCCAAGAGAAGGGGTTGGGGGATGAGTTGAGAAGATGCATTAAGAGGTCGGAGAGGAAATAGCTACGGGGATTGACGCGCATCTGCTGATGCGCGCCCGAGAGGGCAGCTCGCTTCGCTCGCTGTCCCGATTCGCAGATCGCGAATCGGTCGAACCCCGGTAACTATAAACCGGGGTTCTCATCCCCGAGTCAAGAGCTCGAGGAAGTTATAGCGCTACGGGGATTCGAACCCCGGTTTAGTGACTGAGAATCACCCGTCCTAACCCCTAGACGATAGCGCCACAAGGAT
>JADFDP010000135.1 GCA_018262835.1 Candidatus Aminicenantota bacterium
CACAACATTTTTCCGGTTTCCCTCTCCATTCCCAATCTGGTCGGGTTCGTCAAGCCGGAAGAGCGGGTGCTCATGTTCGGGGCTTCTGCCCAAGAAATGAAACGCATCAATTTTTTCCAAAGCAGCAAGTACTTCCAGCTGCTTCATCTGGCCAATCGTAATTTTGTCGCCTTGCTGAAGAGGATTCCGCCCTCTCTCGTGCTGATCGACGGCCTATACGGCATGGAAGGCAAGGGACCCATCAAGGGCAGCCCGGTTTTTCACGGCTTCGCCATCGCTTCCGAGGATGCCGTGGTCGCCGACGCCCTTGCTACGCACGTCATGGGCTTCAACCCCGACGATGTGCCTTACCTGGAGTTGGCGTTCCATGAAGGGCTGGGCAATAACCGCTGGCAGAATATCATCGGCGTGGATCCCCAGCAGGTGAAATTTCCCTACCGTCCGCATCCCCTGTTCCAAAGGCAGCGCAAGTGGCGCGAGGCCAGAACCCGCGACCCGGAGCCGGAGCACGGGGAGAAACATCCGCAAAAACCTCCACCAGGCCATGAAACAAATCATCCGCCAAAAGATTAAGGCTTTCAGGTCTGGGAAGCTTTCCGAAAAGGAATTGCTTCTTTTTATACAAAATTTTCCCTTCAGCAACGAACCGCACCTCAAGCTCGATTTTCACCGCAAATTGCGACGGGGCATTCCCGAGGTCATTTTCGGACAGGGCAAGAGCTTGGAACAATTGCGCCGCATTATCAAAAAATTCAAAGAAGTCGGCGAAGACATGCTGATTACCCGCGTGGATGACGAGCGTTTCCATAAATTGAAAATCGATTTCCCCGATCTGCGTTTCCATGCCGGGGCGCGCATGATCACTTCGGACCGAGAACCCAAGGCCTTGAACAAGGGGAAGATACTGGTTCTGTCTGCCGGGGCCTCCGACGAAAAGGTAGCCGAGGAAGCCTACGTTTCTTCCCTGTACCTGGGCAACCGCACCGAAAAGGAATATGATGTGGGCGTCGCCTGCCTGGCTAGGATCCTGAACCTGCAAAAAAAACTGAACGACTACTCGGTGATCATCGCCGTGGCCGGCATGGAAGGGGCTCTGCCTTCGGTCGTGGCCGGGCTGACCTCCACGCCGATCATCGCCGTCCCGACCTCGGTCGGCTACGGCAGCAATTTCGGCGGTTTGTCGGCCCTGCTCTCCATGCTCAATTCCTGCGCCGGCGGCATCTCGGTGGTCAACATTGACAACGGCTTCGGCGCCGCCTATCAGGCCACTCTGATCAATCAGAAAGTCTTCTGATATTTTCGATCGTCAGATTGATTTTTTGAAGATGGGTTCCCGGCCAGTAGATTTTTTTGCAAAGCGAGCATTGTTGAAAGCGGGTTTGGGTGCGAAAGACATAGGGCGGGACCAGGTCCTTGATCTGCGTCTTGTCGATCGCTGCCAACTCGCCGTTGCAAAGCGGACAGCGCGGCGGCAGGACAAAGCGGTCCAGGCGGAAAATCGAAACGATCTCTTTAATCTGCTGGCGGGGGGATACGGCTTGGACCAGGCAACTGGTCCCGGAGGGCATGGCGTGATGCAGCGCCACGTCCTTGGTCAGCAGGAAACGGTTTTCATTGATACAAAGTTCCTGCAAAATATCATCAGCGGCCCGGTTGTCGTAAAGGGTGTCGAAGCCGAGCATTCTCAGCCATTTGGCTGTCCGGCCCAGCATGACGTCGGCGGCGAAGCGGGGAGGAGTGATCATGGGGCTAGAAGGACCTGGGGACTCGGTGTAGGGCATACGGTTGACGGTGTACGGCAACCGCAATAAACCGAAGCTTCATGACGAATGCCGTTCTCCTCACCGTATGCCGTATGCCGTCTACCGTAAACCGAGCCCGGTTTATTCAATATTCCTTGTCCGAAGACGCGCGGACGGCTCGGTTGTGGGCCCAGCTCCTGACCTTCTTGATCTGTTCTTCCATGGTGGTGGCCAGCGGCACCGAGTTGCCGAAAATAACGAAAAGATCGTCTTCGTTCAATTTGCGGTTTTCGGCGAACGCCTCGTACATGCCGGAAATGATCACCTGCTCAATCTCTGACCCCGACCAGTTCTTGGTAATCTGGGCCAGTTGCGGGATATTGAATTTACTCAAATCGTTGTCTCTCTTGGTCAGGTGGATGGTAAAAACCTCCTCCCTTTCCTTGCGCGTGGGCAGGTCGATGAAGAAGATCTGGTCGAAACGGCCGCGGCGCAGCAGTTCGGCCGGCAGAAGGTCAATGCGGTTGGCCGTGGCGGCGATGAAAATTTCCGATTTGTGCTCCTGCATCCAGGTGAGAAAATATCCCAGGATACGAGAGGAGGAACCGTCGGATTGCTTGTCGCTGATGCCGCTTTCAATCTCATCAATCCAGAGCACGGCCGGGGCAACTGAATCCATGGTTTTGAGGGAGCGGGCGAATACCTCCTCCGGCGCGCCGGCAATGCCGGAATAGACCAGGTTCATGTCCATGCGGAACAAGGGCAGGTTCCATAGCGTGGCGATGACCTTGGAGGCCAGGCTCTTGCCGCAGCCGGTAACGCCCATGGTCAAGATCCCCTTGGGCTTGTCCAGGCCGAATTCGCGGGCTTCCTTGGAAAAAGCTTTTTTCCTTTTCATCAGCCAGTCTTTCAATTTGTCCAGCCCGCCCATGTCATCCATGGTCAGGGTATGGGTGAAAAACTCCAGTACGTTTTCCTTCAGGATAAGCTGCTTTTTCTCCAGATGTATCTTTTCGATCAAACCCATGTGAATGCGCGGTTGTCCTTGGAACGCCTTCATGTAGGCTTTGTAAGCTTCATCCAGGGTCAAGCCCTGGACGGCAGTGACAAAGTTTCTTTTTTCCTCCTCACGGAGTTGTACCTGGATCCCGGCCTTTTCCATGGATTCCAGAAATTTAATGCAGAGATTTTCCAGTTCTTCGTAATCGGGGAGTTCGAAATGAATGATGTCGATTTCTTTTTTCAGGCTGGCCGGCAGGAAATCATCGGGCGAGAGGAGAAAAAGGAATTTCTTGCTGTTCTTGAACTGCAAGTAGCATTCGCGGATCTTGCGGGTGAGTCCGGGGGAGTTGCGCAGCCGGGAGTTCAGGTCCTTGAAAATAAAAAATGCCGGTTCTTTGGCAGCCAGTGCGAAATCCAATGCTGGCGCCGGATCTTTGCAGTCCGGGATCGCGGATTCATTGCGGCTGAGGCCGTTGTGGCTATCCCAGGTGCAGACATTCAGGCTTTTTAGGGTCTGCTGGCATAGTTTTTTTAAAAAGCCTTCGATCCGTTTTTCTTCAAAAGAGACGATCTGCACGATCGGTTGTCCGGCGATCAGGGAATCTTTGATCTGGTTAATGGACTGGTTCATCGGCAACCTCCAAAATGGCGAAATCAGTGATGTCGCCGTACTTAAAGGCAATGGTCTTAATGCGATTCCTTATGGCGATAAAATTCGAACTGTAATAGAGGGGAATATAGATTGAATCACTTTCAAAAGCGGCATTGATCTCCGCCAACATCCGCGTTTCCCGGATGATGTCCACGCTGGGCAGTATCTTGATCCTTGCCTGCAGCTTGGGAAAAGCGAACTTGAAAACATTATAATACCCGTTTTTTTCAACCAAATGGGTAAGAAAATGGAACGAAGAGGGATAATCGGGGATCCCGCCCAGCACCACGCTGGTTTTGGTGCGGTAGATCAGGTTGTTGAAATATTCAAATTGGTCAGCGATGCTGATGACCTTCACTTCCACGTCGAATTTGGCAAGTTCCCGGCGCACGAATTCGGCCACAAGCTGCCTTCCGTCCTTGGCGACGGTCAGGATGGTAAAGGTGAGCTTTCTCTGCGGCAGAGCGGCACGGATCTTTCTGGCGCGGCTATAGTCCAGGCGATAATAGGGATTGTGTCCCAGCAATCCGAAAGGCATCATGGAATGGGCGGGCACAGCCTGGTGATGGAAAACCTTGCGCACCAATTCTTCTCTGTTGATGGCATAATTGACCAGCTGGCGGATCTTCTGATCCCGCATCTGGTTGTTTTCGCCAGGGTTCAGTATCAGAAAATTGATGATGTTGTAGGAGGAGTTGATGATCCGATAATCGGCTTTGCCGGCCAG
>JADFDP010000136.1 GCA_018262835.1 Candidatus Aminicenantota bacterium
GGTCAACGGCGAGAACATCCGCCTGAAGCAGAACCTGGAGACGCGGGTGCGCGGCGGCGACACCGTCGACCTTTTTTCGCCGGCCGGCGGCGGCTGAATCGAATCGACAGCGAGGCAATATGGCAAACGGCATGTACGAGATCATTTCCAGGAAACGGGACGGCCTGGAGCTGGAGCGGGAGGAGATCGCCTTCGTGATTTCCGGCTACGTCAAGGGCGACATCCCCGATTACCAGGTGGCGGCCTGGCTGATGGCCGTTTACATCCGCGGCATGAACGGGCGCGAACTGGCCGACCTGACCGCGATCATGCTCGACTCGGGCGACCGCATTTCCCTGGACGGCGTGCCCGGCAAAAAGATCGACAAGCACAGCACCGGCGGCGTCGGCGACAAGATCAGCTTCGTGGTGGCGCCGCTGCTGGCCGCCTGCGGCGTGCGCGTGCCCATGCTTTCCGGCCGCGGCCTCGGCCACACCGGGGGCACGCTGGACAAGCTGGAAGCCATTCCGGGCATGAACGTCTTCCTGACCCCGGAGAAGTTCCGGGACACGCTGGCCGCAACCGGCATGGTCATCTGCGGCCAGACCGAGAACATCGTGCCGGCCGACAGGAAGATATACGCCCTGCGCGACGCCACGGCCACGGTCAGCTGCCTGCCGCTGATCGCCTCCTCGATCATGAGCAAGAAGCTGGCCCTGGGTTCGGACGGCATCGTGCTGGACGTCAAGACCGGCAGCGGCGCCTTCATGAAAGACGAGCAGGACTCCATCCTCCTGTGCCAGACCATGGTGGCCATCGGCGCCAAAAGCGGCCGCCCGACCCTGGGCATCATCTCCAGCATGGACCAGCCGCTCGGCAGGGCGGTAGGCAACAGCCTGGAGATCATCGAATCCATTGAAGCATTGAAAGGCAGGGGTCCGGATGACGTCATGCAGGTCACCTACGCCCTGGGCTGGTGCATGCTGCAGGCGGCGGGGAAAACAGCGGCATACGCCCGGGCGGTCGGAATGTTCCAGGAGGCCATCGCCTCGGGGCGGGCCCTGGGCGTGTTCCGGAGCTTCATCGCCGCCCAGGGAGGCGACCCGCGGGTGTGTGACGATTATTCGCTGCTGCCCGCCGCCCGGCAGCAAACCGAATTCCTGGCGCCGTCTTCGGGTCATATCGCGCGCATCGACTCCTACGCCGTGGGCATGGCCGCCATCGACATCGGCGCCGGCCGCCGCAAAAAAGAGGATGCCGTCGCCTACGGAAGCGGTTTCGTCTTCCACGCCAATGTCGGCGACAAGATCCGGAAAGGCCAGAAGCTGGTGACCGTCCACAGCGACCGCCCTGAACAAACACCGGCAGTCCAGGAACGCCTGGGCAAGGCGATCCAAATTGGGCCGCGGCCCGTGGACAGGCCGAAAATGGTACTGCACCTGGTGGACAAGGACGGCGTCCATCCCTGGCCTTACTAACACCTTGGGGAAAAAATACAAGGCCATTTTTTTCGACGCCGACGATACTCTCTTCGATTACCCCCAGGCCGAGCGCGCCGCCCTGCTGGCCTGCCAGGACGAATTCGGCATCGCCGCGGATCCCGTGGCTTTCACTGCGGTCTACCGGCGGCACAACCGCGACGTCTGGCAGGCCTTCGAGCGCGGCGAAACCAACCAGGCCGCATTGCGCGTCGAGCGCTTCCGCCGCCTGGCCACCGAAATAGGGTTGCCCGGCCTGCCCCTGGAAAAAATAAGTGCTTATTATCTGCAAGCCCTGGCCGGCCAGTCGCAGCTTCTGCCCGGGGCGCTTGAGCTGGTGCGGGAGCTGGCTGGCAGGTTTCCCCTGGCCATGATCACCAACGGCATCGCCGCGGTGCAGAACCAGCGCTTCGCCGCCTCGCCTATCACCCCCTATTTCCGCTCCATCGTCATTTCCGAGGAAGTGGGCATGGCCAAGCCCGATCCGCGCATCTTCGGGCCGGCCCTGCAAACGATCGGCGTGGAAGCCCCCGACATCCTCTATGTCGGCGACAGCATCACCTCGGACATGGCCGCGGCCCGCAACGCCGGCATGGACTTCTGCTGGGTCAACCCGGGTGGCGCCCCGGTTCCCGAGGGGTACTCTCCTACGTTCATCATCACTGCGATCACAGGATTCCCCGCTCTCTGACCGTCTTTAAATTACCCCTAAAAGAGAGATTTGACTTTTCCCGACTAAAAACAAATAATCGGTTTTGCAAGGAGGAAAGATGAAAAAAACCATGCTGGCCTTTGCCTCCATAGCCATTCTGGCGGTTTTGATCCAGGGCCAGGAAGTGACGATCCGGGACAGCGCGCCTTTCAACTATGCCTACCTGGAATGCCGCGGTTCCTACCAGCAGATCCCCGCGAAGATCAACGAATTCATGCAGGCATTCTTCAAGCAGAACCTGATGCCGGCCGGCAACTTTTTCGGCATGTACCTGAATTCCCCGGGTGAGATCAAGGAAGAGGACCTGCTCTGGCGGCTGGGTTTTCCTATCGCCGGCGAAGAATCAGTGGCCGCGCCATTATTGAAAGGGGAATGCCAGGCGACCCAGATTGCCGTTTTCCTGTACGTCGGCCCCTATGAAAAAGTCAGTGATGCCTACAGGAAAATCTTCGAGTACATCGAGAAAAACGGCTTCAAGATGGCCGGGCCGTGCATCGAAAAGTACCTGGACATGAACCCCGAGGCGGTCAAGCCCGAGGACCGCAAGACCGAGATCAACGTCCCGGTCGAGAAAAAAAGTGATAAGTGATGAGTGATGAGTGATAAGAAAGATGAAATTGCTCGATTAGATGAAAGCAGCAAGACGATCAACCGTCATTTAAATTCTCGCTTCACTAATCACTAATCACTGAGCCAGGGGCTCAGCCCAGCACGAGAGGGGGGAACCATCGGGGTCAGGTCTCGATTTTGGATGTATGTCCAAATAAAAAACCATCATTCCTTAAATAAGCGACGCTTCATGACTTCCCTGGCCAATCGCTCCGCCAAGCGCCGGCTGGTCTGATCCGATCTCATATCCTTCTCAAATCGCCGTGCCAATGCCGAGACCGCCGAAGAATCCATTTTCATGATCTGCCCTATTTCCTTAAGACTGTTTGCCGTGCGGCGCCTTAAACCATATATCAGCAACTTGCGATAAACGTTACCATGCCGCCTCTTCCATAAGTCTTCTTCCACTATCCGCATATCTACGATCATGATCTCTATAATGTCATCGGCATTTACCAGCCGCGCATCCCGGGCATCCGGTTGTTCCCGCTCATCCAATGCTTTCCCGTCCCTCTTCATCTCACTAAATGCCATGCGCAAAAAATATTCGCTTCCCAATAAGGAGTTCTTCCCATATATCTCATCCGGATCAATTTCAATCCCATGTTTAACATAACTTTCTACAAATTTTCTATATTCACTACGTTTGCCATTGAACATGTCCAACAGATCCCCAGTTCCTAAAAAAACGGGCGGTTTTATTTTTTCACTATAAAAACGATAACTGCTGTATTCATAAAGGGATGGCAGGGTTACAATTCCAGCCCGAACCGGGCTCAAATGAATGTAAGCGCTCAATATTTGCAGATACTCGTCCTTTTCAACCAGAACCGCCTTATAGCGCCCGGGAACACTGAACCAACAATATCGTGCTTGCAGCGGAACCAATTGCCGTAACTGGCGTTCAAGTAATGCATGGCCTTGCTCAGGTTACTCTTGGGCGTTTCTACCAGCAGGTGGTAATGGTTGTCCATCAATACATAGGCATGAACCAGTAGTTGGTATTTTTCGACTGTTTCCCAGAGTTTGATCAGAAATTTATCCTTGTCGCCATCACAGTTAAAAATGAAATCGCGATGCTCGCCCCTGGCGATCACATAATAAAAAGCGTTTTTATATTCGATCCGCAATGGACGCGACATGAAATGATTTTGCTTTCAGCAGAATGAATTGTCAATATCTAAAATCGACGGGCTGTTGCCCAAACGGGGAAAATAATTGTTGCCATTCTAGACCAAACTAAAGTTCAAAATATATCTGGT
>JADFDP010000137.1 GCA_018262835.1 Candidatus Aminicenantota bacterium
GATAAAAAGGAGAATCAAAATGAAAAAACAGGTTAAAATCTGGAGCGTCATGCTGATGATCATCATGGCCTCATCCTATGCCATGGCCGTTGAAAAAACGGCGGTCCAGCAGACTGAGGAGACGACGCAACTCGAAATCGGCGCGCAGGATGTGATCACGGCATCCGATGCCGGGGGGGGGTACATGTCCACCAGAGACATCATCATCGTCGTGATCATCATCTTTGCAATTATCGGCCTGGCCGCCGTCCTTTAACTGGATCGTGTCCTGCGGCTGATTTGCCGCGCAGAAGGACGGAAAGTCATTTTCTCTTGACGGTGGGGAAAGGGCGTCCTCTCGCCGGGGGAGGAGGGGACGCCCTTTTCAATTCTTGCCGACGGGTTTTTCCAATGGCAGGCGGTGAAAAGCGACAGGATGGAAAATGGGATATGCAAAGAGAACTTTCGGTCATGAATTTTGGGAGGAATCATTCCATGAAACTTGCGGGCATTATATTAATCGTTCTGGGAGTTTTGGCACTGGCCTATCAGGGCATTCGCTATACGACACAGGAGAAGCTGGTCGATATCGGGTCCCTCAAGGTCACCACCACGGAGAAGAAGACCATCCCGCTGCCGCCGGTCGTGGGCGGAGTCGCGATCCTCGCGGGCGTTGCGCTGATCCTTGCGGAACGCCGAAAGAAATGAGGGGATTTTCGCGGCACCCGCTCCCGATGGGCCGGCGAGACCGGACGGATGTCTTTTTTGCGAAAAGGTGCCAGGCATGCGCATCCTGCTGATCAAACCTCCGCTCAATAAAAACCTGCTGGCCCCGAATCACGACGAGCCGCTGGAATTGGAATACGTGGCCGCCGCCGCCGCCGGCCACGATGTCGAGATCCTCGACATGCGCATCGAGAAGAACCTGTGGCGGAAACTGGACCGCTTCCGGCCCGGCCTGGTGGGGGTGACGGCCTTCACCTGCGATGTCCGGACGGCATCCTCGGTCCTGCAGGAAGTCCGAAAGTTCGATGCCAGGATCAAGACGGTGGTCGGAGGCCATCATGCCACCATCCTGCCCGGCGACTTCGCCCGGCCCTTCGTCGATGTCATCTTTCAGGGGATGGCGGACGAATCGTTCCGCCAGTTCGTCGGGCTCCTGGCCGGCGGCAAAGATATTGGCGAAACCCCCAACATCGCGCTGGTCGGGGAGAAGGGGCTGGCGTTCACCGAGCGGCGTCCATTCTCCGGCGATCTGGACCTGCTGCCGCTGCCGGCCCGGCAGCTGACGAGCCGTTACCGCAAACACTACCGGGATTCGGTGGGGAACCGCACCGGCTTGATCGTCTCCAGCCGCGGCTGCCCTTACCGCTGCACCTTCTGCGCCTGTTGGAAGATCATGGACGGCAAGTACATCACCCGCAGCGTGGAGGCGGTCGTTGACGAGTTTGCCGCCCTGGCGGCCGAGGTCGACCTGGTCTGTTTCGCCGACGACAACACCCTGCAGGACACCCGCCGGGCCTGGCGGATGGTCCAGTTGATCAGGGAGCGCGGTATCAAGAAAAGGTTCATGATGTACGCGCGGACCGACCTGATCGTCGGCCATCCGGACCTGATGGCCGCCTTGAAAGAGATCGGGCTGGAATACCTGCTGGTCGGAATCGAATCGTTCCGGGACGAGGACCTGAAGAAGCTGAACAAAAAGGTCGCCGCTGAGACCAATATCGAGGCCCTGCGCATTCTGCGGGAACTGGGCATCAGCGTCTCTCCCCATCTGATCGTGGATCCCGATTTTTCCAGGGACGATTTCCGGCAGCTCTTCAAATATATCATCCAGATGGAACTGTTCCGTCCGGTCTATACGGTGCTGACCCCGCTGCCGGGCACGACCCTGTACGAGGAGAATTTCGAGCGCCTGGCCATCCGCGACTACGATTTCTTCGACTTCACCCATTCGGTGCTGCCGACGAGGCTCAGCCGCAGGGACTTTTACCGCCAGTACGCCAGCCTGTACAGCAAGAGTTACTCCTTTCGCAGGTATTTCCGCTGGAAATGGAGGTCTTGCCTCGATTTTTGGAGAAAGAAGAAGCGCTTTGCTCCGCCCGCCCCGGACCGCATCCCCCTTCTCCTGCTGACCTTCCTGCGGATCTATGCCCTGCGCCTGTATCTGAAAGTACGGCACCGATACAGGATCGAGCCGCTGGTTTGAATCCTCCTCCGGGCGGCGGCATACGGATTAGCTAAGCCCTTTGGGCGCCTACTGCTTTTTCTGATACCAATTGCCGTCGGCGTCCTGCAGCCAGTGGCCGACCGAGGCGAGAGCGGCGATCTGCGCGGCCCGGCGCTTGCCGACCTCCTCGGCGCTGGTGTTCAGTTTGACGGCGATTTCAGCATAAACCGTCTTGCGGTCTTCATTCTCCGCCTGGACGACCTGCATATTCTCTTTGCTCTGCCCGGCGGTGCTTCTGAAAACCAAAAAACCGAGGTTGTTTTCGCCGATCCACTCCTGGCCTTTCATTTTTTCCAGGAGCGGCTTCCTTTGCAGAAACCTTTCCTTCAATTCGGCGCTTTCGGCCCGGACGGCAACCGCCAGCAGGAACAATCCCGCCAAGAGGGCGGCCGTAATTTTCAGTTTGCCTTTCATTTCAATTCCTCCTTTTTCTGGGTGTTGTCCTCTTCGGTGGTGACCGCGGCCTTGTCGATGTCGGCGAAGAAGCTTTCCAATTCGCGATCGATCCTGATCCTGACGTCCACCGTGATGTGGACCGGCTGGATGGTCATTTCGTGTTTAAGTTTGATGCAGGCGGTGGCCAGAAGCAGCGTTGCCACCACCGGCAGAAAGATCCTTTTCCCCATATTCTCCCTCCTTGTTTTTATTTATTTTACCTGATGACTGGAAGTCATCTGGCTGCTGGCTTTGAGCAGGTCCTTCAGGTCGATGCCGAGAAAGCGGATATCCAGCAGCAGCCCCTTGAGTTCCACGTGGCGGCCGCCCGCGGGGTCCCTGATGAAATCCTTCAGCTTGGCATCGTAGCTCAATGGCAATTTACGGGCCGGCGCGCCGTCGATGGAAACCACCATGTCCAGCAAGTCGTTACGGCTGCCCAATTTCACCTGGATCCAATTGTAGCGGAAATCCCGGATCGCTTCCTCCACCAGCACCTGGCCGTTGGAAATGAGCTCGGGCTGGGAGACTTTCAGATTCCCGCTTCTGCCGGGCGTGGAATTAAGGTAGCCGTCCAGAAACACCGGGCTGCCCCTGACCATCTGGATCGGGACGATGCCGCTCATCTCGGCGTCGCCGCTGACGATCGTTTTTCCCACCAGGGCGTTGAGCATCTGGGCGAAATTGACTCGGTCGCAGTTAAACGTCAAGAAAAAATCAGTCGCCCCGGGTTTTATCCGAAAAGGAGCCAGGATGATTTTTCCCTGGCACCAGTCAAAACGGCCGGATTCGATGAAAATCGTGCCGCCGCTCTCCCCGGAAAAAATCATTTCTCCGTTGCTGAAAAGCATGTCCTGCCATTGCAATTCCCGGAAATCGATGCGCTGGGCCGGAGCGGTGACAAAATCAGGCAGGTTGTCAATCTGGATCTCGGCATTGATCCCGCGCAGGGCGATTTTTTCCTTTTGCCGCTCGAAATCGGCATTGGCGATTTTTACGACGACGCTGCCTCCAGTGGAATCATTTCCCGCCCATATCCGGCCCTGGGCCTGGAAACTGCCGCTGCCGCTCAGCCCCGACAGCAGTGGATGCAGGGGCTGCAGCTCTGTCTTGGCCGGCAGAACGACCGGTAAAACCGCAAAATCGGCCTGCAGGCCGCCTTCAGTGGCATCCGGCGCATAATGTCCCTGGAACGTCACCGCGATTTTTTCAAGGATGCTGCGCAGCGAACCGGAAAAGCGGAGTGCCGCGCCCTCCTGGACCAGGGTGCTGCTGAGATCCTGCCAGCACGTGCCGTTGCTTTGC
>JADFDP010000138.1 GCA_018262835.1 Candidatus Aminicenantota bacterium
CCCTGGATGACCGCCAGGTGGACGGCGCGCCCCTGGATGTCCATGTGGGCAGTATTGCCATCAGGCGCTTCATCGAGGAACGGCAGCCGCTCATCACCCTGCACGGGCACGTGCACGAGTCGCCCCGCCTGACCGGGTCCTGGCAGGAGAAGATCGGGCGCACCATTTGCTTTTCCGGGGCGAATGACGGTCCCGAACTGGCCGCCGTTTGTTTTGATCCGCAGCATCCCGGGGATGCGGTTCGCCACCTGCTTTAGAATCTAGCGGACTATTGGTTTTTTAAGGTTAATAATCGAGCGGCATCGGTGACCGCACCGATTTTTACCGCATAGCTGGTTTTTTTGGTGATATCCTCGTCGGTCAGCAGGTGGTAGTCGATCAAGCCGCTTGATTTGTACCCTGTCCGGGAAAAATTGATCTCGGCGAGACACAGGCTCCAGCCTTCCAGCCATAGGACCAGCTGCTGTTTTTGCAGTTCGGAACCCTGAAAATGGATCAGGAGGTCGATGTCGCTCCCCGGACCGGCCGTGGCGTTCTTGGTGCTGCCGAAAACGTACATGGCTTTGACGCCGAAACGCTGGCAATCCGTTTGGGCGGCGATTCTTTCGGCCATGCGCAGACGCCAATGCCAATGGTCCTCGCTGGCAATTTCCGACGGCTCCTTCACGTCCTCGGCGTCCATGGGATTCGAGACCGGGGTGGCCAGGAAACCGAGGGCTTCGCCCAGGTCGGCGTTCATCGCCACGCGCAGCACCTTACCGCCGGTCACGCTGGGCACGTCGATCACCCGAATCGTTTCGGCCAGGGCGGCCGATTCGGGCAGGATGTCGGGCAGGTAATTTCGCGAGGTAAGAAGGAATTTCTCGTTGAATTCGATGCCCGGGTCATCCGGATATAACGGCAGATAGCGTATGGATGATTCAACCAGGTCCTGGAAAAAGTGAGTACCGAAGGACAATTCCGGGACATAATTTCCTTTTTTGCGCGCGATCTCGATCAGGGCGGCCGTGTTGTTGAAATCCGAATACGTTACCGGCACGCCCAGCTTGATATCGCCGCGGCTCCCCCAGCGCCCCGGCCCCATCAGGATGAACTGGTGCTTGGGCAGCAGGCTGTTGAGCTTGCCGACCACCCGTCCGATTTCGAGCATGTCCTCGCTTTTTTCCAGTAGGCTGTACTTTTCCGGGTCGACGTAGACAATGTGGGTGATGTCCGGGAGCTTGCCGTTCGAGATGTAGCGGTTGGCGGAAAAAATGACCCGGTCGGGGGCGAGGTCCTTGGGGATGGGGCAGGCGACATTGCCGGCGGTGGAACTCTGCGGCCGGCACTGCAGCAGGTAGAGGTTCTTGCCGTCGTGGGCGAACTCGATGTCCACCGGGGTATTCATTTTTTCCTGCAGGGTCTTGAGGATCGTCTGCAGCTGTTTGACGAAAGGGGTGCGGGAGATCAGGCCTTCGAAGGTAACGAACAGGTTCTGTTTATCAAAATCGAGGTTGATGGCCGAAGGGGTGTAAATGTGGTCGTCCTCGTAGATCGAGACGATCTTTTCTATTCCCGGGTATTCGTGACCGCTCTCCTTCAGCAGGGCGGGGATCTCCTTGGTTTCGAATGTGCAGGTTTTCAGGTTGATGACGTCGATCCGTTTCGGGGAGTAGCGCATGGTTTCCTCGGCGGTGACGTTGACGCGCAGGTTGGGGATGCCCGGGGAGATCAGTATCGGGTAATCGTCGCTCACCCGGTCCACGGCCCGGGTGCCCATGCCGGCGACGATCCGGGCCAGCCCGTCCTCGCGCTTGATGCGGGATGACCAGCGGAACTCGTTGTTGCTGAAAGCGACGCCGGCAAAGGCCGGGAAGAAGTAATCGCCCACTTTCTGACCCACCACTTCCTGGATCATGATGCCCATTTCCTCATGGAAGTCCAGCAGCCCGCGCTCGGCGCGGTACTCGATGGGATCGGGGCCGAAAATGGATGCATAGACCTCGGCGATGGCGTCGGTCAGCGCATCGAGTTTTTGCTGCTTCGTCCCCTGGTTGGCCAGGAACAGGCTTTTGTATTTCCCTGAGAATGCCGTTCCCATGCGGTCTTCCAGCAGGCTGGAGCTGCGCACGATCAGCGGCTTGTCGCCCAGGTCGTCGAGGGCCATGGACAGGCCCTTGATGATCTCGATGGGGAAATGCGAATTCTTCAGAAGCTGGACTACATTCTGGTATTCCAGGCGGATCTGGTCGATCTCCTTGTATTTCTGCTCGTTCACTTCCTCGAGGTTGTTGTAGCTGAGGAAGCTCATGATGGCGTCGGTGGTGATGTACCAGGTCTTGGGAAAACGCAGGTCGCCCAGGATCTCCGAGTATTCGCCCGGCTTGGAAAAGATCTTCTGCGCCAGGAACAGGCCGGCGCTCTTTCCTCCCAGGCGGCCGTAGCCGTTGGCCGGGTAAATGATCCTCTGCACCAGGTCGTAAAAATGGCGGACCTCGATGTGGTTCTTGGCGATATTGATGAATTCCAGCTGGTCGGAGAAGAAGCGGCGGATCAGAGAAACGCGCAACCCCTTCTCCATGGGCGGCGAAAGCTCGTAATTGCCCCCGGAAATGTAGTGGTAATGGGTGATGGCGTTGATGATATCGACCAGGGGCATGTCGATATTGTTGATGGCCTTGCTCAAAAAACTGGCCTTGTCCTCCTGGATCCATTTCTGGATGCGGCTCAAGATCTCCTTGTCGGTCAGATAGCTGGCGGCGATCCTGAACGTTTCATCGCTGAGGGCCAAAAGCTCCAGCTGAGATTTTTTCTGGCTGGGCCGGTTCATGTCGTCGCTCATCTCGCTCTGGGCGGCTTCCTGGTCCTTGCTCAGCGATTTCAGCAGTTCCTTGGCTTCCATGACGCCGTTCCAGAAGAGATGATAGACCATCTTCCGGCCGAGATGGATGTACAAGTTCTGGTCGGTGCGCCGCAGCAGGTCGACGATCACCATCCATTCTTTCTTGTTCTTCTCGCTGAGGTCCTTTTGCGCCGTTGCCCATTCGCGCGACACCTGCTCGAGCTTCAGGTGCAGGATGGTGCGGCCGATGCGTTCGGCGATGGTCTGCAACAGCTTGTGCTCATCCTTTAGAAAATAGCTGTTTTCGGTCTGCGAGACCTCGCTGGTATAGGAGACCTCAATGCGGCCGACGACCTTATCCTCCAATTTGATGTCGGCACTCTGGGTGCGGTGGGACAGCTTGAAATCCGGGCTTTGATGGGTCTGGTTCTCGTACTCGATCTTGACCTGGCAGATATCGGGGAATTGGTACCCCGCGGGAATGGTCCGGATGATCTGGGTGAATATCTCGGCCAGGGGCAGGTGGGTCTTGGTCAGGAGCTCTTCGACCTCATACAGGCAGTTGAGCTCCTTGGCCCGTTCCCGCATGTCATGGAGCAGCTTGTCGATTGAATTCTGCGGATTGTCCATGGTTCCCCTCCTTCCCTAAATAAAAAAGGGGCGCCAGGAAGCGCCCCTTTCGCCAAATACTGTTTACACCCAGCCCCTGAGCTTACAGGCTTCGGCGACGCGGGAAACGGCGATCATGTAGGCGGCGTCGCGCATGTATACTTTTTTCTGCTTGGCCAGGCCGTAGACGGCATGGAAAGCCGAGGTCATGATATTGTCCAGCTTGCTCAGGACCTCTTCCTTGGTCCAGAAGTAGTTCATGTTGCACTGGACTTGTTCGAAGTAGCTGCAGGTCACCCCGCCGGCATTGGCCAGGAAATCGGGGATGACGAAGATATTCTTCTTCTTGAACACCTCGTCGGCCTCGGGTGTGGTCGGGCCATTGGCGCCCTCGGCGACCACTTTCACCTTGGCCGAGATCTTTTGCACGGTTTCGGCGTTGATCTGGTTCTCCAGGGCGGCAGGCACCAGGATG
>JADFDP010000139.1 GCA_018262835.1 Candidatus Aminicenantota bacterium
GCGCCCATGATCCCGCTCTGGCTGTGGATCCGCGTCGAGGAGAAAGGGAGGCGCCGCCTGGCCCTGCCCGTACCGCTCATCCTGGTCTGGCTGCTGCTGGCGGCGTTCCTGCTGCTGCTCATGCCGCTGGTGCTGCTGGCCGGGCTGCTGCTCTGGTTTTGGGGCTGGGGCAAGGCGCTGCTGCAGATCTATTTCCATATTTTCGTCATGATCGGCTCGCTGTCAGGATTGAAGATTGACGTCAGCAGCCGCGAAGACGGCAAACTCACCCGCATCATATTGCAATAAGGAGGAAAACATGAGTGAAGAAAAAAGAAAGATCCTGGAAATGCTGGCCGATAAGAAGATCTCGGTCGACGACGCCGAAAAGCTCCTGGCCGCCGTCTCCGACCGCGCCGGCGAGGGCGGGACGGCTTCCGGAGACGCCTCGGGCAAGCCCGGTCCCAAGTACCTGCGGGTGCTGGTCGAGCCGGCGCCGGGGAACAAGGAGGGCGACCGGGTCAACATCCGCGTGCCGCTCAACCTGGTGCGCGCCGGCCTGAAGTTCGCCAGCTACATCCCGCCCCAGGTCCGGGACAAGGTCAATTCCGAACTGAAGGACAAGGGGGTGCCTTTCGACCTGAACCACTTCGACCCGCGCGACATCGAGGCCCTGCTGGTCCACCTCAACGATCTGACCGTGGAGGTCGAGGGCAAGGAAAAGGTCAGGGTCTTTTGTGAGTAAGTGTCCAGGGTATAGGGTTTAGGGTACAGGGAAGAGAAAAGCCCTGATTCAGGGGGAAAAATGAGCAATAAGAATGGAAGAGGGAAGGCAAAGGGAAAAAACAAGGGCAAGAAAAGCGGAAAAGCCCCGGCCGTTGCCTTGCCGGCGGTTTTCCCCTTCTTTCCCATCGGCTCGTTCCTCCTTCCCCTCCTCATCCCGGTTCCCTCCCCGCCCAAGCCGCCGGAAAAATGACAGGGCAAAACCCCGGGCATTCGCTTCGATATCCGGGGCGGGTGGACTTGTCTTTGCAGGGGTAAACCCGCCCCGCTCCTCACTCGTAGCGCAGGCTCTCCACCGGGTTGGCGCGGGCGGCCTTGAGCGTCTGCAGGCTGACGGTGAGCAGGGCCAGGAGCATTGCCGACAGCGCCGCGGCCGCGAACACCAGCGGGCTGATGGCGGCGCGGCTGGCGAACCCCTGCAGCCAGCCATCAAGGGCGAAGTAGGCCAGGGGCCAGGCCAGCAGGTTGGCCGCCAGCAGCAGCCATATGAACTCGCGGTTCAGACGCCCGGCGATCTGCAGCAGCGAGGCGCCCACCACCTTGCGGATGGCCATTTCCTTGCGCCGGCGCCGGGCGGAAAAGGACATCATGCCCAGCAGCCCCAGGCAGGCGATGGCGATGCCGATGGCGGTCAGGGCGCCGCTCAGCCTGCCGATGCGCTCTTCGGCCCGGTACTGGGTGTTGAAATCGTCTTCCAGGAAAAAATATTCGAACGGGCTTTGCGGATTCAGGCGCCGCCACGCCGCTTCGACGGCCGCCAGCGCCTCATGGACGCGGGCGGTGTCCACGCCCAGGGTTAAAAAACTGTAGTTGCCGAAATCGGCCGCGAAAGGGCTGGCCAGCAGCTCCAGCACCAGCGGCTCCACTTGCGACTGCAGCCCGCGGTAATGGAAATCCTCGGTCACGCCGATGACCTTCATGAGATTGCTGCCATTGCCTCCGGCCAGGGTGCGGCCCAGGGCGGCCTCGGGCGAAGAAAGCCCCAGGGCCCTGACCGCGGCCCGGTTGATCAGGCAGGTCCCGGCCGCGTCGGCGCCCCGGTCGTGGCGAAAAGGGCGGCCGGCGGCCATGCCGATGCGGTACTGGCCGGTGAAGGCGGCATCGCAGAACAGGTAGTTGAATACCCGCGAACGGTTCCAGTCCTCTTCCAGGAAGCGGGTGCCGAAGGTGCTCATCTCGCGGCCGGGGATGCTCGAGGCGAAGGCGGCGCCGCGGACGACGGCCAGGCGGTTGAATTCATTCTTCACCGCTTCGGCTTTGGCCGCGATATCGGGCCAGACGCGCACGGGCAGAACCAGCTGCTGGGTTTTGGCGAAGCCCAGTGGCCGGTCCTTCATGTAGCCGACCTGGCGGCCGATGGACAGGGAGGCGATGATCAGGGCGATGGAGATCGCGAACTGGAAGAGCAGCAGCAGCCGGCGCGGACCGGCCTTGGCCAGCAGCCTGGCGCGGCTTCCCCCCGGCATCCGCCTCTGGCCCAGCCCCGAGAAGACGGCGGCCGGGTACAGGCCGGCGGCCAGGCCGGTGAGAACGGTCACGGCCAGGGCGGCCAGCATCGTGGCCGGGCGCAATGCCTGCGCCGCGGTGTAGGTTTTGTCCAGCAGCGCGTTGACCAGTGGCAGGGCCAGGAGGGTGAGCAGACCGGCCAACAGCAGTCCCAGCCAGGAGCTGGCCTGGGCCTCGAGAATGAATTGCCCGGCCAGCTGCAGGCGCCGGGCGCCCAGCAGCTTGCGCACGCCGACCTCGCGGCCGCGGGCGCCGGAGAGGGCGATGAGCAGGTTGGCGAAGTTCAGGGCGGCGGTGACCAGGATGAGCAGGCCGAGCATCCAGGCTACGCGCAGGTAGGAGGGATTTCCCGGCGTTTCGATTTCGAAGTCGCAATGCGACCGCAGGTGGATGTCCTTGACCGGCATGATGAACAGGTCGGGGTTGGGGTTGCCGGCCCGGGGCGGGGAGAAGCGGTCGGTCAGATCGCGCATTTTACGGGCGAATGCCGCGGCGTCGACGCCGGTGGCCAGCTTAATATAGGTGTAGATCGTGGTCATCCGCCATTGGTCGGTGTAGGGGAAGGGGTAGTCCTTGAGCGAGATGATGAAGCGGTACTTGAGGTGGGTATTGGCCGGGGCGTCGGCCAGGACCCCGCTCACCTCCAGCGGCTTGTCGTTGATCAGCAGGGTTTTTCCCAGCGGGTTTTCGCTGCCGAAATATTTTGCGGCCGCTTTTTCACTGATGGCCACGGTGCCAGGGCGCTGCAAAGCGGTTTCGGGGTCGCCCTGGACAAAGGGAACGGTCAGAATTTTAAGCAGGTCGGGTTCGGCGCGCACCACCTGGTCCTCTAAAAAGGTGCGCTCGCCATAGCGGACCAGACGCTTGTCCTCGTTGTTGACCAGCACCCGGGCCGCGTAGCGGACTTCGGGAAAAGTGTCCTTCAGGGCCGGCCCCACCGGTACGGCGACGAGGGCGAAGGTTTTTGTGCCGGTCTCGTTGCGGAAGGTCACGCCCACGCGAAACAGGCGGTCCGGGTCGCGGTGGTAGCCGTCGTAGCTTTTTTCGTCGCTGACGTAGATCCAGGTGAGCAGCCAGCAGGCCAGGCCCAGGGCGATGGCCAGCACGCTGAGCAGCGAAAGGCCCGGGGATCTGCGGAAATGGCGCGCGAAAACCATGAAATTTCTTCTGGACATTTCAATGAACTTTCTCATCTTGCTCACCTGCCTTTGATATCCGGAGTTTTATTGCCAGATTAGTCAGACGTATTCGGCGGCGAAAAGGTGACGGTGTTGATTCAGAAAATGAATAAGCCGGCTAGGTCTCCATGCTGTAGCTCGCGGTTGAAAGATCCTCGTCCGCCGCAGCCGCGTCTTTTTTCCCGGGCATGGTGACGATCAGGATGCCGGCCAGCATGACGGCGCCGCCGGCAAGGAAATAGAAGCCGATGCCGATGCCGAAGAACAGGTAGGTGAATATCGCCGTCAGCGGCGGGTTCAGGTTGACGAAAAGCGAGACGTTGGAGGCGTGCCAGTGCTTGACCGCGATGTTCCAGAAGCTGAAGG
>JADFDP010000013.1 GCA_018262835.1 Candidatus Aminicenantota bacterium
ACCTGGGAAAGGATCAGCCCCGACCTGACGCGCAACGATCCCGCCGAGCTGGGCGACATCCCCTATCAGACCCTCTTCACCATCAGTGAATCGCCTTTGAAGCATGGCCTGATCTATGCCGGCAGCGACGACGGCCGCGTCCATTCCAGCCTCGACGGCGGCCGCAGCTGGCGCGAGATCGGCTCCGGGCTGCCCCGCAAATGGGCTTCGCGGCTGGTGGCCTCGAGCTTCGCCATGGGTAGGGTCTACCTGGCGCAGAACGGAAAGCGCGATGACGATTTCACCCCCTATGCCTGGCGCTCGGACGATTACGGCAGGACATGGCAGAATATCGCGGGCGGCATTCCGCTCGGACCGGTCAATGTCATCCGCGAGGACGGCCGCGATCCCGAAACCCTTTATCTGGGAACCGACGGCGCCGTCTTTGTCAGCCGCGACGGCGGCAAAAGCTGGCAAGTACTGGGCGGCAACCTGCCCACGGCGTATGTCCATGACCTGGTCATCCACCCCAGGGAAAACATCATCGTCATCGCCACCCACGGCCGCGGCATGTGGGCGCTGGACGCCGGGCCGCTGGTCAAAAAACAGGATGAAGCAGAAGAGTGAGCCGGAAGGGAAATGGAGCCCTTGATATTTCGCCGCCAATCGTTCTGCTGAAAACATGAGCCATCCTGGCGACCCGTCGGACGTCATCCCGGCCGGTTTGCAGTCCGTTTTGCAAAAAACCGTCTCGCTAAAGCTTTATCCCCATGACCTCTTTCCACGCCAAAGCTTCCCCGACCTGGATGCAATTGTCAGCGGGCTGTTCAGGGAAATATGGGAGAGCCATGCGAATTTCAGGATTGGCCTGTCCGCGGCCGACGAAACCCGGGCTGGCGAAATGATCGCCGCAGAGTTGAGCCTGCCATCCATTCTGGCCCGCCACCCGCGCACCCTGGTAATGATCTACCGGCAACTGATCTCCGGCTTTGTTCGGCGGTTGCATCGCCGCCAGGATGAAAGGCAAGATATTCTCCAGGAGATTTTCGTCCGCCTTTTCTCGGGAAAGCTTGCCAAGATCCAAAATAAGTTTGATGCCAATTTCAAGCAAATGCCTTCCTTCACATCCTATTTTATGGTTTGTATCCGTAATATGTATGTGGATATCGTGCGTGAAGGCAGGAATTTGCTAATGAAAAGAAATGATGTTCCGCAAGAAGTTCTGGAAATGGTTGTCCCCAGCCGCGCCCAGACATGCCAAACCGCCTTCCTGGATGAGGAATTTTCCAAGTTGCGGATCATCCTGCAACTGCATGCCTCCTGCCGTGAAAAGATCGAGCTGGCCTTGAAACTGAAATTTCGTTTCGGAGTGACCGCCCACGATGTCAGGTGTTGTTTTCCCTCCTGTTCCACGGCCGAAATCCAGGCGCTCAGCGCCGATTTCCGCAATACCAGGGACCGGGACATGTACCAGGCCATCGTCCCGGTATTCAACCGCCATGAACCCAAGCCGGTACGGCCCGACACCCTGCGCAAATGGGCCGAGAGCAAAACCAGTCTCATCGTCTCCCATCTGAACCGTCTGCATCAGGCGACCGTCTACGACAGTGAAAACATTGCCGATCTGCTGGGCCTGTTTTTTAAGGAGGATGATGACCATGACAAAACACAGCCGCTCCCTCTTTGAAAAAATGCCTGCGGGCACGGAATTTCATCCGCCCGCCGAAGATTTGGCCCGGTACGTCGACTCCCTGCGCAACAGGGAAATCCCGCGGCTGCCGCCCGGTCTCGTCAGCCATGTGGAAAATTGCAGCCACTGCCAGGGCCAGATCCTCGACGTCTTTTTTTATTTGCAGGATCCGCTGAAAGAACCGGACACCGCCCGGGTCAGAAAAGCATTCCCGGCAAAAAAGCATGTCTTCTGGCTGCCCACGGCCTTGCGCTTGGCCGCGGCTTTGTTCGTCTTCACTTTATTGCTGAGTTTCTATTTTTTTCTGCCGCGCCATCAGGCTCCGGATTCCATTGCGCCAAGCCAACTGGACGCCCCCCCGCCGCCAGCCATCGCCGCCCCTGCGCTCCCAGCAAAGGATCTTGCGCCGGAACCGAGGAGCCGCAAGGCCGGCAGACCGGTCGTTCCCGCCGCCCAGAAGAGGCATGGCAGTCTCAACGAAAAACGCGATGCCTTTGCCGTCAACCCCAATTTGGAATCCATGGTGGGCAGCCGTTCGCGCGGCCTGGTCATCGAGGTCTATTCTCCTCCCAACCACGTCAGTCTGTCTCAGGAAATCACCTTCTCCTGGAAGGAGTTCAGCCGCGAGCCCTTGAGCCTGACCATCGTGAACAACCGCAACGAAACGATATTTAAAAATCCGGTCAGCGGCGGCGCTTTCCAGTTCCAAACCGCCCTGCCATCCGGCTGTTACTATTGGAAGCTGGAAAGCACGAATGAACTGTATTACGTGGGGAAATTTTTCGTCTCTGCCGACGCTACATTCCCAAAAGAATAAACCCGGCCCAATACTTGGGAAAAGCCGTGAAGGGGTCGGCGATGAAGGACAGTTTCGCTTTTTTCATTGCCTGGACGAATGATTCCCCCTGCAGGATCTCCTGATACAGTTTGACCATCAAGCTCCCCGTTGTCCTGTCCTCGACCTTCCAGAGCGAAAAGACGATGTTGCCGGCTCCGGAATAAAAAAGGCCGCGGGTCAGGGCCAGCAATCCCTCGCCTTCGACCAGGCGGCCGGTCCCGCTTTCGCAGCTGCTGAGGACCAGCAGTTTGCAGTCCAGATTCAGGTTGTAGGTCTCCCCGGCGTAGAGTATTCCATCTTCGCCGTCAAGGTTGTTCGCCTGCGGATAAAAAAGGAATCCGGAGAGTTTGGGATTCGTTTCATTCGTCAACGAGTGGGTGGCCAGATGGATTATGGAAAATTCTTTCAATGCCTGACTTTTAAACAGCTTTTCCGTAGCCTGGGAATGAAAAAAACCCACCGCTTTGCTGTTCTTGGACGCAAACAAACCGATGATGGACCGCAATTCATTTTCAGTGCCCGGCAATTCCGGAAATTCCAGACTGTCCAAGGTCACGGTGCGCACAATGTCTTGCTCTTGGCTGACGCCTGCCCGCAGGTCTTGGCTGTGCATGACGTACCCGTCGTGAGCGGTCCCGGAAAACACCGGTGCGAAACCGGCCCAGGCATCCTGGTGCGGGGTGACGTCCCGTGGCAACCGGCTTTGCCAGAGATGCCCGGAAAAATGATAGGAAACCGCGAAGCGGCGTATCAGGAAATCCAGTTGGGAAAAATCGGCAACATGGCGTTCTTCGCTGATCAGGGTTTCAAACGGCAGATAGGCCAATGCACCATCGGGGATGAAGAGAATTTTTTCCTTGCCGCGCAGCCATTCCTCGATCGGAGCGATCAGGACGCGGTACAATTTGGGGCTGAGTTGCAGAAAAGTTATTTCGTCGATTTTTTTTATGGCCAGGCAATAGGCGGCAATGCTTTCGGCAAATTGGGGATCGAGAGGCTGAGTGACAACTTCGAACTTGTCGCGGCTTAGAAAAAAAATGGTGAGATGGGTCGAGCCGAGGAAATACTCGATGAGAGCCATGTCGCCGGGCAGATTGTTTTGCAGCGCCGCTGAGGAAAAGTTTCTGTTCCCGTACTTCAGTTCGAAATACTGGGGATAATCGCGTTCAAATTGAGCGATCAGTTCCTGGTATCCGGCCAAAAGCGCGTAATAACGGTGGCGCGCCTCAGCCATTGCCGGCGTTTCCGCGGCGCCGGGCAGTGATGATTGCCTCTGAAAAAGGGTTTCGCATTGCGCCAGTTCGTTTTTCAACTCTTTTTCCCGGGTCAATTTATCCAGGGGAATGCCAGCGAACTGCCTGGCGTTGGATTCCAGCATGTTTTCAGATAGCAATGCCGCTTTGCTTTTTTCGGAAAAAGCAAAAGCTCTTTCCTTTAAATCCTGGATCCCGGTCATGCGGAAGAGCTTCAAGGTGACGCGCACGGCCAGGTCCAGAATGTGTTGGGATTTTTCACCGAACAGCAGGCGGTAGTTCTCTGATTTGTAATCCGCCCGCAGCAAATCAATCAAATGAATGGCGCCCTGGATGGCATGGAACGCCGCCTGCAGGTCGCTTTTTTCGGATGTCTGCAGCCCGGCCCTGGCTTCAAAAGCCTCGGCCTGGGCAGCGAGGATTTCCAGCAGGTTCTGCTTTTCCGCAACGGTTTCCGTTTCCCGGGAAACGTCCAGCGCGCCTGGAGCCAATCCGGGAACCAGCATGGCCAAAGAAAGCTGATAATTTTGCAGGGCTTCGCTATGTTGATTTTGCAGAAAGCAAACTTTTCCCAGCTGGAAGTAAATACTGGCCAAGATGACGGGCTGCCGAGCATCCCGGGCGATTCCCAGGGCTTGCTGCAGGTAGCTTCGGGCGTTCTGCCCGTCACCTTGCAAGCGCAGGCAGATGCCTATTTCCTCATAAAGAGCCGCCACACGGATATCCTCTTCCCCGACCGTATCCAGCCAGATACGCAGGGCTTTGCGGAAGAACTCCAGTCCCTGCTCAAAGGCGCCCTGCAGCGCACATACCATGCCCAGTTTTTCATAGATCGAAGCCACCAGGGGGTGGCCGCTTCCCAGGGATTCCAGATAAACCCCCAATGACTTGTCCAACATGCCGGACATATCCTCGAAACTGCGTTCGCTGATATTCACGCCGTCCAGAAAACTGTAGTTTTTCAAAAAGGAGGAATCGGTATTCAGGAACTTGCGGATTTTCGCAGAAAGCGATTTGTTGGAGAATTCGATGCCTTTTTGCGTATCCCCCATATGCAGGTAAAGCAGGGCCAGGCTGTTGTAGATTTTGCCCAATTCCGGGTGTTCGGCCCCATAAATCTTCTGCTGGATGGCCAGGCCGCGGTTCATCAACTCCAGTGCCGCCGCGTATTCCTTTTTGGCGAGCAGTTTGAAGGCCAATTGCAGCATCGACTTGGAGAGCTCGAGGTTTTTTCCATCGTTTTGATCCAAAGTGATCTGCAGGGCCTGCGCAAAAGCGGTTTTTGCCTGCTCCAGGTCACCGATTTTCTGCCAATTGTTTCCCATTTGCACCAGGCATTGAATCGCTTTTTCCCAGCGCTTCTCGGAACGGCAAATATCAGCGGCCCGGCTCAGGAAAAAATTGGCGCCGTCATACTGGGCATTGGCGGAGAATCCGTCGGCCTTGGCCATGAACGATTCCGCATTTTCCATTTTGGAAACGGGGAGCGCAACTCTTTTGGCGGCGCAATGGATGCCGGCAATGGCCAATAACAGGCAAGAAACCAGGCGGATGAGAGGTGGATTCTTCATTAAGTTTATATTATAATATATCATCCTGGCGGAAGCAATAAAAGCATTTACCAACTTTATTTTCCGTTTTGCAGAGAGAAAACCGTAATTGTTTATATGGAAATTCAATTGAGGCAAAAGGAACAGACAAAATGAATAAGCCCGCATTATTTGCGATCCTGTTGATGTGCCTGGCCGCTTTCGTGAACAGCGAGACCGTCCTCGTCCCCGGCGATGTCAATTCCCTTTGTTATCATGATAATTTTTTTTATAATCTGCCGGAGCACGATTTTTTATTTTATTTCAACGATACGCTGCTCTATACCGAGCCGCCGGACGACAGCGTTTACAATGGAGGCATGCGCGACAAGTATTTGCTGTTGATCCGGCGGCACCGCCAGATCAAGGAATTCATCGCTTCATACGGAAACAAGCAAAACTTGTCCCTCTCCCTGAACCTTAAAAATGAACAGGGACTGGGCCAGGCAATGAAATTTTTCGCCTTGCTGGGGCTCAATTTGCGGAAAGCTTCTTCCGGCGTTCTGGAAATAGCGCCGCTGGGCGAAGAGACACCGGCCAATTATTACGTTTTTTGCCACCTGAAAGCTTCGGCCTTGCAGAACCAGTTGAACCAGACCGGCATGTTTTTTTTCAAACTGCAGGAAAGCAATGTGCCCATGCCATGGGATGGCGAGTTTTTAAGCGCCATCAGCGGTTTGCGAATCAATGCCGAGACGTTTTTCGAACAGATGACCGCCAACAAGAGGTTTTCCCTTTTGCTGGCCATTCTTTTTCGTTTGTCCAGCAAAGAGGTCGATTTTATAGGCCAGACGTCACCCCGGGCTCCCGCTTCTGCCTGGAAACGCATTTACATGGATAAAAAGCTACTGATGAACCTGCTGGTGCTCAGCAGCGCCCTGCGTGTGCGGGACGGGCATCTGTTTTTCCCCGGCGGCGACAAAGCAAAAAAATTCTGGTCGGCCTTGGTCGGCACCGATCCCGACCAGGCTCCCTTGGATTTTTTGGCCCAGTTGAGCGGCCTGGATCAGGGCAAGTTGAACTTCCTCTTTGTTTTTTCATTTTTTCTCCCCGAAGAAAGCCGCCGCGTCCTCTTTTTCGACTACAATGAAGCCAAAGTCCGCCGCCTTTACCAGAGGATAGCCTTGGGTGAAAATGAAAAAATCAAAGCAAACTCATTCCCGCGCCTGGAGAATTTCACTTATTATTCTCTATTGCATATCCTGAAAATTCGAGATGGACGCATCCACCTGCCGTTGGGCGTGCAGGCCTGGTCGCAGGCCATGGGCCTGGAATTGCCGGCCGGGGCCGATGAATGCGACTTTCTGGAAAACCTGCTGGCCGCTTCCGCCAACAGCGGAAGGAAGAACAGCCTGCTGCATAAGTTTATATGCATTTACAGCAAGTTCAGCGGCCGGCAGCTGCTCCTCAGCCCGGAATTTTTAAAAAAAACATACGTGGAATTCGAAAGCAAAAACGCCTTGCTGGATTTCATGGAAAAAATCCCGTTAAAAAAAAGTGAAAGCACCGACGCCCTCTTCGCCTGGCAGGAGAATTTGCTAAAATCAAATCCGAAGGACCGTTTGCTGTATACGGCCCTGGGCCAGGCGCTTCTGGAAACCATTGCCCAGGCCGCCGGCTTCGCTCCCGCCGACATCGATTTTGACAGCGTGGTCCAAAAACTGGCGTCCATCCCCTGGCAGCGGCCGGTTTATTATGATCGTCTATTCACTTTCATCAAGGAGATGTGCGGGGCGCAGTCTATGAGCGAGGTTTCGGACGAATCGCTTTTCGAATTCCTTTTGCGCGGGTTGAAAAACCAGGATGTGTCCATTCGCGGTGAAAAATATGAATGGCGGGTCCGTGACATGCATCGATCCGAGCTGGGCGAAATGATGCGCAGCCAGGAAGTCTGCAGCTTGTCGATGCTGAGCGAAATCAATGCCCTCTTGAGCAATCTTGCCGAAGATCCGGGGGGGTTCGGCAGCCGCTTCAGCCGCCGCCTGCATGAAGCATTCGAACAGCTCCCCTACCCCGATTTCAGCAGGGACGCCCCAAAAAACCTGAAAGACCGGGTCATGGCCTATGCCAAGGACGACCTGGACCGCGACGTGCAAAACCTGCTTCAGCTGTGCGAAAAGAATGCGTCCGGGGAAGAGGTCCAAAAAGCCATCGCAGCCATCAAAAGCGAATATTTGCTTCCCAGTCTCAAGGATTTTTTCCTGACCCTGGCCTACGCCCTCAACGCCAAAAACCCGAAACTGAAGATTTTTTTGAATCCCAATCTGGTACGCTTGCACGATTTTTCCGACAACAGCGGTTCTCCATGGAACAGCAGCAGCGGCCAAGGCAATAAAACGGATTTTTCCGGATATTATTTACGGGGAGGATTGTCGCGATTGAACCTTACTTTCGCGCTCAATTGGCGCAACCAGCTCTTTGACAAGAATATTTTTAATAGCGAACAGACGCAGGCGCTGGTCTACAATATCATCGCCATGCTCCCCCAATCGCCGATCGTTCACGGCGCGCGTTTTGACGCTTTGCTGGTGGAGTGCGCCGTAGAGTCGCTGCAGAAAAGCTCCGGCGACGAACAATTGAAAACGGCGCTTCAAGATGCCGCCATGACGCTGACGGCCGGATACCATTACCGCAGGCTGAATGATTTCCTTTCCGGCCGCACCGCCGATTACTACCTGTTTTTCAGCGAATTGCGGCAGATCGGATGGCAATTGTCTCAGAACCCCCTCCTGCTGAATGGATTCTCGCAGAAGGAGAATCTCGGCAATTGCCTGCAAATGCCCCTCAGCGCCATCATCGCCGGAGAAAGCGATGCCTGGGGGAATGTTTATTACTACTCCATGGGCCGGCTCACTCCCCGAGGCAATGATTTCTTTCCGCAAGAGGCGGCCCAGTTATTCGGTTTGGGCTGGTTTTCCGGTGAAGCGATTTCCGAATACAAGATCAAGGCCGCATACCTGGCTTTTAAAAATGATTATTCAACCTCTTTGATCGGACAGTTCGTCTTTGATTTCGTCGGTTCGGTCTGCAAATCCGTTTATGCGCAGAACCACATTAAAGACTACCACAGCACCCATTTTGTCCTGGATATCATGAACAACGCCCATTTGAAGAACACCGTGAAAAAATTACAGAAGGACGGTTTTTTGAGGTTACGATGAAAATTAAAACATTTGCATTCCTTTTCCTGATCCTGATCGTCACGGCCATCCCTATCGCAGCGCAGGAAAAACCCGGGATCACGATATTGTCACCGGCGAACGAAGAGATTTGGCTCGGCAACCGGGCAATCAAAATCGACGTGCAAAACCTGCCCGAAGACGCTCTGCACGCCGTGGAAATCTATTTGGACGGCCGCCTCATCAAGGAATTGAAACAGCCGCCCTATGCATTTCAATACGATTTCGGCCAGGTCCCCCAAAACGGCACTCTCAAAGCACTGTTGCGCGTCAACAACCAGGTGGTCGGCAGCGCCGAAATCAAGTCCTTCCTCATCGATGACGCCCAGGAAGTGGATGTCACTCAGATCATTGTGCCGGTGGTGGTCACCGACGCCCTGGGCAATTACATTTCGGATCTTAAAAAAGAGGACTTCATCCTGCTGGAGGACAACAAGCCGCAAGCGATCAACAATTTCAGCAAAAGTGGAAAAAACCAGTTTCACCTGGCCTTGCTCATCGACATCAGCTCCTCGATGAAAGACAAGATCGGCGAAGTCAAGGCAGCCGCCCAGCAATTCCTGCAGCAGCTGCTGACCAAGAACGACAAGGCCATCGTCGTCTTTTTCAACCACGAGGTCTTTGAAGACACTGACTTTTCCAATGATTTAAACGATTTGTCCAATTCGATTTCCATGGCATTCCCATTCGGTGCCACGGCCCTCTATGACGCGGTCGGCTATTGCATCAAATTGCTTAAAGGCATGCCCGGACTGAACCTCATCATCATTTTGTCGGATGGCGAGGACAACAGCTCCTATATGGATCCCTATACCTTGATAAAAAAAGCCGAAAGGTCCAATACCGTTATCTACGCCATCGGCAAAAGGAACAGTTCCTATAATGACGAATACCGGGAAATTTTAAGGAAGCTTTCATCCTCTTCGGGAGGCATGCTGCTTTTCGTCGAAGACAGTTCCGAAATTCAAAAAATGTATGAATTGATCCGCCATGACATCAAGGCGGAATACACTCTGGAATTTTCTCCCAACAAAAGCGGCAAGAACCAACGCTACCGGCAGATCACCGTCAAGCTCAGGGATAAAAAGAAATATAACATCCGCACCATCAAGGGCTTTTATTATTAGCATGCCCAAAGGGGAACATCCGTGAGATTGAAAGGAGGCGCCATTTTGGTCCCGGCTTGCCTGGCATTTTTCGCAGCGCTTGCCTGTCAGGCCGAGGAACCGCTGAAGGAAGCCGTTTCGGTGATCAACGTCGAGGTGCCGGTGCGGGTCTTTTTAAATGGGCAATCCGTTTCCGGACTGGGCAAAGAGGATTTTCAGATCCGCGAAGACGGCAAATCCCAGCAAATCAACGGCTTCTATGCCTTCCGCAAGAAAATCAACGCCGAGATTGCCGGCGCCAGTGAAACCTCCACTTCACCGAAACCCGCCGGACGCTATTTTGTCCTCATCTTCTGTACTTACGACTTCAACGGGCAACTTGAAAAAGGACTCCGCTATTTGTTCAATAATATCCTGCGGCCGGAAGACCAGGTGCTTGTCATGGCCAACAACCGCACCCTGATGATCGAGCGGCTCGGGGATGACGCCGGCGCTCAAGGCAGGATCCTGGAAATTGTGCGTTCAGAGAGCCAGGCCGCCCGCATCCTGATGTTGAATTACCTGCACAACTTCGAGCAAAAGCTGAACACAACCAAATTCAATCTGGCGCTTGGTGACACGACCTCCAACAGTGCTTTTTACATTGCAAATTTTCTGGAGCTGTACCTGCAGTCCTGGCAGGAGTTCAAGCACCGCTACCTGTCGCTGGAACTGGACAAGTTTTACTATTTCTCCAAGCACCTCGAACGCGTCAGGAAAGAAAAATGGGTGCTGAATTTCTATCAACTGGTGCAATTCCCGCAGATCGCCTTCAGCGGCGAGACCGAACGACTGGTACGCGGCTACATCGATATGCTGCAAGACAACGAAAATCCGACCTTTGTGGCCCAGGCGCGCAGCATCGAAAGGCTGCTGAAATCCATTGACACTGAAATGAAGGTTGCCAAGGATTTTCCGGCCGAAGAGGCCAGCAAGCTCTTCTATAAGGTCAACGCCACCTTCCATTCTTTCTTCATGCATTCGCTCCATGAAACCGGGAATCCGGACCTGGAATTCCGCAGCGTGGCCACCGACATCGAGAAAAGCCTGAAGTCGCTGACCGAGGCGACGGGGGGGACATTGACCGCTTCCAATGAAATCGATGCGGCCCTGGCATCCGTCAGTGAGAAGACCGACGATTGCTACATCTTGACTTACGAGCCGGCCAACGCAAAAAAAATCGGTAAGATCAAAGTGACGGTCAGGGACAAAAAATGCGATGTGCTGTACGACAACAACATCCGCGCCGATTATATCAACGACTACCTGAAAAAAAAGGCGGCCGAAAACCCGAGCGTGAAGATCACGGAGCTTTCGTTTAAAACAAAGAAACTGTCTTTTGTCATCAGCGATTTTTCCCAGGCCAAGATCAAAGGGGAAACAGCCGCGATGCTCGTCGTGCGCATCCGCATCAAAAACGCGCAGGAGCAGATTTTTTTTGACCAGAGCAAAAGCCTGCCGACCGCAAAAAAAGACATGTCTCTGGCCCTGGATTTCGGTTTTTTAAGCGGGGGGCAATACGACATCATCGTCGACGTTCTGGACCAGGTCAGCGGCAAGACCGCCACGGAGGTCATCCAGCCTTTGGTGAACTGACGCCATATAAATCAACAGGGGGGAATATGAAAAAGTATCTTGCACTTATGATTTTTTTTATTGCCTGGGTGAGTTCCGCCATTCTTTTGTCGCAGGACGAGGAAGCCGTCAAGGAAACATTGTCAGTGATCAACGTCGAGGTGCCGGTGCGGGTATTCATGGATGGCCAGCCGGTTTTGGATATGAAAAAAGAAGATTTTACCGTCTATGAAGACGGGAAGCCCCAAGCCATAAACGGCTTTCAGCTGGTCAGCAAAAGGATCGCCAGCGGCGTGGAAAGCTCGGCCGGGCCCTCCCTGCCGGCTTCCCGCTATTTCGTGCTGGCGTTCCGGGTCTTCGATTTCAACGATCCGCTGCAAGACGGATTGAGATATTTTTTTGACGAAATACTGCGGCCGCAGGACCAGTTGCTGGTATTTATCAATGATAAAACCAGGACCTATCGGGATCTGGCGGACAAGGAAAATATCCGCTCCGAGATCGAAACCGATTTGCGCGACCAGTGCCGCCTGGCCCGGAAAAACATAGAGGCAAAAACGAAGGAATTCGATGAATGGATCAAAAAAGCACAGACCGCCTGGCAAACCGATACGCTTTGGGCCTCGCCACCGACGGTGATCAGGGAGTTCTTGCAAACGTATCTGGATATGATGCTAATTTTCAAAAAGCGTTTTATGACCCAGGATATCGATCAATACTACTATTTTGCCGAGCATCTGGAAAAAGTGCGCAAGGAAAAATGGGTACTCAACTTTTACCAGCAGGAAATCCTGCCGCGCCTGAACCCCAACCAGGAAATGATGCAAATCGTGAGAGACGAGATCTCCGAATGTGAGGAATCGCTCTTCGGCGAGTATCAGGCATTCGCCATTATCTTGAAACAATTGATGCAAAGAATCGAAACCGAGGCCAAAACCGGCGTGGAATTCCCCGTCAAGGAAGTCAGCAAGCTATTCATGAAGGTCAACGCCACGTTCCATACCATTTTCATCAATGCCCAGATGGACGCCGACAGTCAAAATCTCGAGCTCCGCCAGATCGGCAGCGGCATGGAAGCCAACCTGCGGGATCTGACCGAAAAAACCGGAGGCAAGCTGATCGTGTCGACCGACCTGGTCTCTTCCCTGGGCGCCATTGCCGTAACCGAGGATAATTACTACATGCTGACATACGCCCCGGGCAATCCCGCGAAAGTCGGCAAGATCAAGGTCAAGACCGCCAATAAAAAGCACGACTTGCAGTATGACGACAACCTGCGCGCCAATTATATCGATGAATACCTGCGCAAAAAAGAAAAAGCAAATCCGACCGTGAAGATCAAGGGGCTGGCACTCAATGCCAAGAAGCTTTCCCTGAGCCTGCAGGACTTCTCCCTGACTCAAGCAAAAAGTGAGACCTGCGGCTGGCTGAAGATCCACATTGTCGTCCAAAACAGCGACAGGCAGGTCTTTTTCAACCAGGAAAAAGTGCTCAAGGCCGGCAGCAAGTCGTTTTCTTTATCGTTGGATTTCTCATTCCTGCAGCCCGGCAAATACGACATCATCGTCGAGGTCCTCGACCAGGTCAGCGGCAAGACCGCCACGGAGGTCATCCAGCCGCTCATTAAGTAAGGAATGGCATACGAACACGGTTTCCCTTGAGCCCAACATTCCTTGTCTGCAGATTCAAATCATGCTATGATGGTCAATCGGGCAAACAGAGTGTAAAATGGACGAGCAGATCAAAGCCGAGATCGCCAGGCTGAAAGAATATTACCAGAGCCGCAAAACCGCCGCCGGCAGCCTGGAGGAACTGGCGGGCGAACCGATCCAGCACCATTTCCCGCTCAATCTCTGGGAACTGTCCGACAGCGAACTGGATGGGGAAATGGGCAAGCGCCTGAGTTTTCTCAATGACGACATCGATTGCCGCCCCACTCCGGACATCACCTCCCACCGGCGCTTCATCGGACCGGTTGTGGTCCTGTGCAAAAAAATACTCTTTAAGATTTTGCGCCCCTACACCAATACCCTGTTTGTCCGCCAGAACCGCTTCAACGAACAGCTGGTGGCTTTTCACCTGGCCTCTTTCATCCGCTTGCGCCGCCTCGAGGAAAAAGCGCGCAGCCTGGAACGGCAGGCTCAGGAGATCCAAGAGCAGGTTGAAGAACTCCCCGGTGTTCAGGGCTCCTCTGCCACGAAGCATGAAGCCGATTGACGCGCAGGCTGAAAGTTTTTTTCTAAGCCTCGGCCGGAAAGACCCGGCGGCCGGTTCGCAGATCCAATCGTTTGCGGAAGCCGCAGCAAAGGAATCCGGAGCTCAGGCCGCGTACAACCTGCTGCTGCGCAGCGAGGTCGTCGCCGGCTGGCGCAAGCCGAGTTTGGCCCTTTACGACCATACCCTGCACCTGATCGGCGGCGGTGAAAAATACGGCTGCACCATGGCCGAAGCGCTGCAAAAAGAATTTGATGTCACCTTGATCGCTCACCGGCCGGTCACCCTGGCCCAGCTGATGGAATGGTACGACCTCGATCTGTCGCGCTGCCGGGTCAAGATCATGCCCCTTGATTTTTTCGAAAAAAAAGATCAAGGCCGGATCAACCCGGACCTGGTTTCCGACCGCAGCGAAAATCCCTTCCTGGCCGTCAGCCGCGAAAGCGGAAATTACGATTTTTTCGTCAACAACAGCATGATGGAAATGGTTTATCCCCTGGCCAATAATTCCCTGTTCGTCTGCCATTTTCCGGAACGCCAGCGCGCAGCCTATTTTTACGCCCAGCATTACCGGCACATCATCTACAACAGCCGCTATACGGCCGAGTGGATCGAAAAAAAATGGCGCATCTCCCCCGGCCACCATATTTACCCGCCCGTGGACATGGAACCGGCCGCCGCGGACAAGCTGCCCAAGGAAAAGATCATCCTTTCGGTAGCCCGATTTGAAAGCGGCGGCAGCAAGCAGCAGGCCGAAATGATCACCGCCTTCCAGCGCCTGCGGGCCAGGGCCCCGCATGATCTGCAGGGCTGGAAATTGATCCTTTGCGGCGGCAGCGCCCCGCCCAATCCCTACCTCGATAAAATCAGCGGGTTGCTGGACGCCCAACCCGGCCTGCCGGTGGAATTGCGGGTCAATATTCCCTTGAGCGAATTGAAAAAGCTGTATGCCCGCGCTTCCCTTTTCTGGCATTTCTGCGGACTGCGCCAGAGCAATCCCGCCCAGGTGGAGCACTTCGGCATGTCGACCGTCGAAGCCATGCAAAACCAATGCCTGCCGATCGTTTTTGACGGCGGCGGCCAGCGCGAGATCGTGGAAAACGGGATTTCCGGCTACCGCTTTTCCACCAGCGGGGAATTGCTGGGCCTGACCTTGAAAGCGATCAGAGATCCCGGCCAGCGCGAGCTGACCGGCCGGGAGGCGCAGCGGCGGGGCGGTAATTTCACCCGTGCCATCTTCACCGGCAGGGTGCGCGGCCTCTTCCGGGAATTGGCCGAAAAATACAAGTCGGGCGAAACGGTGACGAGCTAAGGCGGCCTCTTGACTGGGAAGCTCCTTTTTTGGTACCATCAGTGATGAGTGAAAAGAGCGCAGCCAAGCCCAATTTCTCGATTGTCGTCCCGACCATCAATTCTATCGGCACCATTGAACCGTTGATCGAAGCGTTGCAAAACCAGGATTTCCCCTTTGCCGTAGAATATCTCTTCATGGACAGTTGTTCAAACGACGGCACAGCGGAATACCTCGGTTCCTTGCCCTTCGCCGACATGCGCATCATCACCGTGCCCAAAGGCACTTTCAGCCACAGCGGCACGCGCATGCAGGCCGCGCGCCTGGCCAAGGGCGAAATCATCTTTTTTTTCACCCACGACATGATGCCCATCGGCCGTGATTTCCTCATTCGCCTCAGCGAGCCGGTGCGCAGCGGCAAAGCCCCGGCCAGCTATGGCGTCTTCCAGATCAACCCCCAGCGGCACGATCCGGTCGACGCCTACATGCACAACGGCTGGCATCAGGCGATTCCGGATATCACCGGGCCGATCACTCCATTCTGCTGGGATCAGAGCACGCCACAGCTCAGGCGGCGCTGGTCCAATTTTGATGACTGTTCCTCGTGCATCCGCCGGAGCGTCCTTCTGCACTATGAATACCCTGAGGTCCCGTATGGCGAGGACATGCTCTTTGCCAAGCGCCTGCTTCTGGCCGGCGAGACGATCGCCCTGGCCAGAGAGGCCAAATTCTACCACTGGCACCACGTCAGTTTCGGCTACATGATGAAGCGCATGATCATCGATCAGCACCTGAGCGTCCGTGAATTTGACATCCATTACGTGCGCCGCAAGCTCGGGGTGATCAAGGCGGTGCTCTGGCGCGCCGGCCAGCGTACCCTGCTGGCCTTTCTGATGGTCAAAATGCCCTTTTTAAAAAAATTCTACTGGAGTTTTTATAATCTCAAAGTGCTCAGCGCCGATTTCATCGGCAAATATATCGGCCAGCTGCCGGAATCGGCAGCCCATGGAAGATCATGCATCAACCGCCGCCTTTACCGGCTGCAGCAGCGCATCGTGGCTGAGGTCAACGAGAAGAGTATCGGCAGATATTGAGAAAAGGTCTTCACCCGGGCGTGCCAATCGGCTATAATGTGCCCGCTTGGCCAGCAAAAAGGAGGTTAAAGCACCATGCCCTTCCAATTCAAGCCCTGCCAGGACATCAGCGGACCGGTCATCATCGAGCCAAGCTGTTTTGCCGACAACCGTGGTTTTTTCATGGAAACCTTCAAAAAAAGCGAGTTTGCCGCCCATGGCATGACGTTGCCTTTCGTTCAGGACAATCATTCGCTCTCCATCGGCCATGTCGTTCGCGGCCTGCATTATCAGCTTCCGCCCAAAAGCCAGGGAAAACTGCTGCGCGTTTTTCAGGGCCGGATTTGGGATGTGGCCGTGGATCTTCGCGCCGATTCGCCCACTTTTTTAAAATGGCTGGCGGTGGAGCTCGATGACCGCGAACATCGCATGCTGTATCTCCCGCCCGGCTTCGCCCACGGCTTTGCCACTTTGAGCGAGCGGGTGCATCTCTTCTACAAGTGTACGGCCGAATACGATGCCCTGCTGGACCGCGGCATCCGCTGGAACGACCCTCAGCTCAATCTGCCCTGGCCGCTGGCAGCGGCGCAAATCTCCCCCAAGGACAGCCGGCTGCCACTGCTGAGCGTCGACGAATTCAAAGAGCTGGCATGGTAAAAAAGAACGCAGCGGCCGGGCGGTTCGGCAATCAAGTCCAAAGCGGCCATGAAGCGTTCTTCTTGGGGCATGCCATTTCTCGGGTCGTTCACTGCGCCGCATTTTACGGAACGGAGGCATGAGCATGCGCAACTTCGAGACCTTGCTGATCACCGGCGGCTGCGGCTTCATCGGTTCGAATTTCGTCCGCTATCTATTGAAGGAGGCGGGCTTCCAGGGTCGCGTCATCAATCTGGACAAGCTGACCTATGCCGGCAATCCGCACAACCTCAGCGACATCGAGCGCGATTTTTCAAATCAATACCGCTTCGTCATCGGGGATATCTGCAACGGCGAAACTCTGCAGAAGATTTATGATCAAAACCGTTTTGACGGCATCATCCATTTCGCTGCCGAATCCCACGTCGACCGCTCAATCTACGGGCCGGCGGAGTTCATCCAAACCAATATCCACGGCACCTTTTCGTTGCTTGAATGCGCTCGGAAAAACTGGCCGGCGGGCCAGGGACTTTTTCACCACGTCTCCACCGACGAAGTCTTCGGCAGCCTGGGCGACGAGGGATATTTCACCGAAAGCACCGCCTACGATCCGCACAGCCCCTATTCCGCATCCAAAGCTGCCTCCGATCACCTGGTCAAGGCCTATCACCATACCTACGGTTTGCCGATCACCCTGTCCAATTGCTCAAACAATTATGGCCCCTACCATTTCCCGGAAAAACTGATTCCGCTGATGATCCTCAATGCTCTCGCCGGCAAGCGGCTGCCGGTCTACGGCGACGGCCGGAACGTGCGCGACTGGCTCTACGTCGAGGACCACTGCCGCGGCATTTGGCGCATCATGCAAAACGGCCGCCCGGGAGAAACATACAACATCGGCGGCCATAGTGAAAAGACCAATCTGGATGTGGTCCACACCCTCTGCGATCTTCTGGAAGAAGCGGCTCCGGCCGGGTGCAACCTGCATCTCAAAAAACAGGGCTTTGCCGCCTACCGCGATCTGCTCCTGTTCGTCAAGGATCGTCCCGGCCACGATCGCCGCTACGCCATTGACTGCCGAAAGATTGAAGATGAACTGGGCTGGCGGCCCACCGTCTCTTTTGCCGAAGGGCTAAAAAGGACCATCCGCTGGTACCTGGACCATCCCGATTGGGTACGGACGGTTCAGAGCGGCGCCTATCGCCAATGGTTGGACCAGCATTACGGGCAATAAACCCACCGCTTCTCCGGATCGGCTATCTTTGGCAATGGCCCGCGTTTTCTAACGCATGGGCTGAGCCTCCACATTGAATCGAATCCTTTAGTCTATACAAAAAGCGGTCAACGTCAGTCATTAAGGGATGAATCGATTACGAGAAGACAGGAGGTTCGAAGTTCGATGTTCGAAGTTTAAGAAAAAAGCATTAGTTCGAACCCTTTGCAGTAACTGACAGTCATTTCCGATTTCTTCAACGTCGAACCTCGAAATTCGAACAATGAACCTCTATAATTTCTTAAGGATCTTGATGCATTCGTTGCGCAACGCCTTCAGCGGTTTTTCGTCAACCGTTTCCAGGAACTTGATGCGCATTTTTTTCTCCAGTTCTTGGGTGACCGGATCATCGGGAGTTTCCTTTAAAAAACTGGCCACGATCGGATCCAGGGTCTGGAACAGGCTGCGGTGGGCGGCCAATTCCTCTAAAAAGAGCCGGGGGCTGAAGGCGATCAATTTGCCCATGATATTGTTCAGGGCCACTTCGAAGGCTCCATAAGAAATCGTGTACAGGCGAAAACCCAGCTTGATCGCATTGGGGTTGCCTGCATAAATTTGGCTCTCCAGCAATCCCAATTGGTCTAAAATCAAGTTGACGACCAAAAAACCATCTCGGATATCGGTGATCTTCACGATGCCGGGAAGCAGGTTAAGCATTTTTTCAGCGCCGGCCTCGCTGGGATTGACGGAGTAGGCATTCCATGCTTCCTTGAGGCCTTCCCAATTCACGGCCGCTGGAACGGTTTGCGCGTTCCCCATCAGTGCAGCCAGCAAAAGCAATCCGAGCAGGCAGGCAACTGTCTTTCGGTGATTCATGCATCCCCTCCATCCAATATCTTACATTTCACAAGGAAATTTTAGCAAAAAAAATAAATTTAATATACTCATTTCAAATTTTTTTCTTTTTTTTCAATGACTTTCCGCCTGCGGGCTTATTCGTACTTAACGGCGTCAACCACGGCGACAGCCGCCGCTTTGCGCGACGGGATGAGCGTGGCGCTGAAACTGATGAGCAGTGAGACCACGACCACCGCTGACAGGTCAAAAAGACCAATGCGGAACGGAACGAAACTGACCTGGTAGATCTCTGCAGGAACCTTGATCCATTCATAGCGATTGGCCAAAAAGCAGAATCCCAATCCCAGAATGACTCCCAGGGCGGTGCCCAGCACCCCGATGATGGCGCCCTGCACGAAGAATATTTTCCTGATCTGCCCGGCCGTAGTCCCGTAAGAAAGCAGGATGCCGATATCTTTTATCTTCTGCATGACCAGCAGGATCAGCCCGGCCACGATGTTCAGGGAAGCCACGACGATAATCAGGGTCAGCGTGAAGAAAAGCACGGTTTTCTCCATCTCCAATGCCGAATAGAGCGATTGGTTCAGTTCCTTCCAGGTAATCACCGCATACTGGGCGCCCAGGCGGTCGCGCATGGCCGCCGCGACCTTTTCGGCGCTGAAGATGTCGTCCAGGTTGACCTGCAGGTAACTGATCCTGTTTTTCAAGGAAAACAATTGCTGGGCGGCGCCCAGGCCGGCGATCACCGTGCCGCTGTCGAATTCAAAGAGCCCGGACCTGAAAATGCCGGCGATCTTGAATTTCTTGAAACGAGGCATGATGCCCAGGGGCGAGAGGGCGGCCTGCGGAGACACGATCAGGCAGCTGTCCCCGGCGAAAAGGTTCAGCTTCAAGGCCATTTCCCTGCCCAGCAGCAACTCCCGGTCATTGGCGGGAAGACGCCCGAAATTGAGCTTGGCCAGCCAAGGTTCCTTTTTCCCCCGCCCCAAGTCCAGGCCGCGGAAAACCGCCCCACTGACTTCCCGGCCAACGCCTTTGACCAGGACGGTCCCATAGACCACCGGCATCACGGCTTTTACTCCCGTGAATTCCTTTTCCAGCTTTTGGCCCATGCCCCGGTAATCGGCGAATCCGTCAGCAAAACGGTCCGTGATCATGATATGGGCCGATGAACTCAAGATGCGGTTGCGAATATCGTTTTGAAAACCGTTGATCAGGGACAAGGCGATGATCAGGGCGGCGACGCCGATGGCGATGCCGAGTATGGAAACCAGTGAAATGATCGAAATAAAGGAATTTTTGCGTCCCTTGGTCAGATAGCGGACCGCGATGAACCAGGCGAATTTCATTCCTTTGGTCTCAGCAGGGGGAAGAGGATGACTTCCTTGATGGAAGCGGCACCGGTGTAAAGCATGACCAGGCGGTCGATGCCGATGCCCTCCCCGGCCGCGGGGGCCATGCCGTATTCCAGGGCCTGCAGGAAATGGTTGTCGATCAGCTGGGCCTCATCGTCGCCGCGCTCCCGGTTGCGCAGTTGCTCTTCAAAACGCTTGCGCTGCTCAAGCGGATCATTCAATTCCGAGAAGCCGTTGGCGATTTCCATGCCGGCGATATACAGTTCGAACCTTTCGGTTTCACGTTCATCCAGACGGGATGCTTTGGACAGAGGCGAAATCACCTTGGGATAATAGGTGACGAACGTGGGTTCGATCAGATTTTTCTCTACATATAAATCGAAGAGCAGCTCCAGCATCTTGCCGAAGGTGGGCGGCAGGGGTTCCTCGGGAAAATGCTTTTGAATATGCCCCTTGACCTGCCCTTCGTCCCAGAGCCGCTCGGGCGACAAACCCGATTTTTCGGCAATGACCTCCATGAATTTCACCCTTTTAAAGGGCGGCGCCATGTCGATTTTCTTGTCCTGCCACTGGATGACTCCAGCGGGCAGCAATTCCCGGTTCAGGGACAGCAGAAGCTCTTCGGTCAGATTCATATAGTCGTTGAAATCCCGGTAAAGCTCATAAAATTCGATCATGGTGAATTCCGGGTTGTGCATCAGGGAGATGCCTTCATTGCGGAAGTTGCGGTTGATTTCGAACACCTTTTCCATGCCGCCGACCAGCAGCCTCTTCAAATAAAGTTCAGGAGCGACGCGCAGGAAAAGATCGATGTTCAAGGCGTTGTGATGGGTGACAAAAGGCCTGGCCGCCGCCCCGCCGGGAATGGGATGCATCATCGGCGTTTCCACTTCGATGTAGCCGCGGTCATGGAAAAACGCCCTGACGCGCTGGATGAGCTGCGACCGTTTGCGGAAGATCTGCTTGGTTTCGGGGTTGACAATCAGGTCCAGGTAGCGCTGGCGGAAGCGCAGTTCCTTGTCCTGCAATCCGTGCCATTTTTCCGGCAGCGGATGGAATGATTTGGACAAAAAAGTCAATTCGCCGACCAGTATGGACAGCTCTTGGGTATGGGTCTTGAAAACCGTGCCCTTGACTCCGATGATGTCCCCAATGTCAAGGAGATGGTTCAGCGCGAAGTCCTTTTCAGAAACCATTTCCTTGCGGATATAGATCTGCAGCTTGTCCTCGCCGTCAAACAGGTGCATGAAAGCGCTCTTGCCCATGCTGCGGATGGCCAGGATGCGGCCGGCGCAGCTGATTTCTTCGTTCGCCTGCTTCAATTCATCGGCGGAGTGATCCTTGAATTTGGCGATGATCTCCGCGAAGCGCATGGTGCTGTCAAAACGGTATGGATATGCCGATATCCCCAGCTCGGAAAGTTTTTTTAGTTTTTCCAGCCTGACGCCGAACTGTTCTTCCATTTGCCTACCTCATTCATCCAGTATTTTTTTGCTTTTCTTGACGACCACGCCCTGGAAACGTTCGATGCGGTCCAGGGGATAACCCAGGTTGGTGACCAGGTAGCGCGAAGAAAAATCCTGGTATTGCGGATCGTAGAAGACCCGGCGCTCTCCCGGCAGTTCGATCTCCAGCCAGCGGTGCGGCACCGGTTCGACCCGGTCGCGGTTTTCGCGCAAATAGAAGCCGTTGACCGGGCGGCTGACGATGCCGACGCAGGCCAGCAGCGCCTGGGCGACGTTGGCAAAACCGATGCAATGGGCTTTCCCTTGCGCCAGCACTGCGCTGGTTTCCTGCGGCAGGTCGGCTTCGGTATATTCAATCTGGTATTTCAAAAAAAAGGAAATGTTTTTTAAATAATCCGCCAGGGAGAGAGCGTTCTGACGAACCTGGCTGAAAACCCGGCCGAGGGCCGGTCCCTGGGTTGAGAGATAACGCTCATCGGCGCGGATGACGTGGTTCAGGTTCTGCAAACTGAGGGTTCGGCTCTTGATCTTGACATTCAGGCCGTTGCTGCCCGAGCGGATCTCCTGCTTGAAATTATAGTTACGGAAAGCGCTGAAGATCTCCGGAGTCTGGCAGGTGACGAAAACTTCGAGGCTGGTTTCCTGGCGCAGGGGCGTCCAGACGTACAACAGCAGCAAAAGTATTCTCAATGGATCACCTTGTCCAAAATGGCATTGATCAGCTTGTAGGAATCGGCATCGCTGTATTTTTTGGCGATGCGCAGGAGGTCGTCAATGATAATGGGCTTTTGCGAATTGAAGCTCGCCTCGGCCATGCCCATGCGCAGCAGGTTGCGGTCAATGAGGGCCAAGCGGCCCAGTTTCCAGCCGATCAGGTTTTTTGAGATCTCGGCATCGATTCCCTGTTTTTGCTCCATGACGATCTGCACCAGGCGCCGGATGAATTGTTCTTCTTCGGGATTGACGCTGCGGAAGGATTTGAAGTATTCCTCGATGACCGGGCCGCTCTGGGCCGCGTCGCATTTCAGGGCGTCAAGTTGATAAAGGATTTTTAAGACGATTTCCCGGCTGTACTTGATGCGAAACATCAGATCTTGGCATCGGTAAAAAGATTGAGCAGCTCGATGGCCGATTGGGCGGCCTGAAAACCCTTGTTGCCCATCTTGTTGCCGGCCCTTTCGATCGCCTGGTCGGTATTGTCGGCGGTAATGATGCCATAGGTCACCGGCAGGGCGAATTCAAGATTCAGCTGGGCGATGCCCTTGCTGACTTCGGAGGCGATGAAGTCGAAATGCGGGGTTTCACCGCGGATGATCGCCGCCAGGCAGATCACGGCCTGGTATTTCTTTTTAAGCAGCAGGCGCTTGGCCACCAGCGGGATTTCAAAGGCGCCCGGAACGCGGACCACGTCTATTTCATCTTCCTTGGCACCGCTGCGCATCAGGGCATCCTTGGCACCGTCCAGCAGTTTTTCGGTGATAAAATTGTTGAAACGGGAGACCACGATCGCCACCTTGAAACCCTTGGAAATCAACTGTCCCTTGAATTCTTTCATGTTCTTCTCCATAGGGGGTAAAATATCCTAAAAATGCCCATATGTCAAGCGCTAATGGGCATCCCCTATTCTTTTCGCAGAAAGACTTTTCCGCCGTTGATAACCAGTATGGGCTCGCGCAGGACGGACAGGTCCTTAAGCGGATTGTCTTTATACACGACCAGATCGGCGTCCCAACCTGGTTTGAGCGCACCCTTGGCCGACGAGATCGCAAGGCATTCCGCCGACAGTGAAGTCGCTGCCCGGATCGCCTCCAGGTTCGACAAACCCGCGGACGCCAATTGCCTGATCTCATCGATGACCGTGGGCTCTTTCTCCTCATACCCCGTGTCCGTCCCGGCAACAACGGGGACTCCAATCCGCCTGGCCGTGGCAACGGCTTGGCGGCCGCATTTCAACAACATCTCAATTCGCGGCTGGAGCGACCGTTCCTCGGGCGTGGAATCCGGCGTCAGGGCGACACTGAATCCATAGAGCGTCGGGACGAAATAGGTGCCGCGTTTGCGCATCAGCTTCAGCGTCGGCTCGGTGATCAGCGATCCGTGTTCAATGGTGCGGACGCCGGCATTCACGGCCGCCGTGACTCCCTCGTCCGAATATGCGTGGGCCGCCACGGGCAGGCCCAGCCGGGTCGCCTCTTCGACCGCCGCTTTCAATTCTTCATCGTTGAGGTTGCGGGTGCCCGGTTCTGTTTCCAAAATTCCGGCGCGCTCGTTGGCAAAAATCTTGATCCACTCCACCTGACGTTCGGCATTGGCGCGGACAATGCGACGCGCGCCGTCGGGACCGATTCTTCCAGGGCGGCGCAGGTCATCGAGAACTGGATGGTCAAGAAAAATCGCCGTTATATCGGGCTTGAACCGGACCAGATCGGCCAGGACCGGATATCCCGATGCCAGGATGGTCGGGATATCCGCATCGCCGCGCTTGCGGAGCTCGCGCAAGCCGACGTCAGCATAGTTCCAGGCGAACATGCTGCGGCCGGTGGTAATTCCGCAGGACAGCATGCGCCGGGCCGCGGCAATATTTAGCAGGTGGACATGCGCATCGATTAGTCCGGGCAGCACCCAGGCGCCCCGTAAATCCATTCTCTCGCCCGGCAGTGTTGCCGGAAATGAGGAGATACTCTGGATTTTACCGGCCTGCAGAACGATCGTCTGGTCAAGCCAGGGCGCATCATCCGCCGGATTGATGACATTGGCGTGCGCGAGAATTAGCGGCAGACTCTCCTGCGCGAATGCCGGATTCGAAATAAAAACCAGCAGCAGCAAGATCATGCTGAGTCGAACTTTCATGGTTGCCTCCTATCCCAATTTATTTCTCTCCGAACCGGTTCGTTTGATCAATAAAACTCGCGATGTCGGTTTTGAATTTTTTTAGCGATGGCTCATGGAGGTACATCATGTGGCCGGCGTCGTAATACTTGATCTCGATGTGGGAGCGGAGGTCAGGGCGCAGGTCCAGGTGCGACACCATGTACTCGGTCGCGAGAAACGGGGTCGCCAAATCAAAGATGCCTTGCAGCACCAGGAGGCGCAGGTTGGGGTTGTAGCCCATGGCGCGGGCTAGGTCCACCCCGGTATTGGCCATCTGCTGCGGCCATTCGATTCCATCGATCTTATGCCGGAAGTCCCAGGTTTTCCAGGCATCGGCCTGCGCGATATAGGCCCGCTCCGGGCGGGTGGCGTTCAAGTCGCGATGGAGGTAATCCTGGAACGCGGCGACGAAAGGCGGCCCCGCAGACAGATCCATGGAGTCGAATTCAGCCAATTCGCCGAGGGGATTGAGGCTCACGCCAAGGAACCGGGCATCGAGTATCCCGATCATTTCACGCCGATCGCGGAAAAGCTCCTTGATGAACTGCAGTATGTTCACCCTCAGATCGGCTCTGTCCAGGTATTCTGTCGAGAGCCCCGTGAAGCGATGCAGTTTGGCGATGACCGCTTTTCGATCCGCCTCGGGCAGATTGTTGCCTAGCGCCAGCGCGTGCGCATATTCGCCGATGGCGAAAGCGCGCGCCTCGTCGAGAAACGGTCCGAGCTCGGCCGGTGGTTCGGGCAGGGCTTTGTGATACCAGGCGGCCGCCGCATAGGAAGGCAGAAAAAGGGGGAACAGATGGTAGCGGGACCGGTCCTCTTCATTGTTCAGGATCCAGTCAAGATCAGTGGCCATGGAGACGAGGATGACGCCGTTGAAGGCCATGCCCGCGTTGGTCTGCAGGAAGTCGACGACCCCGGCCGAGCGGGTGGTGCCATAGCTCTCGCCCAGCAGGTACTTCGGAGAGTTCCAGCGTCCGTTTTCGGTTATGTACTGGCGGATGAACCGCGAGACCGATTCGATGTCGGCGTCGACACTCCAGAAGTCCTTGTCTTTCGCTTCGCCGATCGCCCGGCTGAATCCGGTGCCGACCGGGTCGATCATAACCAGGTCGGTTTTGTCAAGAATGCTGAACTCATTGCCCACGATTTTGTAAGGCGGCGGCGGAGTGGCGGCGGCATTCACGGTGACGATCCGCCGCGGGCCCAGTGCGCCCATGTGGAGCCAGATGGATGCGGATCCCGGCCCGCCATTGTAGGCAAAAGTGACCGGTCGCTGGCCGGAGTCGGGAACGTTATTTTTCGTATAGGCGAAGTATCCCATGCTGGCGTAGGGAAGGTCCTTCTCGTTGCGCACGATCAACGCCCCCGCTGTTGCCGTGTAGCTGATGGTCGCACCATTGATGACGATCTTGTGTTGAGTCACCGACGGCTCGGCTTTGGCCAAGTTGGCCGACTGATTTTTGGCTGGCTCATCTGGCGGCTGAGCGTAACCATGAGCCGCATGACGGACAGCACCAAACAAAAACAACATAAAAAAAATAACAGGTAATGCAAATGGCCTTGTTTTCATGGAATTTTTTCCCCCTGCTGGTATTTTGGGGGAGATGTTTTGTAATGTCAACAGAAAGCAGTGATTTTCTCTTCTGATAAAGAAGGAAGATGGCTTTTTCAGTTCAAGTCAAGCCTTCTCACCTGGGTTCACCCGGCCATTTGGCGCTCCCCTATTTGACAAAGCGGGCGGCCATGGCCGATAATGGGAACATGGTCAAAATCCTGGTCGTGGAAGACAAGGCCTCCATGAGGGAAATGCTCTCGAGCATCATCGCCGAAAAGGGCTTCGCCATCGACGCCGCCGCGGATGTTTCCTCAGCCCTGACCCTGCTGAAAAACAACGATTATGCCTTGATTATTTCCGACCTGCAGCTTCCCGATATGGACGGCCTGAGCTTTTTTAAAAGAATCAAAAACCTGCAGCTGCCGTTCATCATCCTGACCGCCTACGGCTCGATCGAAAAGGCCGTCGAGGCCATCAAGGAAGGCGCCTTTGACTTCATTGCCAAGCCCGTGGACCCCGACTACCTGCTGCTGATGATCGATAAAGCCCTGGCCACGACCCATATCGCGCGCGAAAACCTGGTGCTGCGCGAGGTACTGCAGTCGGAATTGGGCAAAACCGTCATCATTGGCAGCAGCCGCGAGATCCTGTGCGAAGCCGAGAAGGTCAAACAGGTCGCGCAGACCAGCACCACGGTCCTGCTGCGCGGCGAAAGCGGCACCGGCAAGGAGCTGTTTGCCCGCGCCATCCATGCCCTGAGTCCGCGCCAGGGAATGCCTTTTATCACCATCAATTCGGCGTCGATCCCGGACAACCTCCTGGAAAATGAACTGTTCGGCCATGAAAAAGGCTCCTATACCGGCGCCTACATGCGCCAGCTCGGCAAGCTCGAACTGGCCCAGGGCGGCACTTTCTTTTTCGATGAAATCGGCGATTTTCCCATTCACCTGCAGGGCAAGATCCTGCGCGTGCTGGAAGAAAAATCGATCACCCGCCTGGGCAGCGGCAAACTCATCCAGCTGGATATCCGCTTCATCTTCGCCACCAACCAGGACCTGGAAAAGGCCACGGCGGAAAAACGCTTCCGCCAGGATCTCTATTTTCGCATCACCAGCTTTCCCATCGAACTGCCTCCCTTGCGCGAGCGCAAGGACGACATCCACCTGCTCGGAGATTATTTTGCCAGAAAACTCTCTCTGGAGATCAAAAAAAGCGAATTCACGCTTTCCGCTACGGCCCGGGAAAAACTCCTGGCCTACCCATGGCCGGGCAATGTCCGCGAACTGCAGAACACGATCGAACGGGCTGTCATCATCAGTCGCGGCCCGGTTATCGGCCCCGAGGAGATCATCCTGCCCGGCAAGGCGTTTCCCGTCCATGACAGTTTCAGTCTCAACGGCAGCTTGAAGGCGGTGGCTTCCCGGGCGCAGAAATTGGTCGAGAAGCAGAAGATAAGCCAAGTCCTGGCCGCGACCGCTTTCAACCGCTCCCAGGCGGCCAAAATCCTCGAAATCAGCTACAAGACCCTGCTGGAAAAGATCAAGGAATACGGCCTTGCTGAAAAAGATTAAATTCCTGCTGCTGAAAAAATTGGCCAAGGCGATGCTGCATGCCATCGTGTTCAGCAGCCGGGTCAAGATCAGCGGTCAGGAAAACATCGCCGCCCTGCACAGGGAAAACGTGCCTTTGATCTATATATTCTGGCACCGCCACATCCTTTGCGTGATCCATCAATTCAAGGACAGCGGCGCCAGGCCGTTGGTCTCCCTGTCCAGCGACGGCGAGCTGGTCGCGGCCGTGGCCGAGGAATTCGGCATGAATCCCATCCGCGGCTCTTCTTCCAAGGGAGGCGCCCGAGCGTTTCTGCACATGGTGCGCTGCGTGCAAAATGAAAAAGCCGCGGTGCTGATCACGGCCGACGGTCCCAAAGGTCCGGCCCGGAAAGTCAAGGAAGGGACCGTGCGCTTGGCGGTGAAGACGGGGGCATTCGTCATCCCCATCAGCTGGAGCGGTACACGGGTAAAAGTGCTCCAAAAAAGCTGGGACCGCTTCATGATCCCCTTGCCCTTCGGGCGCATCCATTTCGCTTTCGGCCAGCCGCTGCGCCTTGACGCCGGCGCCGCCGACCCGGATCAGGCCGGCGACATGCTGGCTGAAAAGTTGAATCGGCTCGAACAATCCTTATAAAAACACCGGCGCCATGTCCAAAACTCATCCCCCCACCCCTTCTCTTGGCAAGAGAAGGGGGGAAGAAATGCTCCCCTCTCTTCGCAAGAGAGGGGCTGGGGGTGAGTTTTTTTTATTGGCAGGGATGTTTTTTTTTGCTATCATGGCCATAAAAGGAAGGCAAATGAAAAAGATCAGAAAACTGGGCATCCTGACCGGCGGCGGCGATTGCCCGGGACTGAATGCCGTCATCCGCGCCGTGGTCCACACGGCACAGCGGGAATTCGGCCTCGAGGTCTGCGGCATCATGGACGGTTATGCCGGCCTGATCCAAAAAAATGTCCGCAAGATCGAACTGGCGGATGTTTCGGGCATTCTGCCCCGGGGCGGGACCATCCTGGGCACTTCCAACCGCGACAATCCCTTCCACTACTCCGACGAGTCCCCGGGAGGACGGAAAGAGCACTGTGACATATCGGCTCAGGCCATGGCGACTATTGAAGCCCATGAAATCGACGTGCTGCTGGCAGTCGGCGGCGACGGCACCCAGAATATCGCCCAGCTTTTTTTTGAAAAATACCGCCTGCCCGTCATCGGCATTCCCAAGACCATTGACAATGACCTGAACGGCACCGATGTCACCTTCGGCTTTGACACGGCGCTCAACACCGCCACCACGGCCATCGACAAGCTTCATTCCACGGCCGAAGCGCACCACCGCGTCATGGTCATCGAAGTGATGGGCCGCTACGCGGGCTGGATCGCCCTGCAATCGGGGTTGGCTGGCGGCGGCGACGTCATTCTCATTCCCGAGATCCCCTTCCAGATGGACAAGGTCTGCGCCAAGATCATCCGCCGCGCCGAAAAAGGCAAAAGGTTCTCCCTGGTCGTGGTCGCGGAGGGGGCCAGGGCCGAGGGCGGGGAACTGGTCGTTGCCCGCCAGGTGAACGACGCCAGCGACCCGATCCGGCTGGGAGGCATTGCCGCCCGGGTCGGCAACCAGATCGAAGACATGACCGGGATCGAAAGCCGTTACACCATCCTGGGCCACGTGCAGCGCGGAGGCAGCCCGACCCCCTATGACCGCATCCTGGCCACCCGTTTCGGCTACCATGCCGTGGTCGCCGCGGTCAACAAAGAATTCGGATGCCTGGTCGGCTTGCGCGGCAACGAGATCAAAACCACCCCGATCAAGGAGGCCATCGCCGAGCCGCGCCGCGTCGATCCGGAAAGCGATCTGGTTAAAACCGCCATGGCCGTCGGCACCTGCTTCGGGAAATAAAATGGAAAGGCTGATCGTGTTTGAAGGAATCGACGGCTCGGGCAAGACTTCGCTGTCGCGGATGTTTCACGCCGCCATGCTGGAAAGCGGCGTCCCGGCGATCTGGCTGCGCGAACCCACCGATTCGCCGCGGGGAGATAAAATCCGCCGCACTGCCCAGGACCAGGAAAGCATATCCATCCAGGAGGAACTGCAATATTTTCTCGACGACCGGCGCTGGGACGTGGAAAAAAATATTTTGCCGGCGCTGCGTTCCGGCAAGACCGTGGTTCTTGACCGCTATTATTATTCCAACGCCTGCTACCAGGGCGCCCGCGGACTGGACATGGATGCCATCCTGCGCATGAACCGGCAGTTCGCTCCCGAAGCGGACCTGGTTTTCATCATTGACGTGGATGTGGACCGGGCCTTGGCACGCATCAGCAGCACCCGCCGGGAAGTGGCCAAGCTTTTTGAAAAAAAGGATTTCCTGGAAAAAGTGCGCTGCAATTACCTGAAGCTGACCGGGGCCAACCTGGTGCGCATTGACGGCAACCCGGACCTGAAAACCGTAATGGCCGATGTGCTGCGCCGTTATAGCGAGCTGGGCGTGAAAAAAACTCCGGCTGCTTCCTTAAAATGATGGAAACGGCGGCAGGAAAAATGCGTGATAAAAAAGCCTTGCTGCGCGAGCGGCTCAAGCGCCAGGGCAGCATGCTGCTGGCTTTTTCCGGAGGCAAGGATTCTTTTTTTCTGCTGCAGTCCGCTTTGGAGGCGTTGGGCGCGGCCAATGTCCTGCCCTATTTTGTCAGCACGCCATTCACCGGAGAAGCCGCCAGGCAACGGGTCGCTTATTTCCAGAAAAGAATGCCCTTCACCTTGCGGGAGATCCGCCTCGATCTGTTCAAAGACATCCACGTGCGCCAGAATTCCAGGAAACGTTGTTTTTTATGCAAAAAATTGATGTTCACCGCCCTTAAAAAAGAGGCCAAACGATTTGGCATTCCCATGGTCGCTGACGGGTCCACGGTTTCCGACCTCGGTGAAAACCGCCCCGGACGCCTGGCACTGGAAAAACTCGGCATCGCATCGCCGCTGAAGGATGCCGGTTTCACCGGGCCTGAAATTGCCGCGGAATTGAAAAAGCAAGGCATCAAGGACTATTTCCTGACCTCCTCCACCTGCCTGGCCACGCGCTTTCCCTACGATCTAATTCTGAACGCCGGACAGATAGACGCCATTGGCCGGGTGGAGCACGATCTGCTGAAGCGGGGAATCTATCCGCTGCGTGTCCGTTACATGACCGACGGCGTGCGCATCGAAACCCCGGAAGCCAACTTTCAAAAAATCATGGCCGTGAAAAACGATTTGCTGGCCTTATGCAAAATCCATCATTTCAAATTCGTCACCCTGGACCTGGGGGGAATCAAAAGCGGCTCCTGGGATGATCTCCCTGTTGACAGCGCCGCGATAATTGTGTATGATGGACTTTAATTCTGGAGGATCGCCAATGGCAAATCATGAATCGGCCGTCAAAAAGCACAAGCAGGATGAAAAGAAGAGAATGGTCAACCGCAGCAACCGGTCCAAGATGAAAAATAAAATCAAGACCCTGAAAAGAAAAATCAGCGGCGGCGAGAGAGAGGAAGCCATCAAGCTTCTTCCCGGGGCCATCTCCATCATCGACATGACCGTGCGCAAAGGCACCATCCACAAAAACACCGGCTCGCGCTACAAATCCCGCCTGCACAACCTGATCAAAAGCAGCGAAAAATAATCATTCGGGATGCCCCTTCCCCGCGGCTATATTTCTCATAGCCAGATCCGAACCTACAAGGAATGTCCCAAAAAATATTACTTCGCCTATATTGAAGGCATCCAGCCGCCCATCAACGAAAAAGTATTCCTGGGCGAAATGTTTCACGCCGCCATTGAAGAATATTTCGGCCGGAAAATAAGCGGCTCGCCCCCGAATGAAGAAGAAGCCGCCGACGTTTTCAGCTCCGCATTCGACTCCGCCTGCTTGGAAAGAGAGATTCATTGGCAGACCCCGCGCCGGGAAACCAGGGAAAGGGGACTGGCTTTTTTACAGTATTTTATGCGCCATATCGCTCCCGCCATCCAGCCGCTGATGGTGGAAAAGGAATTGAGCGCTGAAATCCCCGAGATCGGCGTGATTTTAAAAGGAGTCATCGATCTGGTTGAAGAGGACTTCAGCATCACCGATTTCAAGACCACCACCAGCAGATGGTCGTCGAGCAGAGCCAACAATTCTCCGCAGATGATCATTTACAAATACCTGTTCGACCGCAGTTTTGGATCTGTTCAGGCCAGCTTGAAATATGAAGTACTGTATGCGAAAAATGCCGGCCATATCAGGCATCAAACCTTTGTTATCGTCCCCGCAGCCGATGCCGTGGAAAAATTGCTCCAGCTGATCGGGCACGTGGTGGAAAACATCAACGGCGGCGTCTTTTATGCCATTGCCAATCCCTATTGCCGGTATTGCGAATTCCACGGGCTGTGCCGGGGCAAAAAACCGGAATAACGACTAAAAAATCAATTAATAAATTGACATTTTCCGAATTTGAGAACATATAATAACTATCCAGCGGCAATTCGGGAGAGAGCGGCATGGAAAAAAGAAGAGACAACCGCATCAGGAAAAAAGTTCCGGTTCGCTTCTACTTTGAAGGAACCGCCTTTCATTCCATCACCGGTGACATGTCACGCCGGGGAATTTTCATCGAAACACTGCACCCCTGCCCCCCCGGCAAAGGGATCAACATCGAAATTGACGGCAAAAACCAGAAGATCAGCCTGGCCGGCTTCATCCGCTGGAACAAAAGGGACAGCGAATCGCCGGCCATGTCCCCGGCCGGAGGCATGGGCGTGCAATTGCTGAATTACCAAAAACCCGAATACCAGTCCCTGGTCAGCGAAATTTACTGACATTCCCGAATATCGTCAGGCCTCAATGAGCGGATCCTTTCCCTTCTGAATTGGGGAACTTTTCCAGACGCCTGTCGAGCTCTTCAAGAAAATCGACCGCCCGGCGCAGGTGCGGGATGACAATGGACCCGCCGACGATCAAGGCGATGTTAAAAGTCTCAAAAAATTCCTCTTTTTTGGCTCCCGCTTCTTTGGCCTGGATGAGGTGATAAGCGATGCAGTCGTCGCAACGCAGAACCAGCGAGGCGGTCAAGCCCATCAGTTCCTTGGTTTTGGCGTCGAGTACGCCGGGTTGATACGCCTGCTCGTCCAGGGCGAAAAATCGCTTGATGCCCAGATTGCCCTGGGCCAATATCTTTTCGTTCAGCCGCTGGCGAAAGCGGGTGAATTCATCGTAATCAGCCATTTGCCGACCTCCTTTTGGGGCGGATCATTGAATGGACGCTTTTCCCACATTCATTTCCAAATAAAAATATACGCGAACCCTAAAAAGAAATCAATTGAATCCCCATCTATAAGGGGCCCGGGGATTTCCTCATGGCGGAGATTATTCTTAAAAATTCAGGGTCAGTGCGCAATCCATTCCAGGCCGATTCCCGCTCCAATGCCTCCAGATCGTCAAAACCGGCTCGAATCGCCTCCGTGATGGTCTTTAAAGCTTTTTTCCTTTCACCATTGAGAGCCATGGCACCGGCCAAGGCAGCCAGAACGGCCGGATGACCGGGATGAATCTCGGCCACGATCTGAAAAACAGCGACCGCCCGCTGGCCATCTTTTTTCAGCATATAGGCATCACCGTCAGCGCAGGCCTGGGTGGACAATTCCCCCAGCAAACGCCGGGCAATGATTTGCTCGCGTCCCTGATCTTTGGCATCGGCTTTTTTTCTCAGCCCGGCTATTCTGAGTTCATTGACGATTCTTCGGGCTTTGCCCGGCTCGTTCAAGGGGCCCCGCAATTGGCAGTATATCGCTTTCAGCCGCGTGAGAGACTCCGCATACTCGGTTTCCCGGTCGCTTTCGCTTTTTTTAAAGTCCTTCACCGCACCATATTTTCCCAGGCTGAGCATTTTTTCCCGGGCCGCGGTGACGTCGGCCAGCCCGGAGAAATCGGCAACCATAGACGCATAGCGGCCGTAAGCGCTCCCCCATTCCTGTTGATTTTCAAGTTCGCGGGCCTTGGCCAACGCCCGGGAGAGCCAATCCGCGATCGTTTTGTCATCCGGGGGACGTCTACCGGATTTCATCGCTTGCAGCTCCAGCCATTCCAGCGCAGCCAGGGCCAGTTCCGGCGGCGGCCAACTGTGGCGGCCGGGAAAAGCTTCAAGCCGCTGCGGCGTGCCTTGAGCTTCCAATTGCCCTGCCAGTTCCCGCATTTCCGCATAATTGAAATCATACAGCCCGGCAGTGCCAAACCAGGGAAGGCCCATGATATCCCTGGGCTCAAGCCATTCGGGCAGCCCGCCTCCGCAGGCGATGATGCCTTGCAAATTAATGGACAGCATTTTTCCAAATCCGCATGCCGCCCTGGCTCCGCCGGAAAAGCCGGCCGCGTAAATCCTCTGGTCGTCAATAGCCAGGCGGGCATGGGTGTCGCGCCAGAATGCCCGCGCCGCCTGCAGGACAATTTCCCAGGGGCCGTTCTTGGAATTGTTGGAACCGACCAGAATGCAGCCGTATTTCTCGGCCCCTTCCCTGAAAAGGGCGACGGGGACAGCGCCCCGGCCCCCGGGGTCGAAGCAATAAACGATCGGCCAGCGACGCTGGGCGTGGTACGCCGTCGGCAGATACAGCGCGTAGCTCTGGCTGGCATCATGCAGGCACGGAACCGGATCGGATATCTGCCCTAGAGGCAATGCTTCGGCCCGCTGCCGGGCCGTGGGGGAAAAAATCAAAAACGCCAACAATAAAATGATCCGGCCGGCCAGGGGCTGAATCCGTTCCGCCATTTTTTTCGTTTTCCTTACTTCACTTTGAAGACCCAACCGTGCCTGTCCTCGATTTCGCCGTACTGTATCCCGGTCAGTGTGGCAAAGAATTTTTGCGCCCATGGACCGGTCTGGTTGCCGTTGATCACATGATCGCTCCCCTGGAAAGCGATCTTCCCCACCGGGCTGATGACGGCAGCCGTGCCGGCGCCGAAAATTTCAGTCAATTTCCCGGTGTGAATGCCTTCGATGACTTCATCGATGGCGATACGCCGTTCTTCAACCGGGAGTCCCAGTTCCGGAGCCAATTCCAGGACCGATTTGCGGGTGATGCCGTGCAGAATGGTCCCTCCCAGGGACGGGGTGACCAACTTGCCGCCCAGGACAAAGAAAATATTCATGGCCCCGACTTCCTCGATATAGCGGTGCTCGCCGGCATCGAGCCAGAGGACCTGGCTGTAGCCTTTTTGCGTGGCTTCACGGGTGGCCAGCAGGCTGCCGGCATAGTTGCCGCCGGTCTTGGCTTCTCCAGTCCCGCCGCTGCCGGCTCGGGAATAGGTAGCGGAGACCCAAAGGCTGACCGGGTTGAAGCCCTCCTTGAAATAGGGTCCCACCGGGGACAGGATGATGAAAAAAAGATACTCGCTGGAGGCCTTGATCCCCAGCGCGGCTTCGGTGCCGATCACGGTCGGCCGGATGTACAGGCTCGCCCCCTTCTGGCCCGGAACCCAGCGTTCCTCGATCTTGAGCAATTCGCATTCGGCTTCCAGGAACATCTCCTCGGGAATTTCGGGCATGCAGAGCCGCTGCAGCGAACGGTTCAGGCGCCGGGCGTTTTCCCGGGGCCTGAATAAAAGGATTTCGTTTTTGGGAGATCTATAGGCCTTCTGGCCTTCGAAAACCTCCTGGCTGTAATGAAAAACATTGGCCGACGGCTGTAAAACCAACGGCTGGTAGGGTTTGATGCAGGGATTCTGCCAACCCGAACCGCAATGGTCCATGCTGAACATGTGATCGGTGAAATTCTTTCCGAACGGCAGTTTCAGGGGATCGTCGAACAGGGGCTTCAATTTTTCCTTGGCGGTCAGTTCCCGGGAAATAATCATGAGCGAACCTCCTCGTTTTGCTGAGTGGTCATCTTACCGATTTTGCGGTTTCCTGTCAATTTTTCCTAAAGAACAACGCAGCGGGACTTGGGCGGAACAGCCGAGGGAATGGTCGGTCCGCTGCAGAACCAGCGGCAGCATTGTGTATCAAAGGCCGTTTTCCAGGGCGAACACCCCGCTGGAAAGGTCGATGGCCAGGCTGCCGCAGCCGGAAAAAAAGTCGTTGCCCAATACGCCGTCGAGGCTGACGAACCCGAACTGGTTCAGCGGCATGGAAACAATGTCCTTGAACTCGAGCAGGTGGCCGGCGGCAATTATTTTCAAGCGGGGCAGGACCTGGGTTCTGATTTTCATTTCACCGCCGGCGCCCCACACCTTCAACCGCATGCGATAAGTTTCAGCAGGCCGGATCTTGGCGAAAATGGTCGAGGAGATGACCGAATGCTTGGCCCCGGTGTCGAGCCCGAAATGGAGGAGCACGCCGTCCTGGCTCCGGCAAATGAGGATCGGATATCCCAGCCAAAAAAAATTGCGTGCACCCCCGGCCAGGTGCGCCGGTCTGCCGATGATGATCCGGCCTTTCCGGTAATCGATGCGCAGGCGCAGGTTCTTGATGGCGTTCATCCCCAAAATTCCGCTCACCCCGGTATTTTTCATGATTTTTCTTCTTTGAAAAAGACCGGGGATCCTGAAAAAAAGATCTTTTTTCTGCACGATCATGGCCGGATGATGACGGATCTCCAGATCGCCGATCCGCAGCGTTTCGATGACCGTCAACCGGGCAGCCACCCTTTTGTTGGTGCCGGTACCGGCCTGGGCTCTGGTCCGGTTCAGCGGAAAAATCTTCAATTTGTCGGCCAGGTCGGAAGCCAGGACAGTGAAACCCGAGCCGGTGTCCAGCCAGAACCTTTCCCATTCGCCGTTGATCTGAAGCCGGATCACGGGCGTGCCCGAACTGCTCAGTTTCAAGGGCAGGATCACGGGCCGTTCAGGGAAACTGTAGTTTTCAGCAAAGGCCAGACTCAGCTCACGGAACGGCAGCTCGCTGTCCTCGGCAGTGTCTTTGCGGCCGGAAACCGGTCCGAATACCGTATGCAGGCTTTTCCATTTGGATTGAAAATAGTACAACTGGACCAGTATTTCGGCAGCGATCTCACGCGACCAAGCATCCCTGGCGGCGACGGCTAATTCCCTGAATTTGGATTCGGCGGCGGCCATATCGCCGTCCATGACCAGGCGCATCCCCCGCATAAGGGCACGGGAATCGACGTCCAGTTCGCCGTCGATGACCCCGGAAAAATCGAAATTCGCGAACGCCCGCCGGAAATCGGCGAAGCCGCCAATGGCGGCACTTTTTTCCGTAATGGCGGAGCCGAGCGGACTGATGCGCACGCTTTGGTCGAAGCGGGAACAAGCGCCGGCCATGATCAGGCAGAGGGCGAGCAGTACCGGAGTCAAATAGGGTGGCCAGCGCTTCGCCGCTGGATCTTTTCTCATGCCGGGCCTGGGCCGCCTCTCCCCTTTTCACCGTCCCGGCTTTTGCGGGTCATTTTTCCTTTTTCTCGACCAGGCCTTTCACCCAGGCGGTAAAATCGCGCACGTCGCCGTTGGAAAGCAGAATGACCACCTGCTTTCGCGAAAAATCCATGGCTCCCACGAAGCGCTGGATCCCGTCATAATCGGCAAAGACATGGACTTTCTTTCCCATGGCCTCCAGCTCGGCTTGCAGGGCCACGGTATCCAGCCTCTCCCCGGCCGGGATTTTTTCCTTTTCAAAAACGTCCTTGATGACGATCTCGTCGGCGCGGCCCAGGCTGGCCGGCAGGCTGCCTTGAAAATAATTTCTGCGCAGGCTCCAGGAGCGCGGTTCGAAGACCGCCACGATTTTCCGCCCCGGATAGGCGTCCGGCAAGCCGCCGAGCACCTGGGTGATGGCCGTGGGATGGTGGGCGAAATCCTCGATAAAAACCGTGTTTTGCCATTGGCCGAGAACGGTCAGCCTGCGCTCCACCCCCCCGAAGGTGGCCAGGGCTTCGGCTATGATCGTTTCCGGCAGGCCGAGTTCATGCGCCAGGATAATCCCGGCCGTTAAATTCCAGACATTGTAGGGACCGGCCAGGGGCGAATGGAATTTCCATCTGCGTCCGCTTCTCTCCAGCCCGAAATCATAACCCCCGCGGCTCGGCCGCAGGTCACTGATTTCGTAATCCGCTCCGGCGCAGCCGTAAGAAACGACCGGGGTAAAAGAACGGCCAACCGCCTGGCGGGCCATCTCGTAATCGGCATTGATGATGATCCGCCCGCGGCCCGGGACCTGGTTGACCAGGTTTTTGAAACTCTGCAGATAGGATTCGGCAGTCCGGTAGAAATCGATGTGGTCATGCTCCAGGGCGGTGATGAGCAGCAGGTCGGGGCGGTATTTGAAGAACTTGGCCGAACGGTCAAAGAAAGCGGTTTCATATTCGTCGCCCTCGCTGACAAAGTAGTCCCCGGCGGCCAGCAGGTGGTTGGCGTTGAAATTGACGGGTTTGCCGCCGATAAAAAAACCGGGACGCAGGCCGGCGACGGTCAGCAGGTGGGCGACGAACGACGCGGTGGTGGTTTTGCCGTGGCTGCCGGCCACGACCAGCGACCGCTTGCCCTTGATGAAAAACCGCTGCAGGGCTTCGGCCATGGAAAAGTATTCCAGGTCATGGTCGAGGATGTATTCGGCTTCGGGGTTGCCGCGGCTGATGGCGTTGCCGATGACGCAAAAATCGATCTGGGCGGGAATGTTCTTGGCGGCAAAACCCTGGAACAGCGTGACCTGCAGGTCGGCGAGCAGCCGATCGACCGGTGGATAGAAGCGATTGTCCGATCCGTACACTTCATAGCCCTGCTGCTTGAAAAGCCCGGCCAGGGCGCTCATGCCGGTTCCGGCGATGCCGCAAAGAAAAACCTTCTTTACCATTTCACCCCGATCTCACAGCGGAGCAGTCCCGGATGCGATTCCGCATCGATCTCGGCTTTCACGCCCAGCGGCAGCACCTGGGCGGACCGGGCATGGCCGAACGGCATATCGTAAAGGACCGGGATACCCAGACCGGTCAATTTTTCCCGCCAGCGGCCATAAAACGATTCTTTTTCCTCCGCGTCTTTGAAACAATTCGGAAATTCGCCCAGCAGCAGGGCGCGGATGCTACGGAACACCCCGGCCTGCTCGCACTGCCACAGCATGCGGTCCAGGCGGAACGGCCTTTCGTTGACATCCTCGAGCAAAAGGATTCTTTTTTTCAATGCCGGCAAGTGCGGGGTCCCGAGCAAGGAAACGAAATTGGACAAACAGCCGCCGCCCAGCAGTCCCCTGGCGTGTCCCGGGCACAGAATGCTCCCGGGAAACCGCAGGGGCGGCTGGTTGCCGTTCAGCGCCGCCATGATCTGCCCGCGATCGCAAGCTCCGGCGGCGAGCCCGCCGTATGCCAGCGGACCATAAAAAACGACCATCTCCCGCCGTTCCATCAGGTACCACAAAAGGTAACTGACATCGGATGAAGCGACAACGATCTTCGGGACAGGGATCGCCAGCCGGTCCAGCAGCGGCAGCAGATAATTGGAGCCATAGCCGCCACGGCCGGCCCATAGGGCACTGATTTCGGGTGAAATGAAAAATTCCTGCAAGTCGGCCAGGGTTCGTTCCGGCGATCGGGCCAAAAAGTCATTTCCGGAAAGGGCATCGTCCACTTCCCGGGGGCGGAGCCCCATTTCCCTCAGGGCCTGCAGTCCCTGGCTGCGGTACGGTTCCTTGACAGGTGACGACGGCAGGAAAATGCCGACGCCAGCGCCGGGACTTAAGGGATCAGGCCTGTGGTACATGCTTGGCAAACCTCATGATTATGGTCGTGCCCGTATCCGGATACGATTGGATTCGCAAACTGCCCCGATGCAGTTCCAGAAAGCGGCGGGCAATGACCAAGCCCAGCCCGGTCCCCAGGTCCTTGGAGGAAAATTCCTCCATGGCGATCCGCTCAAGCTCCTCGCCGCTGATCCCCATGCCGTTGTCGCGGATGCGGATCTCCACCTCATCCCCATCCGGCTCCAGGGACACCTCAATTTCGCCATCCTTGCCGGTCACGGCTTCCAGGGCATTGGTCAACACGTTGTCAATCACTTGTTTGATCTTTTGGCGGTCGGCGACGACCTCGATCGCCATGCCGCTTGCACGCAATGCAAACCGGACTTGGGGATAAATGGAACGCAGGCGGGAGATCGCTTCAGCGATCAGACCGTTGAGCGAGAAGGACTCGGCTTTCAATTCATCCAGCTTCGACAAGTTTAAAAATCCGTAAGCCACCCGGCGCAGGTGCTCGGTCTCTTCGATGATGAAGCGGACCGCATTGGCGATCACCGGCTTGTCGATCCCTTCCCCATCCTGCAGGGAACGCAGGATCTGCTCGGCCGAAAGCCGGATCGGAGTCAGCGGGTTCTTGACTTCGTGGGCCACTCTTCGTCCCAGTTGGACCAAAGTTTTCATTTTCGAGATCTCGGAAACATTCTTTTTTTGCTCCTGGATGCCTCCCAGCATGGAATTGAAGCCCTGGTAAAGCTCACGCAATTCCGCTTCAACCGGGATATCGGCCAAGGGCCGCAAATTACCCCGTTGCACCTCCGCCATGCCGCGGTTCAAGTGATGGATCGGCGCCAGGATCTTGTTGCGGAAAAAAAACGCCGCGGCCATGCCGATGACAATCAGAATAAAAAACACCGACACCATGAAGTCGATGAAGTAGGCGCGGGCCCGCAGCAGATCGGCGCTGTTGAAAGGAAATTCTATGTCAAAAACATACTCCCCGCTTGTCTTGAAATACAGGTTCAGAAAATTTTCCTTTTTTTGCAGCTGGAACTGCTGGTTGTTTTGCTGCAGGATAGTGCGAATGCCTGAATTCAGGTAGATCGGCAGCTGCGAGCGGATGATCTTCCGGTGGTCAGAGGTGAATAGCAGTATCCCTTTTTCGTAAACGCTGATATTGTTTTCCAGGATTTTTTCCAGCAGGAACATGTGGCTTTGGGTGATTTCACCGCTTTCGGCCAGGAGATTGTTAATGATGTTCAGGGCCGAGCGCCCGCGGTCGAAGATCGCCTGGTCGCGCTGCGTTTCCAGTGACTGGAAATTGAAATTCAAGGCAAACAGGGTGAAAACTGCGGCGGTCAGGATGGAGAGCAGGACCAGTATGGCGAAAACTTTTACTGAAAATGAGCCGAAAAATGACCGCCACTGGAATTTCCTCAAGCCCCGGACGTTGAAAAGCGCCAGTAAAAACAGCAGGAAACTCAAAATCTTGATATATTCGGAAAAGGAATTGAAGAAAGTGCTTTCCGGGAAAAAAATGATGAGCGTTTCCGCCCCGCTGCCGAAAACAAAGCCGCTGTAAGTGACGCCCATGGCTGAGAACCGGACCCAGGCGTTGCCGAACTGCAAAAGCGAAGCCAGGTTTTCCACGTTAATATTGGCCGGGTTTTCCAGGATGCGCCGGTTTCCATCCAACTTGATGTAACCGATCCCGGAATTCTTGATCTTCTGGTCCAGGGCAAGCAGTGACACCTGGTCCCTGCTTTTCAGGATCAGATCGGCGGAATTCAGCACCTGGACCATGATGTAACCCAAATAGCGCTCGCGCTGAAACACGTTGATCGTGGCCACGGCCAGGCTCACTTTCTTCCCAAACAGGTCTGCCTCCACGTTTTCTATATGCCAGAACGGAAAGACATTCTCCTTGTTGAGATGGATATAAGGGATCTGATAGGAAAAGGCCTGAAGAACTTTGCCCTCCGCATCCACCACATAAATCCCCGAAGCAATGCTTTCCCTCGCCGCCAGGGTGTTTTTCCAACTGTCAGCCAGGTCATTTTGCCTGCTTTTATCGAATTGGGCGAAAAACGGCGTTTCCCGCGAATTGAGTTCATAAACGATCTCGCGGGCAACCAGCTTGGCGTAATGGCTCTGGCTGGAAAAAATGATTTTAAGGTTCTCCTGGATAAAGGCCTGTTTTTCCAGACGGGAGTACTGCGCCAGCCAGTAGCTTACCGTGAAGGCCAGCAGCAGCGGCACGGCGATCCGCAGCCAGAACCGGCGCGGCCCCAGCAGCATCCCGGCAAAGATCAGGCCCAGGGGGCAGAAAAAGAAAATGGCGAAAGGCGTAAAAAGCGCACCCAGGATCAGCTCCATCCCCAGCAGCCCGATGAGCGGCCCGGCATGACTTTGGCTATGGTCCTTCAGGAAATACAACGCAGCCA
>JADFDP010000140.1 GCA_018262835.1 Candidatus Aminicenantota bacterium
CACCTCCTCCCAGGCCGGAGCCGGGACACCCCTTTCCGCCACGGCCAAAAAAGCGGTCAATGAAATCGGCCCGGGTACCGAGCCCGGCGCCCCGGAGCCCGTTTTTCAACAAGGAACTTGGCGGTTCGATCTGCGCGGCGCCCAAGCCATTTTCCTCACTCCAGAGAGAAAAGCCCGCAAGGTGGACGGTCACGGACTGGTTTCAGCCATCATCCAGCCCGATGTCGACATTGCCCATCTGCAGCTGCTGCCGCGGATCAACTTACTGGCCGTTGCTTTCAGCGAACCTCAGGTTCTCGAAAACGGCAGCCAATACGTCATCGTCCTGGCTGATTTCAACAAGGGGGAATTGCTCGGAGTGGAACCCCCCCCGGCATGGATCGTCGGCGACTTCGGCACCAGCCAGGCCTTTCAGACCGATGGTTTAAACAACCTTTATTACTTGATGTACAACGCCAAGCAGACGCTGGTGATGCGCGCCTGGAACCCCGCGCGGCAGAGCCGCACCGTGTTCGCCAGCGATCAGCCCATTCAGGAATGGCAAGTGGCCGAAGAAGGGGCCATTATCCTGAAATGCGCCAGCGCCGCCAAGGGCATGAGCCCGATACGCATCTGGCACCCGCGCCTGGGTTGGATCGGAGAAAACCAGTCCCTGCTGACCGAGGAAACCATGCGCCAGTGGGGACATACGGCCGTCAGCCGCGGCGGTGGGCAGACTCAGCGCTTGGAGAGCTATTTCCCGCAGAACGCGGAAATCCAATCCAACCGCTTTGACGACATCCGGGCGGTAAGCGTGCTGAACAACCTCATTTTGATCGCCGGCAGCCAGGCCGGCACGGCCCAGGTCGAAATACTGGACAGGGACGGCAATACCAGCATTGTCGTGCCGACGGGCAGCCTGGAGGTCGAGAAAGCGGACTGGGTCAACGAACAGCTGGCGATCCTGGGCGGGTTCGATCGCCTCACCAGTAAATGCATCCTGGCGCGGCTGCAATGGCAGCCGGGCGAGCCGCCCGGAATTTTTCCCTTCGCCGAGCTGAACGCCGTGCCCTTGAGGGTCCAGGGGAAGGCGTGCAGCGGCGATTCCCGGGCGCAGGACAATGAGCCGACCGCGAAGGCGGGAGAACGAAAAGAGTTGCGGGAAACGCCGCCGGACCCCGCGGCGCGGCTTTCGGCAACGGAAATTTCCAGCGTGAGCGCCCGCTACAGCTTCACCATGGACACCATGAGTTTTTCAGTGGACAATCATGCCCTGCGCATCGTGGCCTTTGATGACGCCCATGCCAGCGGGGCCGACGAGATCACGGTCAAGGTAGCCAAGGTGAAATTGGACCTGCTGGCCGAACGGCGGAAGGTCCAGGCGTTCAGCATTTTGCGCTATTATGGCCAGATCCAATTACTGGTCGAAGATTTCGGCATCCCGGCGGCCCAGTACCGCATCCTGCGCAAAAGGGGGGCGGGCGAGTTCGAATTGCTGAAAGCGATCACTCCCGCGGAATTGCAAAACAATCAGTTCGAGATGCAGGACAAATACCTGGAAGCGGGCACCGCCTATACGTATCGGATAGAAGCCTACAACGCCGAAGGGGAACTGTACGGATTTTCCGTGGACAAGACGATATAAACTCAATGAGGTTATAATGAAAAACATGACAAAGATCAGCGCCATGCCCGTATTGCTCCTGATGATCACGCTGTCTTCGTTCACCCTGGACTGCAGGGGAGAAGAGGCGTCCAAGCAAAAAAACATGGTATCGGCTGGCGCCAACATATTTTTCAGCTCCGCCGCCAGCTACCGCCAGATCTACGGCCGCGGGTTCATGCCGGAGATCAAGTTCACCCGACTGGTTCACAAGAGCATCAGCGTTTGGGGCGCATGCGCCTGGATTTCCAAGCAGGGTTTCATCGAGGAAGTGTCTGAACCCGCCACCATCCGCCAGACCCTGCTCAGTTTCGGCGCCGGCTACGTTTACAAATTGAATGCCAGGCTGCAGCTGCGCGCCGAAGCCGGCCTGACTTTTATCTCTTTTAAAGAAGAAGCGCTGGATGGGACTTTGAAAGGATCGGGCGTGGGCTGGAAAATAGGGACAAACCTCGATTATTTCTTATGGAAAAAAGTGTTTGCCACGCTGGCCGCCTCTTTCAGCCAGGCCAGCGATGAAGTAGAAACCGGCAAAGTCAAGCTGGGCGGCTTCCAGCTTGGCGCCGGCCTGGGTTTCGCTTTTTGAGGAAATGGAATATTAATTTTATTTAAATATCTTGGGAGTAAGTTTGGGGAGCAAGGAATATGTTCGCAGAACAACCTGAGAAAATCTGCCGGGCATTTCAAAAACAAGAGTCCATAATCAAGGATATTTTAAATCAAATCAACAATGTTGACCGAGTAATAGAAAAGGCAAGGTTTGCTAAAGCACTCCAAAAAGAAGCAAATGTACTTCTTTCTTGCCCCGATTATGCAGCTAAAAAAATGGACTGCAGGAATTGTCATTTCATTGCCAATTTACGAATAAAAACCGCAGAGCTCATAATTCGGGTTAAAAAATTGAGGTGAAGCAATGGCATTAAACATGAGTAAGGGGAAGTTAATCACAATCCTGCTGGCCAACTGCCGGCCACCCCGATAAAGAGAGATCAATGAGCGAGAAAGAAAGAACCAAAAAATCGACCGGTTCCGGAAAAAGCGCCCGACAACGGAAAGGGGTAGAAATACCCAAGGATCAGATAGATCAAAGGCAACTCATTCATGAGAACGATGCCCTGCGACTCAAAATTGTCGCACTAGAGCACTCGGCCCAGCGATTTCGGGCTACTCTCTACAGCATCGGCGATGCTGTCATTGTGATCGATAATAAAGGCAAAATTGTGCAAATGAACCCTGTTGCCGAGAAATTGACCGGGTGGCCGGAGGTTGAGGCCCTGGGTTGGCAGGCAGTCGATGTGTTCAGGATCATAAGCGAGGAGACGGGTGCCCCAGTTGAGAGCCCGGTCGCGCGCGTCATGCGCGAGGGTACAGTGGTCGGACTCGCCAATCACACAATGCTCATTGCCCGCGACGGAACGCGGTGGCCCATCGCCGACAGTGGTGCGTCGATCCGTGATGAGAGTGGTGTTATTACCGGCGTGGTGCTGGTCTTCCGCGATCAAACCGAGGAACGCTCCGCACAAAAAGCATTAAAAGAGAGCGAGTGCAAGTTTCGTGAAACTGTAGAATACCTTGATGAAGGATACTATTGCTGCAAAGCGGATGGACTTTTACTCGACCACAATCGGGCCTTCAATCGGATCCTCGGTTTTGACCCCGCCCATAATATGCGCGGGGCGAAGTTGCCAGACTTCTGGCAGAACCCGAAAGACCGAAAACAGTACTTGGATGAGCTGATGACCAAGGGCTCCATCCAGAACTTCCTGATCAACGCCAAGACGGCGGATGGAGCCAAGATTGTGGTGATGGTGAACTCACATTTGGTGAAAGACGACCAGGACAGGTTGGTGCGGATCGTTGGCACTTTCACGGATTTCACCGAGCGCAAGCGGATGGAGGAGGCGCTCCGCCAGAGCGAAGAAAAATACCGCAGCTTGTTTGACAACGCCGAGGTGGGAATGTACCGTTCCCGTCTCGACGGCAGCGGCATCATCACTCTCAACCAGCGCTTGGCCGATATCTTCGGCTTCACCAAAGAGGAGATGCTGAACACTCCGGCCACAATGCGCTGGGCAGATCTGAAAGCAAGAGAGGAGATGGTGCGGCTACTGCAAGAGCGCGGCG
>JADFDP010000141.1 GCA_018262835.1 Candidatus Aminicenantota bacterium
TCCTGATCGGCCACCACCTGCTGGTCAAGGAAGGCCTGGAAAACTTTTTCAGCGAAAACACGGAATACCGCCTGCTCTACACATACCACGCATATGATTACATCAAGAAAAGCGATTTTAACCTCGAAGCGGAGCTGCTGCTGGTCTGCGCTTCCTGCAACCATGCATTTTTAGAGAACCCGGAAAATATGTTCACCCATCTGAAGATCGTTTTTCCGAAAGCCAGAACGGTCATCATCAACTGCGATTACGACGACGGTAAAAAAAGAAAGCTGATCCGCTGCGGCGTCAAGGGCTTTCTGCCGGCCAATGTCAGCAAGGCCAATTTGAAGAAAGCACTGGACTGCATTGTCAACGGCCAGATCTGGATCAGTCGCGAACTGTCGCACCGGCTGCTCAGTGAACTGCTGGAAGACACCAACCCCGGAATCGTCTACAAAAAACCGATCAACACCTTCGACCTGACCAACCGCGAGATCGAGATCGTGCAGGCCCTGGCTTCGGGCCTTTCCAATTTCGCCATCAGTGAAAAAATGTTTTTAAGCGAAAAAACCGTCAAGACCCATACCCACCATATCTTTAAAAAAATGAAGGTCAAGACACGCACCCAGGCGGTAATCAAGGCCATGGAGTTCCATATCATATGAACCCGACGGTTCCGCAGGCTGGGCCTGAGACTTTTCCCGAAGGCAATTCAACAGCCGATTGATTTTTTTTAGGGTTGGTGTATATTTTTAATCAAAAACCAATGAGGAACCTGACTCAATGAAAAGAAATTTTTTAAAAATCGGATTTTTTGCGCTCATGGGGCTTTGGTCAGTGACTTTGATTTGCTCAGGAGCCGAGGAGGAAGCCATGGCTGTTTTCCCCATGTCCGACAAAGAGAATACTTGCATCCAGGTGCAGGCCGGACAAGTATTTTCGCTGAAGTTCGTCACCCGTCCTGGGACCGGCTACGGCTGGGAACTGGCCGCGCCGATTGATGAAAAAATGCTGATCATCATGGAAACCAAAAATGAAGCCCCGGACAGCGGTCTGCTGGGCGCCAGCGAAAATGAGATCTGGATATGCCGGGCGCTGACTGCCGGCCGGGCTGAAATCAAATTGAAATATGTGCGGCCCTGGGAAAAAGACGCGGATCCGGTTAAACAACATGTATTCAATGTGAAAATTCAATGAGCCGATAAAATTAAAGGCCGGCAGATGCAAGAATCCAATCTTTGGGCGATCTTTTAAAACGCCTTGAAAAAACCCAGGCCGAAAAGGAATCTCCCCGGCACGTCCTGGCTGGATTGCATCTGGATATCCTTTTTCCAGCCAACATAGGGGCGGAGCTCGACCCGATTGGCGGGGCAGGCCAGAAGCCGGAGATCGACGCGCATCCTCCTGCCGTCGACCTGGGTCTTCATTTCGGCAACCAGGCGCAGGGCATGGCTCTTCCAGATCTCCAGCCCGAACCTGCCGTCGAGCTCCAGGCCGCGCTTGAAATTGTAGCCCGCCGCGACCTCATAGCGGACATCCTGTCCCAGCTCGTCAAAATTCGGCTGGTTGCGCAGGCCCAGGCCGGTGAACAAGCTGGCGGTGAACGACCGGTCCTTATCGACCGGCATGGCCAGGCGGTAGCATGCCACCCAGGCCGCGAACAGGCGCGGAGCGAGTTTTTTTTCATAGTCGAGGCCGATGTCATAGTTCATTCTCGCCGGCCAGAACTGGGAGAAGAAGCTGTCGCCGTTGAGGATGGGCGTCTCGAATTCGATCCCGAGGGCCACCCGCCGGGACTCGTTGCGGAAAAACTCCAGCTTGAACCCGCCCTCGACCTCCAGTTTGAACCGATGGTCGAACGGCGAGACGCCGGCCAGCACCTTCACGGTGTCGAGCAAGGCGCCGTTCCGGTCTCCTGAGCGGTAGCGCAGGCCGAGGTAGGTGGTGTTGGGGAACTCATAGTGGCGGGTGTTCTTGAAAAAAATATCGACATTCCTGTTCAGGGCCAGAAAGAACCCGCCCTCATGGTAGAGCCGGGCGAAATTCACCAGCTTCAGCTCGGCGAAGAGGGAGAGCTCGGGAAAGAGGACGCCCCGCCATTCGCCGTTGAGGACCAGCAGTTCGCGGTAGCCTGGGCTGCTGCCGATGAAGGGGCCGGCGGCCAACGCCAGGTTGAATTTTTTTCCGGCCAGCCCGACGCGCGCTAGGACCTCGTTTATGCTCCAGACATAAAGGGTATCGCGCAGGGTCTCGTGGCGGCAGAAATGGTTCAGCCGCAGTTCGAGCCGAAGTTTATCCCCGACGGCCTTTTGCATTCCGGCGTTGACCCAGTAGTCGATGGCTCCCTGCAGACGGCCGTTCATCCGCGAAATATACTGCACCTCGCTGAACCAGCTGCCGCCCTTGAAGGGGAAATCGAATCGGAAGCTGGGATGGTAGTATCTCCGCTCCAGGGAGTCGAGGCCGTATTCCACGACCAGGGAGGCCTTGTTCTGCCGTTCCCGCTTTTCCTCGGCATACCCCGACACAGGCAGTACGGTGAGGAGGGCAAGAAAAAAAAGCAAATATTTTTTCAAGCCGTATTATTAACAGAAAAGGGCGGGAAGGGCAATATCTTTGGGTAGGGGCAGGGCTCGCCCCTGCCCTCGGTTTAACGAAGGGTGAAATCCAACACGAGCCGGAAGCCAAGGTGGGGCTTGCTTTTGGCGGGATCCTGGTCGTTGCGGTGGGCGCAGCGCAGGTAATGCCCGCCGTGGCGGAAACCGCCGCCCCTGCAGACCCGGCGCTTGCCTAGTTTGGGACCGTGGGGATCCCTATAGGGAGATTCTTCATAATAAGTACTCCCGTACCAGTCAGAGCACCACTCCCAGACATTGCCCAGCATGTCGAAAATACCGAAATCATTGGGATCTTTGCTCCCGACCGCGTGGGGTCGTTCGCCGGAATTTCCCACATGCCAGGCAATTTCATTGAGCGGCCCGTATTGGGGCCCCGAGCTGCCGCCGCGGCAGCATTTCTCCCATTCGGCTTCTGTTGGCAGACGGAATCTAAGCCCTGAACGCCTCCGCAATGCATGCAAGAATTCCTGGACACCATCATGGGACACATCCGCCTTGGGAAGATGCGTCTCCTCGGCCCGCAGTGCGCCGCCGCCCATGACTGCCAGCCATTGCGCCCGGGTGACTTCATACTTGCCGATCAATATTCCATTGACATATACGCGATGAACGGGACCTTCCCCATTCTCCCATCCTTCTTCCTGCCTCGGAGATCCCATCATAAAATTTCCAGCCGGGATATAGATCATTTCGATCCCATTCGTCAGTTTAACCTCCCAAAAGCCTTGCGGATTTTGTTTGATCTTATCGGTGATAAGGGTGATCCAAACCAATTCAGCCGGGATATCGAGTCCGGCATCCGGTGAGATCGGAATGGGTTGCTCAATCGACTTCGCCTGGGCGGCGACAGCCATGCCCGCCAGCATCAACAGCATGGCAAATGGAAATTGTTTCATAACGAAAAACTCCTTCTCAATATGAATTTTACCTCATGCGAAACCGCGGGATGCAACCATTTGACGCCCTGGGAATCACCGCTTCGCCAATGTGAAACGGCCCAACGGTCAACCATCAACAATTTATTTTACCATCAATCTGCGTTTTGGATAATCAATCGTGATGAGATTATTTTTAAATAGCTGCCAGCCGATTAGCCCTT
>JADFDP010000142.1 GCA_018262835.1 Candidatus Aminicenantota bacterium
TCGACCTCCTGGCCAATGCGGCGGGAATCGGCCTGGCGTTGGCCGTCGATTTCCTTTTAACTGTGCGAAACTCTCCGGGGCCGGGCTTGGGGCGCCCGGCGCTTGGGAGGTCAGAATGATTAAAGTCACAGGCCGGATTTTTCCGTTGGTCGGCATTTTGATCTTTGCTTGGGCCTGCGGCGGGCCCCGTTATTTCGACCTGCAAACCGAAATTCCGGAAAACCGGGGCGGCTTCAAGCTGGATAAGGTTTTGTTGGTGGAAGACGTTGAAATCAACGAAACCTATCGGGATTACAGGATTGTCTACCGGGAATCCCCGTTCCAGGTGAAGTATCACAATTTCGCGTTATGGTCAAAAACTCCGGAAGAATTGATCGAGGATGCCGTGATCGATTTCTGGAAAAAAAGATCGGTTTTCAAAAAAGTGAATGCTTACGGCTCCGGGGCGGATCCCGATTTGACAATGAGAATCAGAATTGACGCCATTGAGAAATGCCGCGTGCAAAAAAACTGGTTTGTCCGGCTGGCCCTGGATGCGGAAATTGCGGATTCCGGGAACAAGGGCATCCTGCTGGTCCATTCTTTTGACCGGAAAATGAGATTGGAAGTGAATCAGATCCGCTTCGTTCCCGAAAAGATATCCAACATACTGCATGAAGAGCTGTTAAAAATCGAAGCAAAACTCTTGCAAGGCAAAGGGGCCCTTGATGTCTTGAAAAAATAAAAGGCAAACCGTATTCTTTTACCGACCATTCAGGCCCAAGGGGAAAAAATGAGAAAAAAATCAGGATGGCTTCTGATCTTTGGATTGTCTTTGACGGTTCTTGTTGCGGCGCCGGACGCGCCGCTTGAGGATTGTTTGAAAAGCGGGACCTATGACGGCCGGGCCGCTGAAAAATACGGGGCCGACGAATACGGCATGAAGAAGTATGTGATGGCCTTTTTGAAGCGCGGGCCCAACCGCACCACCGACAAGAAAAAGGCGGAAGAGCTGCAAGTCGCTCATTTGAAGAACATCGGCAGGATGGCCGCGGAAGGCAAGCTGGCCCTGGCCGGGCCGTTCCTGGACGATGGCGAGCTGCGCGGCATTTATGTTTTCAACGTGGCCACCGTGGCCGAGGCCGAAACCCTGACCCGCAGCGACCCGGCCATTCAAGCCGGGAGCCTGGTCATGGAGCTGAAGGAGTGGTACGGCTCCGCCGCCCTGATGGCGGTCAACGATATTCATAAGAAACTGTCAAGGGAGTCCATCAGCGGGGAGAAGGAGTAGTCTCGGGAAAGACCTCAAACAGCCGGAATTGTTTTTCCTTTATGGCTATAATTGAAATTTAGTCGGAGGAGGATGCAATGAAAACCATCGGGCTTCTGGGCGGCATCACATGTGAATCATCGCTGGTCTACTACCAGCGGATCAACGAGATGACCAGGGAAAAGCTCGGGGGCCATCATTCGGCCAGGAGCGTCATGATTTCAGTGGACTTCGCCGATATCCAGCCGCTGACCGAGCGCGGCGAGTGGGACAAGGTGCTGGCGATCCTGCTCCGGGCCGCCCAGGGGATCGAACTGGGCGGCGCCGACCTCCTGGTGCTCTGCGCCAACACGGCCCACAAGCTCGCCGATGCCATCGGCCGGGAAGTGGGTATCCCGATCGTGCACATCGTCGATGCGACCGCCCTGGAGATTAAAAAGGCCAAACTCGGCAAGGTCGGGCTGCTGGGCACGCGCTTCACCATGGAAGAGGACTTTTTCAGGGGCCGGCTGCGGGACCGGCACGGCATCGATGCGATCGTGCCGGGCCAGGCGGAGCGCGAGCGGGTCCATCGCATCATCATTGACGAGCTGGCCCTGGGGATCATCCGGCCGGAGTCCAGGGAAGAGGTGCGCAGGGTGATCGACGGCTTGCTCGCGAAAGGCGTGCGGGCCATCATCCTCGGCTGCACCGAGTTGCCGCTGCTGATCACTCGGGAGCAGGCCCCGGCCCTGCTCTTCGACACCACGACGATCCATGCCCGCGCGGCGGTGGACTATGCGCTGGGGATCTGAGTCCGGGAATGGCGCCGGCCGTTAGGGCCGCGTTGCCATACCGTTTCGCCATCCGACATTCCCTCTTCTCGCCGGGAGGGCACTTGAAAAATTTCCGGCGTGGGTTATAATGGAAAGCAAGACCGCGTGCGGGCAGAATGAATTCCGGGGTGAACATGAAAAAGAAAATAATTTTATTGCTGGCCATGGCTTTTACGGCGTCCGTTTTTTTTGCCAGCGAGATTCGCTTCAATGAAGAGTCGAAAATTGTTTTCAATTCCAGCATGAACGGCCAGGACGACATCTATTTGCTGAGCAAAAATCAATTGATCCGGCTGACGGATGATCCCGGATCCGATCAATATCCCGTCGCCAACCCAACCGGGGACCAGATAGTTTTTACCTCCAATCGTTCGGGTAATTACGATATTTATCTCATGAACCTGCAAACCCGGGCGGTCAAGCAACTGACCTCTGATGAGCGCGACGAGGTGTCGCCATCCTGGAGTGCCGATCAGCGGTTTGTATATTATGATCTGGTGGTGGGGAGCGGCCGCTGGCGGACCATGAAGCTGGAGTTGAAATCCGGGGAAAAGACGCCATTGTTTGTCGATCCGCCCTTCAAGAGCACGATTGTCGCTTTCCAGAACCATCGGGGCGACGAGTTCTTTTTTACGGGCAAGGTATTTTTGGGCTGGCGGGTGGCCAAGTACAACCTGAAAAGCCAAAAATATACGGAAATGGCGACGCGGGGAAGCTGCCGTCCGCGAATTTCTCCCGACAGCAGCCGGGTGGCGTTCGTGAATGACGAGGATGACGGCCTGGGAGATGTCTTCCTGATGAACAGTGACGGGGGCAATCAGATCAATTTGACTTCGCAGCGCAGCAATTACTACGACTATTATCCCTGTTTTTCTCCCGACGGCAGCAAGATCGTTTTTTCATCCAGCCCCAGGGAAAAAAAGAAAACCGCTTATCAGCTGTATGTGATTGATCTGCCGTCCGGGAAAATCCGCCTGATTTTCAGGTCCAGCGGCATGAATTCCTATCCCTGCTGGTTTCGTTAGCGAGGAGGTGCCAAGAATGAAAAAAGCGTTGATGAGAAAAGCAACGATGGCCATCCTGGCGCTCGCGCTGGTTGCGTTCCCTGGGTAAAATCATTTTGTTTCTTTTGATATGGCGGGAGGAAATGCCGTGAGCATAGCGAACATGCATATTGTTTTCTCCCTGCTGCTTTTGCTGCTTTTCGCCGGCATGTTGGTCCTGGGGAACCGGTTCAAGAAGGGCAGGAAATTCTCTCCCCTGGCCGGGCTTTCCGCCGCTTTCATCATTGCCGGCATCTTTTTCAGCAAGAGCGGGATACCTGGCTGCGGATTGTTTGCTGTCGGCGTCATCCTGGCGCTCGGCGATATGGTTGCCAAGGCGAGGCGTGGCAGAGAACGCTGACGGGTATGGCTGAATAGGATCACTCGCGGCCAGCTACCGGCCCCCGGGCTATCCCGTTCCGGGCCGGGAAACCCTTGCCCGTTTGCCCCGGTGATGATAAAATATTGGATGGCAAATCATTACTC
>JADFDP010000143.1 GCA_018262835.1 Candidatus Aminicenantota bacterium
CCACGTGCCCGATCGTCCCGATATTCAAATGCGGCTTGTTGCGATCAAATTTCTCTTTTCCCATGTTTGCCTCCTAATTGATGGTATAGATCCCCAATTGGGTTTTCAAAACTTCGTTCATTTTTTCTTCGCTCATCTCGCTGTATTTCAGGAACTCCAGCGAATAGTTGCCCCGCCCCTGGGTCAGGGTACGCAGCGCCGTGGCATAGCCGAACATCAGCGACAGCGGCACCTGGCCGTCGATCACGTGCAGGCCGTTTTTCAAGTCCATGTGCGTCACCTTGCCCTGGCGGGTATTGAAGTCGGCCATGACCTCGCCCAGGTAGTCGTCCTGGACGACAATCTCGATCTTCATGAACGGTTCCAGCATGATCGGGCTGCCTTTGCGGAAGGCGTTTTTGAACGCCATGGAAGCGGCGATCTTGTAAGCCAGTTCGGTCGAATCCTCTTCATGGTATGAGCCGTCTACAAGGTCCACTTCGACGTGGGTGATGGGAAAACCGGCGATGATGCCGATGTCCATGGCTTCCAGCACTCCCTGCTCGATGGCCAGGTGAAACTCTTTGGGAATGACGTTCGGCTTGAGCTTGGGGGTGAACTTGAATTTTCCGTCTCCGGAATAGGGTTTGAGTTCCAGGATCACGTGACCGTACTGCCCCTTGCCGCCCGACTGCTTGACGTATTTCTCTTCGCCGATGGCGGACTTGCGGATGGTTTCATAATACGCTACGCGCGGCTTTCCGAGCTTGGTCTGGATTTTGTACTCTCTTTTGATCCTTTCCTGGATGATCTCCAGGTGCAGTTCGCCCATGCCGGATATGATCGACTGTCCGGTGTGGGAATCCACGTAGGATTTCAGGGTGGGATCCTCGATGGTAAGCTTGCCGAGAACCTCGTCCAGTTTCTGGTGTTCCGACGTCAGGCGCGGTTCGATGGTGGCCGTGACCACGGGTTCGGGGAACTGGATCGTATCCAGCTGGATGGGATGCCTTTCGTCGCACAGGGTATCGCCGGTCGAAATGTCCTTCAAGGCCACCGTGGCCGCGATGTCTCCGGAATGGACGGCATTGACCTCTTCCCGCTTGTTGGCATGCATCTTCAGGAGCTTGGCCACGCGCAGCTTCTGGTTCTTGCGGCTGTTGAACACCATGGCTCCAACCTTGATCACGCCGGAATAGACGCGGAAGAAGATCAGCTGCCCGACGTAAGGATCGCTCATGATCTTGAAGACCAGAGCCGACATGGGCTCGCTGTCCGACAACTTGCGGGTCAGCGTCTTGCCGGTCCTGGGGTCACTGCCGGCCACATCGGCCTTGTCGGCCGGGGAAGGCAGGTAATCGACCACGGCGTCGAGCAGGTTCTGGATGGCCTTGTTCTTGAAGGAGGAGCCGAGCAGGACCGGGACCGCTTTGAGGCCCAGGGTGGCGGCGCGCACGGCCTTCTTCAGATACTCGTCGGGAATGTCCTTTTTGTCGAGGAACAATTCCATGACGTCGTTGTCGAACTCGGCCAGCCGCTCGATCAGCTGCTCGCGGTGCAGCAGGGCATCGTCCACATAGGGCTGGGGGATCTCCACGGTGTCCACCCTGGCTCCCAAGAGTTCACCGTTGTAGCTGTAGGCTTTCATGGTGATCAGGTCGATTACCCCGGAAAAAGTGTCTTCCGCGCCCAGCGGCAGCTGCAGCGGCAGGGTAATGACCTTGAACTTGCTTTCGATCTGGGTGACCACGTCAAAAAAATCGGAGCCGACGCGGTCCATCTTGTTCACGTAGGCGATCTTGGGGATGCGGTATTTTGTCGATTGGAACCAGACCTTTTCGGTCTGGGGTTCCACGCCGCCCACGCCGCAGAGCACGATGATGGCTCCGTCCAGCACGCGCAGCGAGCGTTCCACTTCAGCGGTAAAATCCACGTGGCCCGGCGTGTCGATGATGTTGATGCGGCAATCGTTCCAGAAACAGGTGGTGGCGGCGGCGGTGATGGTGATGCCCCGCTCCTGTTCCTGGTCCATCCAATCCATGACGGCCGTGCCTTCGTCGACCTCGCCTATTTTGTAGGTCACCCCGGTGTAGTACAGAATTCTTTCGGTGGTCGTGGTTTTACCGGCGTCGATGTGGGCCATCAGGCCGATATTGCGGATCTTGTCCACGGCGACCGTTTTCATTTCATTTCACCACTCGGGGCTGCTCCGGCTTACCAGCGGTAATGGGCGAAGGCGCGGTTGGATTCGGCCATCTTGTGCACCGTTTCCTTTTTCTTGATGGCGCCGCCCTTCTCGCCGTAAGCGTCGAGGATCTCACCGACCAGCTTTTCACGAAAGGACCGGCCGCCGCGTTCGCGGGCGTTCAGCACCAGCCAGCGGATGCCCAGCGAATAGGATCTTTCCTTGCGCACTTCCATGGGCACCTGGTAGGTGGCGCCGCCGACGCGGCGGGAACGGGTTTCCACTTGCGGGCGGATATTTTCGATGGCCTTGGTGATGACCTTCAGGGGATCCTCTTTCATTTTATCCTGGATGGTGTCCATGGCCCCGTAGACGATGTGCTGGGCGATGTTCTTCTTGCCGCTGAACATGACCTTGGTGATCAGCTTGGCCAGGATGGAGGAATTGTACAGGGGATCGACCAGGACCTCTTTCTTTTTGGTTATTTTTTTTCTCGGCATTTACTTCTCCTGCGCACCTTTTTTGCGTTTGGCTCCATACTTGGAACGGCTTCTCTGCCTGTTTTCCACGCCGGTGGTATCCTTGGCGCCGCGCACAATATGGTAGCGGACGCCGGGCAGGTCTTTGACCCTGCCGCCGCGCACCAGCACGATGGAGTGTTCCTGCAGGGCGTGCCCCTCGCCGGGGATGTATGCGGTCACTTCAATGCCATTGGTCAGGCGGACCCTGGCGACCTTGCGCATGGCCGAATTAGGCTTCTTGGGATTGGTAGTGAACACGCGGGTGCAGACACCCCTTTTCAACGGGCAGTTCTGTAGCGCCGGCGATTTGCTCTTCTCGCTCGCGCTTTTTCTGCCCAGACGGACCAACTGATTAATTGTAGGCAAATTTCCTCCTGTACAAATTTTAAGGATTATTTTGTAAAGATTTCCCTAATTTTCAGAACGGAAAAATGGTTATACCACGAAAATAGTGCCCAGGTCAAGGGGATTTCGGGGAATCTTAAGGGTTTTTTGAGTTTTTTTAAAACAAAATGTTTGTTTTGCAATAAAAAAACCCGGTGACGACCTACTTTCCCACTCCGTTGCCAGAGCAGTATCATCGGCACTGAAGAGCTTAACTTCCGGGTTCGGAATGGGACCGGGTGTGGCCTCTTCGTTATGGTCACCGGGAATATTGCATTGCCTACTTCCTATCAATGTTGCTCTATTAGATCTGTCGGGCCCATAAAGCTCAATAAACTTTATGATTAAGGCTCACGACCGATTAGTACTGGTTAGCTTAAACCCTTGCGGGCCTTACACACCCAGCCTATCAAACTCGTCGTCTACGAGTGGTCTTCAGCTCTCTTGCGAGAGGGGAGATCTTATCT
>JADFDP010000144.1 GCA_018262835.1 Candidatus Aminicenantota bacterium
AATTTTCATCCCATGGAGGACGAATTTTTCTGGTCCTATTCCGACCAGGAATTGGAGCTGTTCCTGCTGGCGCCGCGGCCGGTGAAAACGTTTCGCGTCCAGCTCAAGAATATCCCGCTGGCCAATCGCGTGCGCTTCCAAATTGATTATAAAATCCAGAAAGTATTCCTTGCCGCCGACAGCGTCCGCGAAATCACCTTCAGCCATATTCCCGGCCTGCGCATCGATGATCGCTATCTGTACCACATCAAGGTAAAAAGCGGGCGTTCCTATTGCCCGTATTTTGCTGATGTGAATTCTCTCGACCAGCGCTGGCTGGGCGTGCAAACCCATATCGAACCGGGATATTGAGTGCCCGCGCGCCTCAGGCCGGCAATTGACAAGCACCGTTGATTTCCTTAATATGAGTCAGCGCCATGAAATTAGCAGCCGATCTCCACATCCATTCCACGCTTTCTCCTTGCGCTTCCCTGGAGATGTCCCCTGCCGCCATCATCCGTCGCGCCCATGAATTAAGCCTGGACGTGATCGCCGTCACCGACCACAACAGCGTGGAAAACGGTTTCTACGCGGCGGCGCTGGGGGAAAAAACCGGCGTCAAGGTCCTGTTCGGCATGGAAGCGCAGACCAGCGAAGACGTCCACCTGCTGTGCCTGTTCGAAGACCGCCCGCCGGCGGAGCGTTTCAACGAGCGCATATATTCTCTGCTGCCGGACGTGCCGAACAATCCGGATTTTTTCGGCGACCAGGTGGTGGCCGATGAGCAGGACAACATTGTCCGCCACGAAGGGAAGCTCCTGCTTAACGCCTTGGACATTTCCCTCCCGGAATTGCTCGAACTGGTCCGTTCCCACGGCGGCTTCGCCATCCCCGCCCATGTCGAAGCCTCTCCCTTCGGCCTGCTGGTCAACCTGGGCATGGTGCCGCGCGAACTCGCGGGCGCGGTACTGGAAATATCCTATGCGGCCAGGGCGGAAACGGTTGTCAGGGCGAATCCCGCCCTCTCGGGCAATCCCCTGATCAGCAACTCCGATGCCCATTTTCTCAAAGACATGGGCAGAGCCCGCACGGTTTTCTCCGCCAGGGCCTCCTCATTGCCGGCGCTGATCGACGCGGCGCTGGCCCGGACCTTCCAGGTCATTTATCACGGACCCCATGGTTGAAGACCTCTGCTTCCACCTTCTCGACCTGGTGCAGAATTCGCTGGCCGCCGGGGCCAGGAATATCGCCCTGAAAGTCGAGGAATCCGCCGGCCTGGATTTCGTGACCCTGGAAGTGACCGATGACGGCCGGGGCATGGACCGCCAGACCCTGGTCAAAGTCCAGGATCCGTTTTTTACGAGCAAGGGCTTCAAGAAAGTCGGGCTGGGCATCCCGCTGCTCAAGGCGACCACCCAGGCCTGCCGGGGAAATTTCCGCATTTCCAGCCGCCCGGGGCAAGGCACGCGGGTCAGGGCGCGTCTGCAGAAAAGCCACCTGGACTGCCCGCCCTTGGGCGACCTGCAAGAGACGCTGCTGTCGATGCTGGTCAGCCTGGAAGAGGTGAACATCCGCTTTGCCTACCGCAGCGAGCGGGGGGAATTCTCCCTGGCCAGCGAGGATATCCGCCTCCAGGCCGGCGGCATGCATTTTTCCCACCCCGATATTTACCGGTTTCTAAAAAGCTACATCCGGGAAGGCCTCGGCCGCGTGCTCGCCCCCCCGGCAGGAAGCCGCGCCCAGGGCCCGGCCGGATGTTCAAGGCCGGAGTAGTATGTTACAATGACGGCCATGAACCCGGACAAAGATATCATCATCGATATTCTGAAAAACCTCAGATTGTTCCGTGATCTGAATTACAACGCCATAAAAGAGTTGACCTTCCTGTTTTCCGAACGCGTCTTTCAGTCCGGTGAAACGATCTTTGAAGAGAACGATGCGGGCAATTCGCTGCTGGTGATCATTTCCGGCGAAGTACGCATCACCCAGCGGGCCAATGTCAGCGGCGAAGAAACCCTGATCGTGCTAAAAAAAGGCGATTTTTTCGGCGAGATGGCCCTGCTGGAGGACCTGCCGCGCAGCGCCACCGCCATCGCCAACAGCGACACCCTCATCCTGGAGATCGGCAGCGAAAAGTTTCTCCATTTTCTCCACAAGGACCCGGTCAGCGGCGTGAAGATTCTGATCCCCCTGGCCCGGATCCTATCCGCCCGCCTGCGCGAGGCCGACAGCAAGATCAAGGCCTTCGTCAACCTCAGCCAGTGGATCTGATGGCAGAAGCAGCCTGCGTCGGGGAGCGTCCATGATCCCCCCCCATTGGCGCCGGTCGCTTTTCCTCGCGGGCAACGCCCTGGGTCTGGCCACGGTGCTGTTCACCTGGTGGCGGGGCGACGGCAGCCTGTTCCTGCTTCTGGCCGTTCTTTTCCTGGCCGCCTTGGGCGAGGCCCTCTTTGGCTTCCTGGAAGCGTTGCGGCCGACCCCGTACCTGGGCATGCTGCTGGCGCCGCTCCTGTTGCTCCATTACTCCTCGGTCGGAGATTTCCGCATCCGCCTGGCGTGCTTCGTCATGCTGCTCTATGTCCTTGTCATTTCCTGCTGGAGACCGGAGCCCCGGATCCGGCTTTTTCCGGAGGCGATGCCGGCCGGGCGCGCCTGGCTGCTCTCCCTCCTGGCATTCTCCCTGGCCGCGGCCGCCCTGTACGCCCAGGGCATCCACCTATCCGGCGACGAGCCCCACTACGTCATGATCGCCCAGAGCCTGGTCGAGGACGGAGATTTTGACCTCAAGAACAACCTGGAAAACAAAACCTATTTCAAATATCTGCCGGTTGAAATCCCTTTGCACGGCATGGCCCATGGCGGCCGCTACCGTTCTTTCCATCTCCCGGGGGTTTCCTTCCTGCTGGTTCCATTTTTTTATCTGTTCCACCTGCTGGGCGGATGGATTCCCGCCAGTCTCTATTTCAGGCTCTGTGCCGCCCTCATCAACTCGTTTTTCGCCCTGGGTCTTTTTAATGTCTTGAAATCGCTCTGGCCCGAAAAAAACGTCAGCGCCCTGTTTCTTTTTTATCTGACCACCTTTCCACTTGTCTTTCACGCCATCCATCTGTTTCCTGAACTGCCGGCGGCGACATTGCTGATCTTTGCCTATCTCTCCAGCCGCGGCCAGTGCCGGAAATTTTTACTGCCCGGATTGCTGCTGGCCGGTATCCCCTGGTTTCACTTCAAATACGTGATTCCCATGCTCATCCTGGAACTGTCCGTCATGGCGGGGATATGGCGCCGCAGCGCCGGCAGCAAAGACAAAATAATAAATCTGGCCTATTTATTGATTCCCCAGGCCGTCAGCGCTTCGCTGCTGGCGTTTTACAGCAAGGTGCTTTATGGTTCTTTCAACCCCACCACCATTTCTCCGGAAAAAAATTTTTTCTCAATTCCCCTGCTGCCCAAAATCGA
>JADFDP010000145.1 GCA_018262835.1 Candidatus Aminicenantota bacterium
GCATCCGCTTGTCTTTAAGCCGATCGTCATCAAGGAAGGCGCCCATATCGGGGTTCGTACAGTTATCCTGCCAGGAGTGACTGTCGGGAAAGGAGCGATCGTTGGCGCCGGTTCCGTTGTCACAAAGAGCATTCCCGATTATGCGATCGCAGTCGGGGCTCCGGCCAAAGTGATCCGCCTCGTCGATTGAATTCCATGCGAATTTGGATCGATTTCGCAAACACGCCCCATGTCCATGTCTTGCTGCCGATCATCCGGGAACTTGAAAAAAAACACAAAATCATCATATCGGCACGGGATTTTTCCGAAACGATTCCCCTTCTGAAAAAAAATGGCATAAAGCCATTAGTTATCGGCAAATACAAAGGCAAGAGCCGGATCAAGAAAATATCGGGATTGCTGGGAAGATTGATCCGCTTGCTTTCGGCGATCCCGCCATTCGATTTAAGCATTTCTCTCGGCGGCAACTATACCGCGACGCTGAGCAGGCTGCGGAGAAAGCCGTCTATCGTATTCAGCGACAACGATATTTCGTTCAAGACTCCGGCTTTCCGGTTCGGGAGTTGTTTTATATTTCCTTCCTATTTTAACACGGCCAGTTTGCAGTCCAAATATGGCGTCAAGGCGGAGCAGATCTTCAAATTTTCCGGATTCAAAGAAGATATTTATATCGCGGCTTACAAGCCCGATCCCGATTTCCTGAATCTTCTGCCTTTCACGGATTTCATTACGATCCGGCCCGAAAACCTCAAGGCCTCCTATGTGCCCAAAAACAGCAAAACCATTGTCCCCGAATTGTTTGAGGCATTCAAGGGCGAAAATATTCTTTTTTTACCTCGCTATAATGAAGAAAAGAAAATGGCCAGAGGATATAAAAACATCTTTGTCCCCGAAGCTCCATTGAACGGTCTGGATGTTTGTTTTTATACCAGGGCCATGCTGACCGGCGCCGGCACCTTTGCCCGGGAAGCCGCTCTTTTGGGCACTCCAGCGGTCAGTTTTTTCCCGGGCGGTGAATTTTTGACGGTGGATACGATCATGCAACAGAAAGGCTGGGAATTCAAATCTCGAGATGCAGAAGAAATAAAAAATTATGTCGCAACGGTTAAAAAACGACCTTCACAGCAGGAAAGGAGCAAGCAGGTATATTCCGAAGTGATCGGCATAATAGAGAATATTATTAAAAAACACAGCACATGAAAATCATCTCCGTTGTCGGCGCGCGGCCCAATTTCATGAAAATTTCCCCGTTCATTAAAGCGATTCTTGCCCACAATCATTCCGGCAATAAAAGCAAGATCGAGCATCTGCTTGTTCATACGGGGCAGCATTACGATATCGGCATGTCGCAGGCCTTTTTTAAAGCATTGGACATTCCGGACCCTGATATCAACTTGGAGGTCGGGTCGGGGAGTCATGCCGAACAGGTCGGGAATACCATGATCGCATTTGAAAAAGTATTGCGGCAGGAAAAGCCCGATTGGGTGGTGGTGGTTGGTGATGTCAACGCCACCCTGGCCTGTTCGGTGACAGCCAAAAAAGAAGGGATTCGGGTGTGCCACATCGAGGCCGGATTGCGCTCGGGGGACATGACCATGCCCGAGGAGATCAACCGCCTGGTCACCGACCGCCTGGCCGATCTGTTGCTCACTCCCGACAGGCTGTCAAATGAAAATCTGCGCAAAGAGGGTGTCGCTGAAAACAAGATCGTTTTTGTCGGCAATATCATGATCGATACGATGGAAGCCAATCGGGGCCAGGCGGCCCAATTGAATGTCAGGACAATTTGCGTTGAAAACCTGATGGGTGCCGCCAAGTTAAAGTCGGATGATCTGAAAAACAGGAACTATGCGCTCATGACCATGCACCGGCCTTCCAATGTGGATTTCCCCGCTATCTTGCGAGCATTGACCCATTTTCTATGCGAGGAAGTGGCGAAAGAGATGCCTTTGATCTGGCCGATCCATCCCCGTTCGCAAAAAAGGCTCCAGGAATTCGGCCTTTGGAATGAAGTCAATAAAACCAGGAATTTGATCCTGTTAAATCCCATCGGTTACCTCGAAATGTTGCGCCTGAACATGGATGCGCGTCTGCTGTTGACCGACAGCGGCGGCTTGCAGGAAGAGTGCACGGTATTGGGCACGCCCTGCCTGACCTTGCGCTGGAACACCGAGCGGCCGGTGACATTGCGCGAGCATGGCGGCGCCAGCGTGCTGGTGGGCAACGATGTGGAAAAGATCCGGACTGAATACAAGAATATTCTGGCGAATAAGCGAAAACCCATGCGGCCGGAACTTTGGGATGGCCATACCGCGGAAAGATGCCTGCGGGCGATTATGGATTACAAGGAAAAAATATGAAATGCAGCGTGAGGATTTTAAACTGGCTCATCATCGGTTATTGGTCTCTGGTATTGTTTTTATCGGTCATCTCGATGAACGGTTCCAATGGCTTGAACTCAAGCAAAATGCTTGGCTTTCGCGCTGACTATTTGGTTCATGTGCTGTTGTTTGTCCCTTGGATGATACTGGCCAAATGGAGATGGAATGGAATCGCTGGGAAAAGCATATTTTGGTTGGCTTTGGGGTTGGGAATCGTGTTCGCGGGAATTTCCGAAGTGATCCAAATCGTTGTGCCGTACAGGACTTTTAATGTGATGGATTTGGCCGCCAATTGTCTGGGAATTGTTGTGGGGGCTTTGATTGCAGGGTGGGGGAGAGGCGCGAAGCGCCGGGTTATGGGTGATAGGTTAAGAATAAGGCTATAGGCGAGAGGCAAGGGGCGATAGGGAAGAGGGAAGAATTTAGGTAATGGGTTATGGGTGATGGGTTATAGGTAGGAAGAAAATAGGCGCATAACCTCTGACCCAAAACCTGAGATGAATAATAAAAAATGAGAGATTTTACTTTAAGAATATATAAAATGCTTTTGTCCGAACTAATAAAAAACAAATATAGATTCATGACTTTAACGGAATTTTTGGAGACAAAACCAAGTGAAAGGAAACGGGTCATCCTGCGGCATGATATAGATCGCTTGCCGGAACGGGCTTTAAAAATGGCCAAAATTGAGCATGAAATGAATGTGAAGACCAGTTATTATTTTCGTTATCAAAAGAATGGTTTTGAAGTGAATTACATCAAAGATATTGCCGCCCTAGGCCATGAAATCGGCTATCATTATGAAACCATGGAAAATAGTAATGGCAACATTGAAAATGCTTTTAATGTGTTTAAAATAAATCTTGAAAGATTGAGAAGTCTGGTCCCGGTTACGACCATTTGTCGACATGGCAGTCCCAGATCAAAATGGGATAATGCGGAAATATGGAAATATTATGACTACAAAGAACTAGGAATAGTTGGTGAGCCATATTTCGATGTT
>JADFDP010000146.1 GCA_018262835.1 Candidatus Aminicenantota bacterium
ATTCAAGCTGCGGATCGAAAAATTTTCACATCACCATAGAAGGAAAAGCCTCCCATTCCGCCTTGGCACCCGAAAAAGGGATCAATTCGATCGCCATTGCCGCCCGGGCGCTCAGCAAGGTAAAGCAGGGGAGAATCGACGCTGAAACCACCGTGAACATAGGCACCATCAGCGGCGGATCGGCGACCAATGTGGTTCCTGAAACAACCCAATTGACGGGAGAAGTGAGGTCCATCGCCACAGGGAAGGTAGAAGAGGTCATTCATACCATCCAGTCGGTATTTGCCGAAGAGGCCAGTTCCCAGGGAGCCGGTCTGGTATTCCAGGATGAATGGGATTTTAAACCGTATCATATTCCGCCCGAAACGGAAATATACAAGGATGTCTTGTCGGTCATGGGGAAAGTCGGTCTCATCCCCGTTCCGGTGGTTTCGCTGGCCGGAAGCGATGCGAATTCGTTGAACGGCAGGGGGATTCAGGCGATAAACCTCGGAATAGGGGCGCAGAATCCCCATGGCAATGATGAATTCATTTACACGGCCGATTTATATAAAAGTTCGGAAATTGCGCTGGAATTGATAAAAAAGGATTGATCGGGAACCCATCCCCTTCGCTGTTGCCCGGCCCGACGCTCATCCCAGGCCGGGGAATTATTTTCTGCGTGCGTTCATCGTGGAAATGACCCGCCGGTAACGGTTCCGCGAATTCGCCGGGTTCCAGCCGGCATGGGGCAAATGATCGCCGAAGACAGCTATTTTGTTTTTTTCTTTGCCTTGAGCGTCTTGATCGCTTCGCGTTCCTTGTCGATGCTCGGCAAGAAAGCCTTGTAATTGGCCATGGCGAGAGAAGCAGGAAACTTGGCAATCAGGTCATTGTAGATCGCCTGGGCGTTGTCAAAATCCTGGCAGAAAAAATAGTAGTTGCCCAGCATGACGTACGCGTCCTCGAGGTCGGGCTTGAGCTCGATGGCCTTGGCGAAGTTCGGCTGGACTCCGGTGCTGGCTTTGGCCGCATCGGCGATGCGGTTGAACATGGTGAGGGCGTCAATGGTTTTATCCTCTTTAATCTTGATTACCTGCTTGTCCAGGGTGAGGTAATGGTTGTTGGCCAGCAGGAAATAGGCCAGGGGCAGCCATGGGGTGGTCATCGCGTCCTGGGGCCCGGAGATGAACTTTTCCAGGTAAGGGTTGGCCTGGACCGGCTGGTCAAGACGGCTGAAGTTCATCCCCAGCATGTAGTTGGCCAGGGCGCAGTTGCTCGGCGCTTTTTTCTCGATCTCCGGAATCGCCAGGAACCGCTGGAACGCCACGATCGATTTATCGAATTCATTCTGGGTGTAGCGGATGGAACCCATTTGATAGGCGATTTGCTGCAGCTCCTGGGGGTGGGTGGTTTCGATGTTTTTTGTATTCAGTATTTTTTCGTCGTAAAACGCGGCTTTTTGCAGGTCCTGGGCGTCGATCGCCTTGCGGCTGAGACTCATCAGCGTGCGAACGTATTCGTTGAGGGCCACGGCGAAGTCAGGACTGATGGCCAGGGCTTTTTCATAGTTGGTCAAGGCCAGGTCGAAAGCTTCCTTGATCCGCAGGATCTGGGCGGTGGTGAAATAGGCCGGAGCGTAGTTCGGTTCGAGCTGGACGATTTCGCTGTACAGGGCCAGGGCGGCGTCATAGTCCTTGTCCTTGATGGCCTTATCTGCTTTTTTCATTTTTTTCAAAGCATCCTTGCTCTGAGGCTTGGCAAACTCGTCAACGGCCCCAAGCGTCAGGGTGAGTCCCAGGCACAAAGTGAGAACCAGGCTGATCATTTTTCTTTTCATGTCTTGCTCCTTGCAGTCAAATTTATAATTTCAAAAATACGGGTTGTGGATCCGGTCTGACGGCAAACTGGATTATACACCTCCCGGCAAGAAAAAACAATCGCCGGATTGAAAACTCCGCTTTTTTGCATTATAATTTCATTCAGGTTGAATTGTTGCAGTCGATTGCCATCGAGGTGAAGCGATGAAGAAAAAAATATGCTTGCTGGGCTTTTTGGCCGCGGCCACGCTGCTGCTGGCAGGAAAAGTCCTGGTAGTCAAAGTGCTGCGTTCGCAGCTGCTGGCCAAACCCGATTTTCTCTCCAGCACCCTGGCGACCATTCAGAAAGGGGCGCGCCTGGAGCTGATTGAAACTCAGGATCATTGGTATCTGGTGAAAAACGCCAACGGCTTCAAGGGCTATGTCCACCAATCGGCGGTAGCGGAAAACAGGGTCGGCCTAAGCGGCATCATGCCCGGTCAAAAAGGGGCCAGCGATGAAGAATTGGCTCTGGCCGCCAAGGGCTTCAACGAAGGCAACGAGAAAAAGCTGCGCGGCAGCAAGGGCTACAACTTCGCCGACGTGGATTGGGTGCTGGACTGGAATATCGCCAACCCGGCGCTGGCCGCTTTCATCCGCGAGGGGAAACTGAAATGAAAAAACTGATATTGATTTTCATGTGCTTTTTGCTGCTGGCCTGGAAACTGCCCGCCAATCTGAGCAAGGTGAGCAAGGCCAAAAAAGGCGTGGAGCTGGTTTCCGGAGCGACCCACCAGATCAGCGAAGAGGAAGAGTACTACATCGGCAGGGCGGTTGCGGCCAACATCCTGAGCCAGTATCCGCTGTGGAAGAACAACAACGTCACCCGCTACCTGAACCTGATCGGCAGGGCCCTGGTTTTGAAAAGCGAAAGGCCCGAGATCTTCGGCGGCTACCATTTCAGCCTGCTGGACACCAGCGAAGCCAACGCATTTTCGGCCCCGGGCGGGATCATTTTCCTCACCCGCGGCATCGTCGCTATGGCCGAAAATGAGGACGAACTGGCTGCGATCCTGGCCCATGAGATCCAGCACGTGGCAGCCAAAGACCCCCTGAAGGCGATCAAATCGCAGAGGATGAAGGCGCTGGGCACTTTCGCCGCCGGCGAGGCCATGGGCTCGAGCAATCAGGTGCTCACTATTTTTCAGGACTCGGTCCTGGACATCAGCGGCACGCTGCTGCAGAAAGGCTATTCGCGCGGCCAGGAAAAAGACGCCGACCTGCAGGCACTGGATTTGCTGGCTGCTGCCGGCTATAACCCGGGAGCGCTGCGGGCCATGCTGGAGAAATGCCGGGACATCGAGAAAAAAAAGGCCCGGGCTTTTTCGGCCCACCCATCCGCGGCCAAGCGCATTGACTACGTGAGCGATGCTCTGAAAAAAGTTCCCGGCAACGACATGAGCGTCCGCAGCGCCCGCTTCAAGAAAAGCATTTCCCGCTGAAAGCTTGCGCCGCTACCTGCTGTCGACCGCGCTGATTTTTGCCTTCACCTTCAGCCTGGGGCATTTCGTTT
>JADFDP010000147.1 GCA_018262835.1 Candidatus Aminicenantota bacterium
GGCGGCGAGCTGCAGCGCGCCCGCCTGGTTTCCCAGCTGGGCTTCAGCCTGAACGGCATCATTTACATCCTGGACGAGCCCTCCATCGGCATGCATTTTTCCGAACAGTTGAACCTTCTCAACATCCTGCGCCGGCTGCGCGAGAAGGGCAACACCCTGATCGTGGTCGAACATGATGAAGAGACCATCCGTGCCGCCGATTACATCGTCGACATCGGCCCCGGAGCGGGGGAACACGGCGGCGAGGTCCTATACGCCGGCCCGATCCGGGACTTTGCCGGTGCCGTGAATTCACTGACTTCGGCCTACGTGTTCGGCCGCCGCCGCATCGCGCCGTCCCCAGAACGGAAAACCGCGGCCGCCGATTCCATCAAAATTGCCGGGATCACCCTCAACAACCTGAAGGGTGTCGCGCTGAAAATTCCCCTGAACCGCCTGACCGTGGTCAGCGGCGTTTCCGGGTCGGGGAAAAGCTCCCTGGTCGTCGATGCCCTGGTGCCGATCCTGCGCCGCGAATTGGAAGGCCTGCCCCCGGCCAATTCCCGGCTGGCCTATGGAGCCGTGGCCAGCCTGAAGGGCATCCAGCGCGTGTTGATGGTCAACCAGTCGGCCATCGGAAAAAATTCGCGCTCCTGTCCGGCCACCTATATCGGCATCATGGCCATGGTGCGCGACCTGTTCGCCGCCCTGCCCGACGCCCGGGTCAGGGGGTATGACTCGGGGCGCTTCAGCTACAACGTGCGCGGCGGCCGCTGCGAGGCCTGCCAGGGCATGGGCGTTCAGAAACTGCAAATGAGCTTCCTGCCGCAGCTGGAAATCACCTGCCCGGTCTGCGACGGACGGCGCTACAATTCCGAAACGTCGCAGGTCAAGTTCAAGGGGCGCTCCATCGCCGACGTGCTCGACCTGACGGCCAGCGAAGCGTTCGAACTTTTTGCCAATATCCCGCCGCTGGCCAGAAAAATCCGTATTTTGCTCGACGTCGGCCTGGGCTATCTGCGCCTGGGCCAGAGTTCCCAGACCCTTTCCGGAGGCGAATCGCAGCGCATCAAGCTGACCAAGGAACTGGCCCGTCCGTCGGGTTCTCCCACCGTTTACGTGCTGGACGAGCCCACGGTCGGGCTGCATTTCGACGATGTGCGCAAGCTGATCGACGTGTTCCAGGCCCTGATCGGGCGCGGCCATACCCTGGTGGTCATCGAGCACAACCTGGAAATGATGCGCGTCGCCGACCATTTGCTCGACCTCGGGCCCGGCGGCGGCAGGAACGGTGGGAAAATCATTTACCAGGGAAGCGTCGAGGGCATTTTGAAGTGTCGGGGATCGTTGACAGGGAAGTATTTAAAGAAAAAGCTTCGTGGCTCCGGCAATGGAGATAAGTAACAAGTGACGAGTGACGAGTGACAAGGAAGAAAAAATCCACTTGTTCGAAATATTACGTTTTTCTTGCTTTTAGTTTGCATTTATGCTGTTTCTCGTCACTTGTTACTTGTCACTCGTCACTGAGCCAAGTCTTCCACATTCCCTGATATTGTGCTACGATTCACTTAGATTTGCGAAAAAACACGCGTTTCGGAGCTAAACTTTATGTCTTTAGCTGAATTGATAGGCAACACCCGCATCAAGGCGACACTGGCCAGCTATCTGCGCAACAACCGCGTCCCCTCCAGCCTGATCTTCACCGGATCGGATCCCTACCACCAGCTGCTTTTCGCCCTGAATTTCGCCAAGGCCGCCCTCTGTCAAAACCAAACGAACGACTCCTGCGACCACTGCCCCCATTGCCTGGCGGTGGATCGCGGCTTGTTCCCCGACGTCCAGATCCTGGAGCCGGACGGGCAGTTCTACCGGAAAAACCAGCTGGACGAGCTGATCGCCAGCGCCTGCCGGCGGCCGTTGCGGGCCCAAAAGAGATTTTTCATCATGAAGGATGCCCAGCGCCTGAATGAAAATTCTGCCAACTCTTTTTTGAAAACGCTCGAGGAACCTTTGCCCACGAACGTTTTCATCCTGCTCACCGCCAACCTCGCGCAGATCCTTCCCACCATCCAGTCGCGTTGCCAGATCCTGAAATTCCTCCCCCTGGCCAACCACGAAGTCAGGCTGGAGCTGCAGCGCCGGGGGGTGGACCCGGAAAAAGCGCGCCTGCTGGCTTTTTTCAACGCCGATGACATGAAGAACGTGGCCGGCACGGACTGGCCGGAGCTCGAGGAAAAGCGCCAGGCCATGCTCTTCATCCTGGACCGCCTGATCCGTCAGAGCCAGGTCGAAGACATCCTGCTCGACCTCTACGACCGCAGTCGCAGCCGCGAAAGCTTCATCGCCTACTTTCGTGAGATGGTCAATTTGATTTCCATACTGTTACGGGATATAATGGTGCTGATGGTGGATGCCGAAAGCGGCACGCTCATCAATTCTGATTACAAGGAAAAATTAATGGAACTGGCCGCTTTGACGAATATTGATAAAATATTCTTCCTGATCCGCAAGATGGAGTTCCTGCTTCGCGATATCCAGCGCAACCTGAACGCCAGGGTGCTGATCCTGGAATTCATCAACAGTTACACTCCCCAGGGAAGTGCCGGCGCCCCGCCGGCTGCGCACTCCGCCCGGAACGCGCGTCCCCTGGGGGGAGGACAGGCCAATGGATAAGGTGATCCTGGTCAAGATCGAAAGCCGCATGGACCTGCTGCACTTCCGTACCAGCGCGGACGACATCAAGCCCGACGATTGCGTCATCATCCAGTCCATGACCGGCGAAGAACTGGGAAAGGTGGTCAAGCATTTCGGCGACACCTTCAACTGCACCAAGGGCATCCCCAGCATCCCCGAGATCCTGCGCAAGGCCGACAACCGGGATATCGAGAATTTTTCCAAAAAGGAACGCGAGGAACGGCGCGCCTATGAATACTGCCAGAACCGCATCAAGGATCGGGAAATCCCCATCAAGCTCGTGCGCGTGACCTTCTTCACCAGCGAGAAAAAAGCCATTTTCTATTTCACCTCGGAGGGGCGCATCGATTTCCGCGACCTGGTCAAGGACCTGGCCAAGAAGTTCCGCATGCGCATCGAGATGCGCCAGATCGGCATCCGCGACGAGGCCAAGATGATCGGCGGAGTGGGCATCTGCGGCCGCCAGCTCTGCTGCAAGACCTTCCTGAACAACCTGGAGCCCATCACCCTGCAGATGGCCAAAAAGCAGAACCTGAACATGAATCCCGTCAAGATATCGGGAATGTGCGGACGCCTGATGTGCTGCCTTTCCTACGAAGAGGACGAAGGCGGCAGGATCGTCATCGAAGACCAGGACGAGCGGGTCGGCTATGACGAGGAAGAGGGCCTGGCT
>JADFDP010000148.1 GCA_018262835.1 Candidatus Aminicenantota bacterium
GCCCTTTACCTGCGGGTCATGATCCGGGGCATTTTTCCGGAAAGCAAAAACAACGCCCGCCGCGCGCAACTGGAAAGCGAGGCCGCCCACCTTGGCTGGGAAGCCTTGTGGCGGGAATTGCAGAAGATCGATCCCCTTTATGCCCAAAAAATAAGCCCCAACGACAAGGTGCGGCTAATCAGGGCGCTGGAGATCTACCGCAACAGCGGTCTGTCCCCCAGTGCCGCCTTCCGCCTGTCGCGTTCACCGTTCTCTTCCCATCACTTTGTCCGGATCGGCCTGCAGGTCGACCGGGGCATCCTGTACCAGAACATCGACCGCCGCGTGGACAGGATGCTGGCCAACGGCCTGGTTGACGAGGTCAAGGGGCTGCTCGCAAACCATCCCCCTTCCTGTCCTCCTTTCCGGTCGCTGGGTTACAAGGAGATCCTGGCCCATTTGCGCGGGGAAATGGATCTGGCCGCGGCCAGGGAACTGATCCAGCGGCATTCGCGGCAATTCGCCAAACGACAGCTTTCCTGGTTCCGGCAGGAAAATGACATCGAGTGGTTCGCTGCCGGAGACATAGAGTCCATCATGAGGTTCATAAAAAAATGCTTGTCGAAAAAGCCATAACCTGCGGCTGGTTTTCTTTTCAGCAAAAAGAATTGGAGATCACTGCCTGCATGGGCGAACTCCAGGCGCTATGCCGCACGGCCGGCGCGGAAACGGTCGGACAGCTTTGGCAGAAAAGGCCGGTGCCGGACCGTCGCTTCCTGATCGGCCTGGGCAAAGTCGAGGAAATCAAGCGCCTGCTGGGCGTTCACGGCGCCAACCTGGTGATTTTTTACAATGTCCTGAACACCATGCAGCAGCGCAACCTGGAGGATTTTCTTGGCGTCAAGGTCATCGACCGCAGCCGACTGATCCTGGATATTTTCGCCCGGCGTGCCCGCAGCCAGGAGGGCAAGCTGCAGGTCGAACTGGCCCAGCTGCTCTACCTGCTGCCCCGCCTGACCGGAAAGGGCATCACCTTGTCCAGGCTGGGAGGCGGCATCGGCACGCGCGGCCCCGGCGAGAGCAAGCTGGAAACCGACCGCCGTCTGATCAAGGTGAAGATCGCCCGGATACGGAAGAAATTGAAAGCCGTGACCCAGAACCGGGACCTGCAGCGCCGGAACCGCCGCAACCTGCCGGTGCCGCTGGTTTCCCTGGTCGGCTATACCTCGGCCGGGAAATCCACCCTGTTCAAGACATTGACCGGTGAAGATGTTTTCATTTCCGACAAATTGTTTTCCACCCTGGATCCCCTGCTGCGCCGTGTGGATCTTCACGACCTCCATCCCGGCTACTATTATATTTTATCCGATACGGTCGGATTTATCCGCAGCATGCCTGAAGAACTGTTGACCTCGTTCAAGGCTACCCTGGAAGAAGTGCGCCAGGCTGATATCGTCCTGCATGTGGTCGACCTGACCAATCCCGATTGGCCCGCCCAGAAAAGCGAAGTGGAAAAAGTGCTGCACCAGTTGGACATCGGTCCCGACAAAATCATTACCGTGTTCAACAAGATCGATCTGCTGGCCGACCGGGAGAGCATTCCGGCCCGGAGCCATCCCGGCGAATGGTATATTTCCGCCGGCGAACGGCAGGGTATTCCCGCCCTGCAGGAGGAGATCTTCAGGCGCTTTTTCAGCGATTACCAAGTCTGTACCATCGAGGTGGCCGATGAGCAGCAGCTGGATGCTCTGGGCAATTGGGCGATTGTCTTGGAAAAAAGCCGGACTGACGGCGGTTTTCAAGCCAACGTTTTATGTTCTCAGGAAAAAATGTTAAAATTCAAGGAATATCACGGAGGTGTGATCCGATGAAAGCCATTTTGCCTGCGGCACTCATCCTGCTGACCATCGCCTGCGGCGGCGTGAAGCCCGTAAAGATCGATTTCCACCTGCCGGCCCTGCAAAGCGGCGATTTCAGCGACGCCTATTTTCGCCAGGGCTGGGAGCAGCTGCAAAAAGGCGACGCCGACTCGGCTTACAAATCGTTCCAACTCAGCGAAGTGCGCCTGGACAAGAAACAGGCGGCTTTCGGCTATGTTTTCCTGGCCCGCAAAAAATTCAGCGCCGCGGCCGCCCAGTTCACCCAGGCATTGGCGACCGACCCGGGAAATCTCGAGGCCGGCATGGGCCTGGCCATGATCCATGAATTCGAGGGCAAGACGGCCGAAGCCTACCAGGCTTACGGCCACCTGCTGGCCAGGGCTCCCGCTGACGCCTGGATCAAACTGAAATATGAATCCATCCGCTCCAGCGCCACCCAAGAATTCCTCCTGGAGGCTGAAAAGGCGAAAGACACCGACAAGGCGAAATACATCCGTGCCCTGGAACAGGCGGCCTGGTTTTCTCCCGACATGACGGCCATCACCCTGCAGATCGCCGACTATTATTACAGTGAAAATGCCTGGGAGCGCAGTCTGCCTTTTTATGAAGCCGTGCTGGAAAAGGACGCCCACAACGAGGCGGTGCTGCTGAGGCTGGCTGTCCTATATGAGAAAAAGGAAAAATTTGACATGGCGCTGGTGACCCTTGACCGCCTGCTGGCGACCAAGCCCGGCGATCCATTTTTGGAATCCGAAAAGAAACGGGTTCGCGACCGCTTCCAGGAAATGAATCTCCCGGAAAAATTCAAAAGGATCTTCTTCAAAAGCGAGATCAACCGCGAGGAGCTGGCGGCCCTGATCGGCTACTATTTCGAGCCGTTCATCCAGATGGACCGGGTTCCGGAGATCATCACCGACATCGACGGCTCTTTCGCCAGGGATTACATCATCAAAATCTGCACCAGCGGCATCATGGGCACCCGGCCCGACCACACCTTCGACCGTTTTTCTACTCCCGATCGGGCCACCTTCGCAGTGATCCTCAACTCCCTGGTCGCTTATCTGGAAAAAAACGGGCACCCGTTGCACTTTACGCCGTTGGCAAAAGCGTCCACGGGAGCGGATCTCTCGCCGCTGCATAAAAACTACGATGCCATCACCTTCCTGGTCAATTCCCAGATCCTGCACCTGGACCCCACGAACAATTTCAACCCCACCCAGCCCGTCTTGCCCGCCGATGTCATCTATGCCTTGAAAAAGGTCCTGAACAGCATCGGGAACTAAAAAAAAGGGCGGCTTTCCGGCCGCCCTCTGATGCCAAACAATCAATTCAGCTTATTTGCCGCCGCGCATGTCCTCCAGGGAAAGGTTGTCTTTTTTGCTGTAACCGGCGGGAACAGCGTAAATGCCAGCGGGAGCGGGTTTTTGCGTGATCTCCACCACCTGGCTGTTCACTTTGAGCTTGCTGCCCATCATA
>JADFDP010000149.1 GCA_018262835.1 Candidatus Aminicenantota bacterium
GTTTAATACCGTTCCGGTTATATATTGAGCGGCAGGCGATGCCAGAAAATAGACGGCCTCAGCCACATCTTCCGGTGTGCCTGCTCTTTTGAGCGCGATTTGCGCAATGTAGGCCTCTTTGACATTTTCAGGGAGCTTTTCGGTCATTTCGGTCAGGATGAAGCCCGGGGCCACGGCATTGACCGTGATGTTGCGGCCACCCAGCTCGCGGGCCATGGATTTGCTTAAGGCGATGATCCCGGCCTTGGAAGCGGCGTAGTTGGCCTGGCCCGCGGTGCCCAGAATGCCGCTGACCGAGGCCAGGTTGACGATGCGGCCGAAACGCTTTTTCATCATCTCCTTGGCGGCGAACTGGGAGCAGAGGAACGTCCCCTTGAGGTTGATGCTCATGACCAGGTCCCAATCGCTTTCACCCATGCGGATGGAAAGATTGTCGCGGGTGATGCCGGCATTGTTGACCAGGATATCGACGGAGCCGAAGGTGGCCAGGGTCTGCTTGACCAGCGCCTCGGCGTCCAGGCTCTTGGAAACATCGGTCGTGACGGCCAGGGTGCGGACGCCGGTTTTTTCAATCTCGCGGGCGGTTTTGACGGCTTCCTCGCCCATAATGTCGGAAATGACGATGTTCATCCCCTCCCGGGCCAGGCGCTGGGCAATGGCTTTGCCGATGCCGCGCGCCCCGCCGGTGATGATTGCGCTCAGAGTTGCGTCAGACATATTTCAGTTCCTTCATGGTTTCCTGCATTTTTCCGATTTCCTTCGATATTTTTTCCAATACCTTTTCGGAAACAAATTTGTAGCTGAGATAGATGGCGTTCTTGATGGCCTTGGCGTTGGAGCCGCCATGGCCGATGATGACGATGCCGTTGACTCCCAGCAGCAGGGCGCCGCCGTATTCGGCGTAATCGAGTTTCTTCTTGATGCGCCTTAGCGAGTGTTTCAGGAAGAAAAAGCCGATCTTGGAGAAAATGTTGGACATGATCTCCCGCTTCAGCATGGAAAGCATAACTTCCACCACGCCCTCGGAAACCTTTAGGGTGACGTTGCCGGTGAAGCCGTCGGTGACGATCAGGTCGGCTTCGCCAATGTAGACGTCACGGCCTTCGACGTTGCCGATGAAATTGATGTCCAATTGCTTGAGCAGGTTGTGGGTGGTCTTGGTAAGCTCGTTGCCTTTGACCTCCTCTTCGCCGATGTTCATCAGGGCGATGCGTGGATCCTTGATGCCGTAGATGTTCTCCAGGTAGATCTTGCCCATCATGGCAAATTCGACCAGGTTGTGGGGCTTGGAATCGGTGTTGGCGCCGACGTCGAGCAAAAGGGAACTGCCTTTGAGCGTGGGCAGCATAATGGCCAGGGCCGGGCGGTCGACGTTCTTCATGGAGCCCAGCACGTTCTTGGCCAGGGCCATGACGGCGCCGGTATTGCCGGCAGAGACCATGGCCATGGCTTTGCTGTCCTTGATCAGGTCGATGGCTTTCTTGATCGAGGTTTCATGGCGTTTCCGCCAATAGGAAAGAAAATGTTCCTTCATGGAGATCTCTTCCAGGGCATCGACGATCTCCAGCCGGTCACGGCGGAAATTCTTGTATTTTTTCAGTTCCTTGTGGATCTCTTTTTCCTTGCCGACCAGGATGATCTGGTAATTGTCATCCTGGCCGTTCTCGCGGATGTAATCTACCACTCCTTCGATGACGATGCCGGGAGCATGATCGCCGCCCATGGCGTCAACGGCAATCTTGACAGGTTCCATTCCAATCAAGCTTCGCTGCCCTTGACGATCTGCTTGCCCTGGTAATAGCCGCAGTTGCCGCACAGGTGGTGGGGGAGCTTGGGTTCGCTGCACTTGGGGCAGATGGACAATCCTTCCACTTTCAGGGCGTCGTGGGCTCTTCTTTTATTTTTTCTGGAATGGGAATGCCTTCTTTTGGGCTGGGCCATGGGTCACCTCTTTACTTTTTCAAACAAGAATTTTATTTCGTTTTTATTCTGTTCGCACGGGCAGGAACTGTGGTTCAGGTTGGCGCCGCAGCTGGGGCAGATCCCCTTGCATTCGGCTTTGCAGACCGGCTTGAAGGGAACGAACAAATTAACCTGCTCGATCAGTATCTTTTCCAGGTCGATCTGGTCGTTTTCGAAAAAAATGTATTCCAAATCCTCTTCATCCAGGGCGGTGCTGCGTTGATCGACCATTTCACTGGGGAAAAGGATGATATCGAATCGGGAATTGATCTTCATTTCAAACTGCTCCAGGCAGCGCACGCAAACCAGGGAAACGGCCGTCTTGATCTTGCCCTGGGCCTGGATGCGCTGGTTCTGGCGCTTGAAAAATATCTGGTAGTCGATCCCTTCGAGAAAAAAGCTTTCGTCCTCGAGCAAATGGGCGCTGTCGATTTCAATGGTGTCGTTCAGTGCATAGCCCGTATCGGAGATTTTATTGACGTTTATTATCATTTTTAACCTTATCCCTGTTTCGCAGACAAGTTCAATTTTATAGCATACTTTCCCGACCATGTCAATAAAAACGGCCAGGATTTATGATTCAATCGCCGACCGGCGCCGGCCGGATCGTTTTTTTGATTTTCCAGTCCGGAGCTTTGCGGCAGTGGCCGTAGGTGAGCAGCGCCGCTTGCTCCAGATCAAGGTATTTCCGGCAGAAACCATTGATATCGCGGCCGGTCGTGGCATTGATCTCGGCAATGATGCCGGCGACTTTTTGTTCCCTGCTGAAATACAGCTCCTGGCTGGTGTTGAAGCGCATCTTGGCCACGTTGTTTTCCAGGCTGAGAATGATGGATGACTTGATGTGGTCCTTGGCCCTCTCCAGTTCGTCGCGGCGGATGCCATTTTTTCTTAAGCGCCCGATTTCGCCGTGCACTGCTTCCAGGTAGGCGCTGACCTTGTCGGGTTCAATGACGGCATAAATGAGCTGGATGCCGCATTCCAGGTAGGAATCGATGAAGGAGCTGACCGTGTAGGCCAGGCCTTTTTCTTCCCTTATGCTTTGAAAAAGCCGCGAGCTCATTCCTCCGCCCAGGATGTCGTTCATGATCATGATGGAATGCCGCCGGGGAGAAACCAGGGAAATGCTGTCCAGGGCTGCCAGCACGTAGCACTGATTCAGGGTCTTGTTTATTTTATGAAACCGCCGCGGCTGGAAGCGCGCGCGGGGAAATTCGAATCGCTGCGGGGCGCGGGCCGGAAAAGACTGGAAAAAATCGCCGGCCAGCGCGACCAGTTCCCGGTGGCGGATATTGCCGGCGGCGGACAGCAGCATGTTTTCCGGGACGTATTTCTTCCGGTAAAAAGC
>JADFDP010000014.1 GCA_018262835.1 Candidatus Aminicenantota bacterium
TCTGCGGCTCATCATTCAAGAACAAGGGCGTGCGCCTGCTGCTCGACGCGGTGGTGGATTACCTGCCCTCGCCCATCGACCGCGGCATCGCCGTGGGCTGCGATATCCACGACGCCGGCAAGGCGATCTCGCGCAAGCCGTCGGGCAAGGAGCCTTTCGCCGCCCTGGCCTTCAAGATCATCAACGACGCCTTCGTCGGCCAGCAGACCTTCATCCGCGTCTACTCGGGGGAGCTGCCGGCCGGGAGCTACATCTATAACCCGGTCAAGGACAAGCGCGAACGCATCGGCCGCATCCTGCGCATTCACGCCGACAGCCGCGTCGAGATCGAGTCGGTGGGCGCCGGCGACATCGCCGCCCTGATCGGCACCAAGTTCACCACCACCGGCGACACCCTGTGCAGCGAAAAGGAGCCGATGCTGCTGGAGAACATCCATTACCCGGAGACGGTCATCGACCTGAAGATCGAGCCGCCGTCGGCCAAGGAACGCGACAAGCTGTCGGCGGCCCTGCACAAGCTGTCCCTGGAAGACCCGTCCTTCAAGGTGCATTTCGACGACGAAACCGAGGAGACCGTGATCTCGGGCATGGGCGAGCTGCACCTGGAGATCATCGTCGACCGCCTGAAAACCGAGCACCGCGTCGACGTCCAGGTCGGCAAGCCGGCCGTGGCCTTCCGCGAAGCCATCACCCAGGAAGCCGAAAGCAACTACAAGTTCAAGAAGCAGACCGGCGGCAAGGGCCAGTTCGCCCACATCGAAATGCGCATCGAGCCCAATCCCGGCTTGGGGTTGGAGTTCCTGAACCACATCAAGGGCGGCAACATCCCCAAGGAGTTCATCCCGGCCATCGAAAAGGGCTTCCGCGCCTCCATGGAAAAGGGCCCTTACTCCGGCTACCCCATGGTGGATGTCAAATTCGTCCTGCTCGACGGCAGCTTCCACGCCGTGGACTCCAGCGAGCAGGCCTTCAAGACCTGCGCCCAGCTGGCCATCAAGGAAGCCATAAAAAAAGCGGCACCGCACGTGCTGGAACCGATCATGAAGATCGAGGTCAATACCCCCGACGAGTATATGGGCGAGATCATCGGCGACATCAACCGCCGCCGCGGCCGCATCGACAGCATGCGCCGTTTCCGCAAGGGCTCGCAGAAGATCAACGGCAGCATCCCGCTCATGGAGATGTTCGGCTACGCTTCGGTGCTGCGCACCGTTTCCAGCGGCCGGGCCAGCCACTCCATCGAATTTTTACAGTATTCGCCCCTGCCCAAGTCGATCGAGGAAAAGCTCCTGGAAGATCTGCGCGCGAAAAAGGCCGCCGAGAACCGATAAGCGGCTGCGGGCGCGGCCTGCCGGGCAGGGCAAAAGCGTTCGGCCTCTAGATCAGCTCGCTGAAGCCGTCGTCCAGGGTAAACGCGCCCAGGCGGCGGAATTTGTCATAACGGCGCTGCACCAGGGTCTCCGCGTCCAGAACCAGCAGTTCTTGCAAGGCTGCGGCGATCGCCTTGCGGACGTGGCTCATGGTTTCGCCCGGATGCTCGTGCGCCCCCTCGCCGGGCTCGGCGACGATGCCGTCTATTACTCCCAGCTCTTTCAGGTCGACGGCGCGCAGGCGCAGGGCTTCGGCCGCAGCCGGGGCTTTACCGGCGTCCTTCCAGAGGATGGAGGCGCAACCTTCCGGGGAGATGACCGAGTAGATGGCATTGGCCAGCATGTAGACGCGGTCGGCCACGCCGATGCCCAGGGCGCCGCCCGAGCCCCCTTCTCCCGTCACCAGCGCAACGATCGGAACCCGCAGCCCGGACATCTCGTACAGGTTCGTGGCGATGGCTTCGGCCTGGCCGCGCTCCTCGGCGCCGATGCCGGGGTAGGCGCCGGGAGTATCGATCAGGGTGATCACCGGCCGGCCGAAACGCTCGGCCTGCTTCATCAAACGCAGGGCCTTGCGATAGCCCTCGGGGTGGGCCATGCCGAAGTGGCGGCGGATGTTCTCCTTGACGTTGCGTCCCTTCTGGTGTCCCAGGATGGTCACCGGAATAGAATCGAAGAAGCCGATGCCGCCAATGATGGCCGGGTCGTCGGCGAAACGGCGGTCGCCGTGCAATTCCACGAAGTCGCGCACCAGGTACTCGATGAAATCCCGGCTGGTCGGACGCTTGGGGTGCCGGGCCAGCCTGACGACGTCAATGGCGGGTTTCATGACCAGTTCATCTCCTTTGCCGGACGGACGGCTACCAGCGCGGCCGGGGCGTTCACTCGTCCCCGCGCCGGCGGACGGGATAGGGCCGGGTCCGGTGTATTTTAAGGATGGTGACCAGGGTGGCGCGCAGGTTCTTGCGCGGCACAACAATGTCCAGCATGCCCTTTTCCAGTAGGAACTCGGCGGTTTGGAAGCCCGGGGGGAGTTTCTGGCCTATGGTTTGCTGGATCACGCGCGGGCCGGCAAAGCCGATCAGCGCTCCGGTCTCTGCGATGCTGACGTCGCCGAGCATGGCAAAGGAGGCGGTGACGCCGCCGGTGGTGGGATCGGTGAGGACGGTGATCAGCGGCTGGCGCTTGCCGTGCAGCCGGCGGACGGCCGCAGCCGTCTTGGCCATCTGCATCAGGGAGAGAATGCCTTCCTGCATGCGCGCTCCGCCCGAGCAGATGACCATCACCACCGGCAAACCCCGGTCAGCTGCGTACTCCAGCAGCCGGGCGATCTTCTCCCCGACCACCGATCCCATCGACGCCATGATGAAGCCGGGATCCATGACCGCCAGGGCCACCGGCATGTCGCCGATCTCGGCGGTGCCGGTAACCACCGCTTCCCAGCCGCTCGCCGTCCGCTCCGCCACGTCGAGCTTCTCCCGGTACTGGGGGAACCCCAACGGATCCAGGCTCTTCAGGTTGGCGAACAGGGAGCGGAACGTCCCCCGGTTGCAAAGCTGCTTGATCCAGCGGGGAGGATCAAGCCGGGAGTGGTGGCCGCAGCGCGAACAGACATAGTCGGCGCTCTTGAAGAACGAGATGAAATGGGTGGTTTGGCACTGCGGGCATTGGACAAACAGCCGGGTCAGCATACGCCTTCTCCATCGGCGGCCGTGATTTTTCTGATCAGATCGGTCGTGTACATACCGCTGTGAAACTCCGGGTGCTGGATGATCTTTTGGTGGAAAGGAATGGTGGTCGCCACTCCCTCGATGATGAATTCTCCCAATGCCCGCTTCATCCTGGCGATGGCTTCCTTGCGCGTTTCGCCCCAGACCACCAGCTTGGCGATCAGCGAATCGTAGAAAGGCGGGATGGCATAGCCGGGATAGACCCCGGCGTCGACGCGCACGCCGGGGCCGCCGGGGACGATGTACTGACGCAGCGTCCCGGTCTGCGGCAGGAATCCCTTTTGCGGATCCTCGGCATTGATGCGGCACTCGATGGCGTGTCCCGTCTTGCGGATCTCCGGCTGGCCCAGGGGCAGCTTGTCGCCGGCGGCCACCATGATCTGGCTTTTGACCAGGTCCACGCCGGTGATCATCTCAGTGATCGGGTGCTCCACCTGGATGCGCGTGTTCATCTCGATAAAATAGTACTGGTTGGTCCGGCCATCGTAGATGAATTCGATGGTGCCGACCGAGTCGTAGCGCACCGACCGGGCCGCCGCCACGGCGATCCGCCCCATGGCCTCGCGCGTGGATTCATCAAGCACGGGAGACGGGGCCTCCTCTAAAAGCTTCTGGTAGCGCCGCTGGATCGAGCAGTCACGCTCGAACAGGTGCACTGCCTGGCCGTGCTTGTCCCCCAAGACCTGGATCTCGATGTGCTTGGGGTCGCGGATGAATTTTTCCAGGTAGACGCCGGCCTCGCCGAACGCCTGCCTGGCTTCGTTGACCGCAGCGCTGAACGCATTCTCTAACTCCTTTTTCTCGTTGACGATCCGCATGCCGCGGCCGCCGCCTCCAGCCGTCGCTTTGATCACCACCGGGTAACCGATCTCGTCGGCCAGCGCCCGGGCAACGGCCGCCGACTCGAGCACTCCATCCGAACCGGGCACGGTCGGCACGCCGGCGTCCTTCATCAGTCTCTTGGCCGTGGCCTTGTCTCCCATCTTGCGAATTGCCTGCGGATTGGGGCCGATGAAAATGACATTGACGGCGCGGCAGGCTTCGGCAAAAAGGGCGTTTTCCGAAAGGAAGCCGTATCCGGGATGGATGGCGTCGGCACTGGTGGACTTGGCCGCCGCCAGGATGTTCTGATAAAAAAGGTAACTCTCGGAAAGGGGGGGCGGTCCGATGCAGACCGCCTGGTCGGCATAGCGAACAAAGAGGGCGTCGCGGTCAGCCTCGGAAAAGACGGCGACGGCTTTCATTCCCAGCTCATGGGCAGCGCGGATGATCCGCACGGCGATCTCCCCTCGGTTGGCGATCAGAAGCTTGCGGATCATGCCGCTATTCCTGCTCCTCGATGCGAAAAAGGACCTGGCCGAATTCCACGGTGGTCTTGTTCTTGGCACAAACTTCACGCACGACGCCGCGCACGGGGCTCTCGATCTCATTCATGATCTTCATGGCCTCTACGATGCACAACTTGTCGTTGACCTCAACGCGGTCCCCTTCCTCAACGAAAGGTTCAGCGTCGGGCGCCGGCGACCGGTAGAAGGTTCCGACCAGCGGTGCCTTCACCTCGTGTAAACCAGCCTCCTCCGGAACAGCCGCCGGGGCAATGGTCGTCTCATTTTCCCGGGCCGGGGCGATGGGAGCGACGGCTTCGTCAATGCCCAAAAGCGGCTGGCGGGGGAACGAGGCCACCTGAGATTCCTTCTTCAGCGTGACCTGGAATTTCCCATCCTTGACCGTCAGCTCGGTCAAGCCGTACTTCTTCAGCCATTCCAGCAAATGTTCAATATCCATGCACTTGCCTTTCATCACGCCTCCTGAAGTCAACCACGGCCGGTGCTTATAACACGGGCGCCGCTCTTAACCTTACAACTATTTGAAGTGACTGAATCGCAACGAAGTTATCGGGCAATATTATATACTATATCGCGCAGGAATAAACCCATATCGTTAATTTTTACTTAATTTTTTTTGGCGGCCCCATTGCCCGCGTCCGGGTTCCATACCACGACCGCCCGGCTGAAACGGATCCCGGGTTCTTCCAGAACCGCGAGGCCGGCTTGCTTCATCTTGCGGATCGACTCCAGGAACTCGCTTTGCGAAACATGCCATTTCGGCTCGACGATCAGAACCTTGCCCTGCGGCTTCAGCAGCGCCCTGATTTCATTAAATAAATTCAATTGCTCGGGCACTTCATGCAGCATATAGAAAACCAGGATAAAATCGCACTTTTCCGTCAACCCGATCCCTTCGGGCCGGCACAAATGGAGTTTGACGACATCGGCCATGGCGCTATCTTGGGTTTTTTTCCTTACGATGGCGAGCATCCCTTCCTGCAGGTCGGCCGCGATCACCGTGCCCGTTTTGCCGACCCGCCGGGCCATTTCCATGGTAAAAAAACCCGGCCCGCAGCCCAGGTCCAGGACGGTCATCCCTTCATTGACGTAGGGTCGCAGCATTTTTCTCGGATTCTGGACCAGCTTGCGAATATTGAAATCCAACGCTCCCGCCCGCTCGACCGGGCAAATGCTGTGCTTCTTTTCCGTGCTCATTTTTTCTCTGCGGCCAGGCGGAAAAGCCGCAGCGCAAACAGGGCCATCCAGGCCATGGCCAGCAGCCCGCCGGGCATGGCCAGCGCCACGGCGAATTTGTCCGCGCCGGCGATGAAGGTGACCAGGACGAAATAGACGAGGAGGAGCAGGTTGCCGGCGATGCCGAGAACCGCGGTCGCCTTGCTGAAGACCTTTTCCGGGAACATCGCCCAGGACATCATCAGGCCGGCAAAGGTCGGCAGCAAGAAGGCCAGCAGGGCACCGGCGCTGCCGTGCGCTCCCCTGGCCAGCAGGGCCTCGCCCGCGGCGGCTATCATCGGTTTGTCCGCGGCAGCCGCTGCGGCGTACTTGTGGCTGAGGTCGAGCATGGGCAAGGCGGCGTTGCCGGCGATGAACAGCGTGGTGCCAGCGATGAAAAATATCAGCGCCAGGCCGGCCCAGGAGCGGTTCGCCTTGCGCAGGGCAGCATATAGCGCCCAATAAACCGGCAATAAAACGATCTGGACGACCAGGTTCAGCAGATCATGGTTATAGAGCCCAAGCAGCCAGTTCTCGTTGAACTGCTGCAGGCGTCCCGCTGCGGTCGCCGGGATCCTGGAAATGTCGCCGCCCAACATGTTGCTGATGGCGATATCCAGCACCAGAAGCACCAACGCCACTACTGTGGCCGCGCCTCCCCAGAAATAGACCCTGCGCCACTTGGCCTGCGGATCCAGATCTTCACCCGCTCGCATCGTTTCATTCACGGACATGCATCCTCCTTTTCATCATCGGGACCATTGAGCAGTGAATTATCTTTTCCGGTCATTATAGCAGAATGGACCGGCGGCGGCACTCCTTACTTTTTCGCCGCGACCTTGATGCTGGCGATAGCGCCGAGCGCCGCCTTGATCTCCTCGCGCGACAATGTCTTCGCTTCCTCGGGGAAGTCGGCCCACAGGTCGACCGGGACGCGATCCTCGGCGACGATCTCCACCTGGCCAAACCCGGCCTTGCCGATGGCGTCCAGGTAGTCAGCGCGCTTCAGGGCGCCGCCGATGCAGCCGGTGTAGGCGGCGACCGATTCCTTCACCCGCTCGGGGAGCTCGCCGTCGAGCACGATGTCGGAGACCATCATGCGGCCGCCGGGCCTCAGCACGCGATAGACTTCGCGGAAGACCCGCTCCTTGTCGGGGGAGAGGTTGATGACGCAGTTGGAGATGACGGCATCGACCGTGCCGTCCTCCAGCGGCAGGTTCTCGATCTCGCCCTGGCGGAACTCGACGTTCTTCAGGCCGCTCTTTTCGGCGTTCTCGCGGGCCAGGCGGATCATCTCCTCGGTCATGTCCACGCCGATCACCCGCCCCTGCGGCCCCACCTTGCGGGCGGCCAGAAAGCAGTCGATGCCGCCGCCCGAGCCCAGGTCGAGCACCGTCTCGCCGGCGTTCAACGATGCCAGGGCCACGGGGTTGCCGCAGCCCAGGCCCAGGTTGGCCCCCTCAGGGATCGAAGCCAGCTCTTTAATCGAGTAGCCGACCCCAGTGCTCAGTTCTTCGGCAGTTGGGACCGCTCCGCAGCAGCCCGCCTTGGCGGATCCGCAGCATGAGCCCGACGATTCGGCGATCTGGCCGTACTTCTTCTTGACTTCCCTTTGTATGTCCTTTTTCATGTTGGCAACCTCCTGTTTATTTCCACTTTTTTCATGATGCCCGATCCGACTCGGCCGGCGGCCGGAAGCTACCCCTGGACCAGGCCGGCCATTACCGGACCCAGCTTGTCCTTGACCAGGCCGGCGAGTTCGTCGGCCTTGATCAGGGTCAGGCAGCAGAACACACCGTCCTTTTCCCAGGCGACCAGGGCCAGCTTGTCGCCCGCCTGGATGCCCGCCCGTTCGCGGATCTCCTTGGGCAGGATCATCTGCCCGCGCTCGTCCACGCTCACCAGCGACGTCACCTGGCAGCAGCTGCCGCCCGTTCCGCCTTCCTTTTTCTTGGTCATCGGCGCTTCTCCATTAACTGATTAATCAGTTTAATCTGATATTGCTGATTATTATAATATCGAATTCCCGTTTTGTCAACAATAAATATAGGAGTTAAAATTATCAGGCAACCGATCTTCAAGATCCCAATATCGAGACCGCCCCAAATCCAACGTGATTCCAACCGTTTTATTTTATTCCTCGCAAGGATGTATGATTGTTTTTCCAGTCCAAACCCCATTGTTTTTTTCGACGACAAGCAAGCCTGAGCACGAACCATCCAATGCTGCGATCAAATCACCTTGACTTGTCCAGAATGCGGTTTTGCCACCGGCCTCAAGGCCCCATGATTTCCCGCAATAGTTTGCCAGCAAAACATTCATTGAATATTTCATGGCATAGCCGCGCAGCAAATCGTGAGCCGTTGCGATACCCTTGGGAGTATAAAAGATGCTCGCCATATAAGTCGTGCTCCGGTTTTTCCAGGCATTTTCCGGATGCAGGGGAATGTCAATATCGGCGCAAATCGCCAGGGAAATCTTTTCGCCGTCAAGCTCGATTGACGGATTATAGTCAAATGACGATTTGAAAAATTTCTCTTCGCCCGAATGCAGGAATTGTTTGGCGTAAATCGAAACAGAACCGTCGGGATAAAGAATAAATGAACCGATATGCAGGCCGGAATTCAGCATGATCGGCGCCCCGGCCACAATGATCAGCTTGTGATCGCCCGCCAGTTTTCTTAATTCATCAAGGCGGGAATCGTTTTTGCTAAACGACAGCTCGCACGCCTTTTCACGTTCGTAACCGCTGATCGACATTTCCGGAAATACAAGCAGGTTCGCGCCTTCGGCATGAGCCATTTCGCACAGCCGATAGTGGTCGATCAAATTTCCGGAAATGTCCCCCTGTTTGGGCTTGGTTTGTGCCGCGGCCAAAATCATTTTTCCTCTTTAATCAACGGATGTCCCACAAGGCTGGCTTTGACAGCGGGGCAGGGCGTGCATGCGGACGTGCCAGGCGGCGCACGGCAGACATCCGCTTCCACCCCGGCCGCGGATCTTGCACGCTCACCTTTGCCATGGCCTTTTAATCATTCCTTTTGCTTGTCACTTTGATTTTATCGGTTAAGATCTTTCTCATCCGTTGGTTCTCTTTCATTATGTCTTTTTTGTAAATTATATCTCCATGGCCCGGAACAAGAATGTCGACTTTCAATTCCGCTATTTTCTCTAAAGATTTCATCCATGAATTCAACATTTTAATATTGCCCTCTTCTATATTCGGCAAATACCCTTGCAAGACGCAATCCCCGCAGTAGAGAACCTTGTCTTGCTCACAGTAAATCGAAATATTCGTATCCGTATGCCCGGTTGTCATCAGGACCTTCGCTGTAGTTCCTCCCAAGTCAAAATCAACTTCTTTTTCCAACTTGCAATTCGGATTCACTATTTCTGTTTTTTCAAACGCAATCGCTCCCTCATTGGCATGCCTTCTCATTTCCTCCGGGATTCCCCTGTTGATTTCAACGATCCAATTTTCCAAATCTTCCTGCTTCCTGTTTACTAAATAATGCCCGAATATGTCAACATTATTTTCTCGAAAGAAACCGTTGCCGCCGATATGGTCCAAATGCTTTTCCGTATTGATCACCATCATTTCATTGCCTGGCTTTGCTGTTTTTGCATACCCGTAAACAGTTCGGGCCGAAATATAACTGCTTCCGGAATCAATTACAAGCGTTTTTTTATCCCCGACAATAAATCCCGCGTTCACACTATGGGGCGTCACGCAATACAGTCCGGTTATGGCAAAACAATTATTCGCTATTTTCATTTTTATACTCCCTAGATCATTTGCTCGGACTGCATTTCTCCCAACATCCAACACATCTCCATTCCCGCAGCATCACCAATCGCATTATTTATGGCTATATTTGCTACATTTTATCTGGCCCATTTGATTATATATTAGAACAAAAATGGAATAAACCTTTTGGTTCCCCGCATGTAGCCATGATATGCGTCGCCGAAATGCTCCAGGCACTCGGCCTCGTCCCGCATGGCCGTGAGGAACAGGAAAAGCGCAGAGGATAAAACCAACAGCAAGCCGGGCCAGGAAAGGTATTTGAGAAAAATTCCCCAGGCCAGGAACAGCAGGGATGAATAAAGCGGATGACGGATATATTTATACACTCCGATCGTGACCAGGGTGGACGTTTTTTCAAAGGCGATCAGCTTGTCATCGACCCGCTCCCGGTTCGGCTTGCCTATCTTCTTCAGCAAAAGCACGCCAGACGCCACCAGGAACAATGAAATGCAAAGCAAAAACCATGAAGCAATCTGTTGCAACGAAAGCGGCTCTCTGAACCAATAGGAAACATTGATCATCGCCAGGGCCAGCATGCACTCCCAGGCAAAGAAGCGGTAGAACCCGTGCGCGCCAGGATGCAAAACAGATTTCCTGGAAATATAAATGATGAGAATTGAAGCTATGACAAAAACAATCACGCGCGTCATTTCATGTTCCTCCCAGGCATATTTGAATTCTCAGGATACATAAAGCGTGATTATCTCATGTTGGCATATAGGCAAACAAATTCATGTTTTCATGACCCATCCCAATGTCTCCGGTATTCCTGGATAACCAAATCCTTAGGGCGGGAATACCCCGCCCCTACCTCTATCCGAAACGTGAACAATTATTTGAAATATCTCACTCCGGAGGCGAACAGCTTCTGGTCCTTGTCGCCGGGGATGTTCTGCAGGACGTGGTCGCTGATGCGGTCGCTGTGGCCCATCTTGCCCAGGATGCGGCCGTCGGGGCTGGTGATGCCCTCAATGGCCAGCATGGAGCCGTTGGGGTTGAAGAAGGAATCGGCGCTGGGTTTGCCTTCGAAGTCGACGTACTGCGTGGCCACCTGGCCGATGGAGAAGAGAAGCTCGATGGTCGCCGCCGGCGCCACGAAGCGACCTTCGCCGTGCGCCACCGGGATGGTATGGATGTCGCCGGCCCGGCACTGGCTGAACCATGGCGACAAGGTCGAGACCACCTTGGTGCGGATGGGGCGCGACACCAGGCGGCCGATGAGGTTGAAGGTGAGGGTGGGCGAGTCGGGCGTCAGGTCGCGGATTTCGCCGTGCGGCAGCAGCCCCAGCTTGAGCAGGGCCTGGAAGCCGTTGCAGATACCCAGGATCAAGCCGTCCCTTTTGCCGACCAAATCGTGGACCGCGTCGCGCAGGCGGGGATGGCGGAAGGCCGCGGCGATGAATTTGCCCGAGCCGTCGGGCTCGTCGCCGGCGCTGAAGCCGCCGGGGATGACCAGGATCTGCGAGCTGCGGATCCGCCTCGCCAGTTCGACGCTCGCAGCCTCGATATCGGCGGCGCTGAGGTTGCGGAAAACAAATGTCTCGGGCTTGCCTCCGGCCTTGGCGAAGGCCCGGGCCACGTCATATTCGTTGTTGGTTCCGGGAAACACCGTGATCAGCGCCCGCGGCCGGGCCATGGACCGCCCCTGCCTTTTTCCGGCCCGCTCCGGAGACAACGGCCGGGCGTATCCCGGATCGGAGGCCGGCGTGCTATTTCGCGAAGCGACCCGGGTGGGGAAAACGTCTTCCAGGGGCTTTTCCCATTGCTCCTGCAAAGATGGAACGGAGAGTTCCAGGCCGTTGACATGGATCGCCGCCCGGGGCAGCGTTCTTCCCAGATCACGGTAAACCAGCCCGGAAAACAGCTTTTCAACATCTTCGCCGGCCGGGACCTCCAGGACCAGCGAGCCGATGGCCGGGGTAAACAATTCGTCATGAGTCATCGTCTCGGCGAAGGCCATGCCCACCCGGTTGCCGAAGCACATCTTGCTGACCGCCTCGACCAGGCCGCCGCCGTGCAGCGACTGGGCGGCCAGGATCTTCCCCTTTTGGATCAACCCATGCACCCGGGCACAATTCTTTTGCAAAACCGTGAAATCGGGCATTTCCCACTCGTCCCGGGGCAAAGACAGCAGCAGCACCCGGCTGCGCGCCCGCTTGAATTCCGGAGATACCACCCGCCGCACGTCCACGGTCGTCACGGCGAAGGCGACCAGGGTCGGCGGCACGTCCAGGTCATGGAAAGAGCCCGACATGCTGTCCTTGCCGCCGATGGCGGGTATTTCCAACCGCTGCTGGGCGGTGAAGGCGCCCAGCAGGGCGGCAAACGGCAGGCCCCAGCGGCGCGGATCGCGGCCGGGCTTGGGGAAATATTCCTGCAGGCTCAGGCGCATGCGGCGGCAATCGCCGCCGGCGGCCGCCACCCGGGACACGGCTTCGATCACGGCGTACAGGCCGCCGTGAAAAGGGCTCCAAGCGGACAGCCCGGGGTTGAAGCCGAAGCCCATGATCGTGCCGCTGCGCGTCTCGCCGCCGAGCAGAGGAATCTTGGCGACCATGACGTCGGCCGGCGTGGCCTGGTATTTGCCCCCGAAAGGCGACAGGACGGTGGCCGCGCCGACGGAGCTGTCAAACCGCTCCCCCAGGCCTTTTTGCGAGCAGACATTCAGATCGGCCAGCACGGACGTCCAGGCGGCCGGCAGGCCGGGGACGGGCAGGGACTTGAAAAAATCCTCGCCCGCAGCCGGGCAGGCGACCTCCACTGCCGCCTGGCGTTCGGCGCCGTGGCTGTCAAGGAAATCGCGGCCGAGATCCACGATGGTCCGGCCGCGCCACTTCATCTGCAAACGCTTCCGGGCGCTGACCCGGGCGATCACGGTCGCTTCGAGGTTTTCCCCGGCGGCCAGCTTTTGAAAGCGACGGGCCTGGGCGGCCGCCACGACCACGGCCATGCGCTCCTGCGATTCGGACAGGGCGAGCTCGCTGCCGTCGAGCCCGGCGTATTTCTTGGGCACCTGGTCCAGGTCGATCTCCAGTCCCGGCGCCAACTCTCCGACGGCCACGGCCACGCCGCCGGCGCCGAAATCGTTGCAGCGCTTGATCAGCCGGCTGGCGCGCGGGTCGCGAAACAGCCGCTGCAGCTTTCTTTCCGTGGGCGGATTGCCTTTCTGCACTTCCGCCCCGCAGGTCAGCAGGGACGATTCGCTGTGGGCTTTCGAAGAACCGGTGGCGCCGCCGATGCCGTCGCGGCCGGTGCGGCCGCCCACCAGCAAAACCACATCCCCGGGCCGCGGCGCCCGGCGCACGACGTTTTTCCTGGGCGCAGCGCCGATGACGGCCCCGATCTCCATGCGCTTGGCCACGTAGCCGGGGTGATAGACCTCGCTGACCTGCCCCGTGGCCAGCCCCACCTGGTTGCCGTAGGAGCTGAAGCCCTGGGCCGCCTCCATGGTGATCTTGCGCTGGGGGAGTTTCCCCGGCAGGGTAAGGGCCACGGCCTGGCGGGGATCGCCGCTGCCGGTCACGCGCATGGCCTGGTAAACGAACGCCCGGCCGGACAATGGGTCGCGGATGGCGCCGCCCAGGCAGGTGGCCGCGCCGCCGTACGGTTCGATCTCGGTGGGATGGTTGTGGGTTTCATTCTTGAACATGACCAGCCACTCTTCGCTCTTGCTGTCGGCATCGATATCGGCCGCCATGCTGCAGGCGTTGATCTCCTCGGAAAACTCCACGTCCGCCAGGCGCCCCTTTTCACGCAGTTCCCTCATGGCCAGCAGGGCCAGGTCCATCAGGCAGGTCCCCTGCCGCTGCGCCGTCGCCACGCGGCTCCGGGTTGCCAGGAAATTCTCATAGGCCCGGCGCATGGGCTCGTTCCAGCGTCCGGCGCGGATGTCCACCCGGGTGATGGCGGTCAAAAACGTGGAGTGGCGGCAGTGGTCCGACCAATAGGTGTCGAGCAGGCGGATCTCGGTCAAGGTCGGGTCGCGCCGCTCCTGCTCGCGGAAATAAGCCTGGCAATGAAGCAGATCGGCCGCGTCCATGGCCAATCCCAATTCCCTGCCCAGGCGGTGCAATTCCGGCCCGGAGAGGGAAACGAATCCTTTCAGGACGGGAACATGGGCCGGCCGGGCCCCCGGCAGCGCCAGCGAGCGTGGCTTGCCCATGGCGGCCTGGCGCGAATCGACCGGATTGATGCAGTATTGCCTGATTTTTTCCAGATCTCCGGCAAGCAGCTTGCCTTTGAGGACCAAGACCCTGGCCGAGGCCACCTGCGGCCGGCTGCCCGGAGTGAGCAGCTGCAGGCACTGGGAGGCGGAATCGGCCCGCTGGTCATACTGGCCGGGCAGGTACTCGACGGCGAATGCCGTTTCCGCGTCGGCCAGGGGGAAATCCTCGTCGTATATTTCATCCACCGGCGGCTCGGAAAAAATCGCCTGCCGCGCCCGGGCCATTTCCCGGAAGCCGATCCCCGAAACATCATAACGGTTGAGCAGGCGCAGCCCCGCGAGGCTTTTTATGCCCAGATTTTCACGAAGGTCCAGCAGCAGAGTTCGTGCTTCGATGTCGTATCCCGCTTTTTTTTCCACAAAAATCCGTCGGATCACGGCCATGCTCAGGCTCCTTGTCCAGCCGCAAGAAAGGTCATCATGGCGCCCCCTCCCCCTTTTCCAGGTCGTCCAGCAGCGCAACCAGCAGCCTTCCCCAAAGGCTTCTGCCGGCCCGACCGCGCAGGGCGGTGATGTCCGGCCGCAGCTGGGGGAAGAAATCGGGGTAGCGATTCAGGTATTCATGCAGGGCGGCGATCAGCTTCGACAGGGCTTCGGCGTTCTCCGGCTGGCTCAAGGTCCCCATCAAGCCGCGGCTGCGCTCGCGGAAAAATTCACTGATGAAAAAAAACACCGATTCGTTCCCCCGGCAGCACAGGATTTCGAACGATCCCGCGGCCACCAGGGGATCTTGGTGCTGCAAATAGGAGATAAAGCCCTTGGCGTCGTCCGGGCTGAGTATCTTCTTGAAAACCTTCAGGGTGATGGAAAAAAAATCGCTGTTTTTGCTGCCGTGCAGAAACCGGGGCAGCATCAGCAGCAGCGGGTTGTTGTGCTTGATGCGGGTGATGGCCTGGGTGATCGTCTCCTGCAGCCGCTTGTTTTTGTTTTTTTCCAGGGCCCGGGCCAGGATATCCAGGGCACGGTGATCGTTGTACTTGGAGACGCTGATGATGGCCCCTTCCCGCAGCCGGTCGTTCTCACCCAGTTCGATGACTTTGTTCAACGGCACCAAAAAGGCCGTACTGCGGATGTAGCCCGCCATGCGCACCAGGTTCAGCCGGGTGGGCAGGCTGACATAGGTGCCGGTGATATACTGGGCAATGGCATTTTCGGTGTCCCTGCCCCCTTTCTTGACCAGATCTTCCAGGCGCAGGCGGAAGCGCAGATCGTCATATTCGTCGGCATGCCTGACCAGTTCGTCAATCTGCTCCAGGTAGGAATTGATCGTTGCCAGGGCCATGGCCGGCTTTATTTTTCCCCGGCGAAGCGCCCGAATATTTCCCCGATTCCCGACAGCAGTTCCGCCAGGGAGAAAGCCTTCTCCAGCTCGGCCGCCGAGCAGGCGGCGCGGATGGCCGGATCGGCCATGACCAGCTCGCGGAAACTGCGTTTTTCCTGCCAGGATCGCAGCGCCTGCTTCTGCACCAGTTCATAGGCTTGCTGGCGGGCCAGGCCCTTGTCCACCAGCAGGGTCAGCACCTTCTGAGAAAAGCAAACCTCGTGGGTCAGTTCCAGGTTGCGGCGGATGTTTTCCGGATACACGGCCAGGTTTTTCAATATGTCGGCCATGTCGTCGAGCATGAATGCGGCCAGGTGAAAGGAATCGGGGAAAATGATCCGTTCGGCCGAGGAATGGGAAATGTCGCGCTCATGCCAGAGGATGTTGTTTTCCAGGGCCACGGCCGCATGGCCGCGCAAGATCCGGGCCAGGCCGGAGATGCGCTCGCAGCGGACCGGGTTGCGCTTGTGCGGCATGGAGGAAGACCCCTTCTGCCCATGGCTGAAAGGCTCTTCGACCTCGAGCACTTCGGTCTTCTGCAGGTGCCGGATTTCCACGGCGATCTTTTCCAGACCGCTCCCCAAAATGGCCAGGGCCCAAAGGACTTCGGCGTGGCGGTCGCGCTGGATGATCTGCGAAGAAACCCGGCAGGCCCGCAACCCCAGTTTCTGCAGGGCTTTTTCCTCGCCGCTGGCGGGGAAATGGATGTATGTCCCCACCGAACCGGAAATCTTCCCCACCGCCGTGATCTCCCTGGCCCTGAGCAGCCGCTGGCGGTTGCGCGCCATCTCCTCGTACCAGATCAAAAACCTGCAGCCGAAGGCGACGGGCTCGGCATGGATGCCATGGGTGCGGCCGATGGCCGGCAGGTCTTTGTAGGCAAAGGCCTTTTCCAGGAGGATCTTTTCCAGGGCCGTGACTTTCTCCAGAACGATGGCCAGCGATTCCTGGATGAGCATGGACAATGCGGTATCGACCACGTCATAAGAGGTGATGCCCTTGTGGACATAAGCGGAATCCTTGCCAATGGACTCCTCCAAGGACGTCAGAAAAGCGATGACGTCATGTTTTACTTTTTTTTCAATTTCCAGGATGCGGGCCGGGTCAACCGCGGCATTCTCCCTGATATTCTTCAAGCTCGCCGCGGGCACTTCGCCCATCTCCGCCCAGGTTTCGGTGATCGCCAGTTCCACGTCCAGCCATCTGCGGAACTTGTTCTCTTCGCTCCATATGCGGGCGATTTCCGCCGCTTCATACCTGTCTATCACGTGCGTCTCCTCAATTTTGGATTATAGCAATATTCCCAAACCTTGTACAGTTGACCGATTCCCGAGCGCACAATTTAAAAGGCCGGATTCATTCCGGAGATTAGCGAATATGACCCGGCGCGTTCCCTGGGGAGGGCATGGAACCGACCCGTTCACCTCACTTCGGCCTGCAGCATGTCCGTAGCGCTGCGTCCGGTGAGCAAATCGCTTACATCGACAAGGAAAAAATACTTTCCCGGCTTCAAAAAAGCAAAATCGACCGCCAGCGACATCCTGGCTTCTTTGGCGGCCAGCGAACGGCTCTGATCGTATAGAATCCGGTTTTGCTCGTCGCGGATACCGATGGCCACACGCAATTGTCCACTTTTCTTGGCCTTGGCTTCCGCCATCTTGAACGATGATATCTCCAGCTGCAGCCGGCGTCCGGCCAGGGAAATCCGGTCCAGCTGCAGAGTGGGATCCTCGTCTTTCTTTTTTTTCAGGTAGGCGGCGATATGGTCGGAACGGACCTGGTCATCGTAAAACAGCCGGCAGCGCGGATTGCTGAGCTCAATTCTCACCTTCCCCGTCCGCTCCCTGTTTTTTGGTTCATAGGTCAGCACATAGTACACATCTTCTTTCTCTTCGATGGCGTGCAAGGCCGAGCCGATATTGCCGGAAAAAACGACCTCCCCGCCCGAACTCTTGGTGATCTCGCGCAGCGTATTCTCCAAATCGCTGGCCACCTTTTTATATTCCAAATCCTCGGACGGCCCTTCGCGCGCCACGCCGCTGATAAAGCAATGGTAGGTCGTGCCCACGCGGATCAGCATCTTGCCGATCTGCTCGGCCGGAAATTCACCGGCTGCATTCAAGGCGCGGTCAATCGCTTCCAGCGAGCGGCTGATCACCTTGGCAAACTGCTCGGCTGAACCTCCGTTATCGGTCATTTCGTCTACAAGTCGATCGATTTGCTGGCGAATGGAGCCGCTGATTCTCATTTTCGGGAAAACCTCGATCTGATAAAAGCTCAGCACCCATTTTTCGGCCTTGACCTTTTGCAGGTGGCGGGCAAAATTGTAGAATTTATCCAGATCGGGAAGCAAATACTTTTTTTTGAACTCCTGCCAAATACTCAAATAGTTTTCCAGGAATTGGATGATCAGCGGAATAGTAAAGTTCTGCCTGCTGTTTTCCACCAAAACGCGCAGCTGGGTCTGGTCAATATCCTGCCGTACTCGCAGGGAATACGCTTCCAGTTCCTGGCGTGCCTTGAGGGCTTCTTCTCGTAAAACCTGTTCCAGGATCTCCCGGCGCTTGACCTGCCAGACATCCTGATTCAGGAGAAGCGTGCGCTCATTGACCAGGACCAGCAATTGATCCTGCTCACGCAAAACATGCTGAAAGAAGTAGTCCATCCCTTGGCGCAGCGGGTCGTTGAAATCATTGATGCGGAAACACAGGACAAAATAGCGAGGCGGGATCAGCGATGCATTCTGCTCGGCTGCCAGCCTGACCTGCTGGGCATTCATTTTTTTCCGGCGCTGGTAAAAACCATTGATGGCTTGCTCTTCATTATCCTCAAAAATCCGGAAATCGTCTTTCGTCAAATCGGCGAGCGGGATCCCATCCAGGAAAACCCGCACGGGGACTTCGACGTTGACCACGGCGATCTGTTCCTTTTGCACCAGTTCCTGCGGACTCGCAGCGGCAATCCCGGCGTTCAGCAGGAAAATTGCCGCCAGGCAAATGAGAAATAATTTATGCATGGACTTCCGCTCGCCCCGGGGCCAGGCCTCACTTCACATCCGCCTGCAGGATATCCATGGCGGTCTTGCCGGTCAGCAAATCGTGCGCTTCGACGACGAACAGGTACCTGCCCGGCGCGAGAAAGGCAAAATCTATGGCCAGGTCCACCTGGGGCTCCTTGGCGCCGAAATTGCGGTTCTGGTAATAAAGCTGCTGGTTCTGACCGTCGCGGATGCGGACCGCAACATTCAGCTGTCCGCCTTTTCCTTTTGCCATCTCGATCATTTTGAACTGAGATATTTTCATTTGCAAACGCCGTCCTTTCAAGCTCAAGCTCTCGAGCAGCAGCGAAGGATCCTCGGACTTTTTCTTCAGCAAATATTCGCCGATGTAGTCGGCACGGATATTGTCATCGTAAAACAGCCGGCAGCCCGGATTGCCGGGCAGCTCTATTTTCACTTTTCCCTTGCGGTCCGGATAGGACGGCTCATAGGTCAGCACATAATAAACATCCTCTTTTTCCTCGATCGAGTGCAAGGCCGAACCGATATTCCCGGAAAAAATCACTTCGCCGCCCGACCGTCTGGTTATTTCGCGCAGCGAGTTCTCGATGTCGCTGGCGACTTTTTTGTACTCCAGGTCTTCGGATTGGCTTTCCCGCTGCGCGTTCATGATGAAGCAGTGATAGGTCGTATCTACCTTGACCAGCATCTTGCTGACTTCCTCGATCGGGAAGCTGTCGGCTACATTCAATTCGCGGTCAATGCGTTCCAGGAGCTGGGATATGATCTGGCCGTGCAAGGCGTCCTCGCTGCGGGCAACCATCAGCTGGCCGACCAAATCCTCAATCTGCTGGTGGATCGGTCCGCTGATTTTCATGTTGGGAAACATCTCGATCTGGTAGAAAGTGAGCACCCACTTTTCTTCGCTGATCCTTTCCAGGTGCCGGGCGAAGTTATAGAATTTGTCCAAATCGGGTATCAGGTATTTGGTTTTGAATTCATCCCAGGTTCGCAGATAGCGTTCAAGAAAATCGATGATGCGCGGGGCGTAGAAGCTGCTGTCCCTTTCCAGCAGCATGCGCAGCTTGGTCTGATCCAGATCCTTCTGCACCGTAAAAAAGAATTGTTCCAGCTTTTGCCGGGCCTTGAGCGCCTCTTCTTTCAGGAGCTGGCCCAATATTTCCCGGCGCTTGACCTGCCAGATATCCTGGTTGAGCAACAGGGTGCGGTCATTGACCAGGACCAGCAATTTGTCGTCTTCCCCCAGCAACTGATCGAAAATATAGCGTACGCCTTTTTCCATCTGCTCATTGTAGTCGAAGATGCGGAACACCAGGACAAAATACCGGGATGGCGGTGCCGTGCTTCCGGCCTGCAGTTGGATATGGCGCACGTTCATTTTTTTTTTGCGGACATAGAACCCATTGATGGTCTGCGGCTCCTTGCCCTCGCTCAGGCGAAAATCATCTTTGCCCAGACCGCTGACCGGGATGCCGTCGCGGAAAACCCGCACCGGCACTTCGATGTTGACCACTTCGACTTTTTCTTTCAACTCGTCCCGCGGTTCGCTTGCCAGCGGGAGATTGCCAAGCAAAAAAAAGACCGGGACCAGAAAAATTATTTTTTTCATTGCTGATATTTTAGCACAGGCCGCATTTTTTTTGCCAATCGACTATAATATGCCTTTCCGCCGCAACCGTTCGCAGGTGCATCATGACAGTAAAGAAAAAGTTGCTTTTCGTTCTGCCGGGCTTGCTGTTCCTGGGATTTTCCGGGATCGACGCGGAAAAGAACGGCCCGTACGGGTTTTCCCGGGCCCTTTCCCTGCGCCGCGACTCTCCTTTTCGTGACCTGCGCTGGCAAAACATCGGTCCCGCTTTTTGCGGCGGCCGCGTGGTGGATATCGAAGCTTACGATCTCCGGCCCGGGAAATTCCTGGCAGCCGCCGCCACCGGCGGGGTGTGGCTGACCGAAGACCGGGGCCGGACCTGGCGGTCCCTTTTCAACCGGGAAGCCACCTCATCGATCGGCGATATCGCCGTAAGCCAGCGTGATGAAAACCTGGTTTGGCTGGGCAGCGGCGAGAGCAATGCCCAAACCTACTCGTTTCCCGGCTGCGGCGTGTTTAAAAGCACGGACGGGGGCACAAGCTGGCAGCACATGGGGCTGGCCGCGACCCGGCACATCGCCCGCATCGTGATCGATCCGCAGGAAACCGACACGGTTTATGCGGCAGCCGCCGGCAATCTCTATGCCGCCAGTGCCGAGCGCGGGGTTTTCAAGACCATGGACGGCGGCAAAACCTGGAAAAAGGCACTTTTCATCAGTGAAAAAACCGGAGTCATCGACCTGGCCATGGATCCGCGCCACAGGAATATCCTGTACGCCGCCGCCTGGCAGAGGGAAAGAAAGCCCTGGAATTTCAGCGGCAGCGGGCCGGAAAGCGGCATATACAAAACTGTCGACGGCGGCAGGACCTGGGCAAGATTGAGATCCGGCTTTCCCGATAGCCGCCATATCGGCCGCATCGGACTGGCCGTCAGCCCCGCCAACCCGGCCGTGGTCTATGCCCTGCTCGACATCCAGGAAGCCAAAACCACGGGCCGCTCGCCGGCCGGGGGAAAAAGAAGCGGCTTGACCTTGGCCGGACTGGAAGAAATGGATATGGAAGCCTTTCTCAGCCTTGCCGACGAACGCCTGGCCCTTTTCCTGGAAGAAAACCTGGCCCCGAAGGTCTTCAGCCCGGCTGCTTTGAAAAGCTTCGTCCGTTCCGGGCGCATCACCCCGCAGCGCATTGTCCAGATGCTCTTCGACGCCAACGATCGCCGTTTGAATCCGAACACGGTAGGGGCCGAGGTTTACCGCAGCCATGACGCCGGGCAAAGCTGGCAAAAAGTCAACCAGGACTATATCGAGGACATGTATTACACCTACGGTTTTTATTTCGGCCAGATCCGCGCGGCCCCCGACGATGAAAACCGCATTTATATCCTGGGCGTATCCGCACAGGTTTCCGCGGACGGCGGCCGGACCTATAAAAAGATCGGGGCCGAGCAGCACCCTTACGCCGATGCCCTGGTCCACCGCGACCACCACGCAATGTGGATTGATCCGAAAAATCCGCGCCGCCTTATCTTGGGCAACGACGGCGGCATCAACCTTTCCGACGATGGCGGACAAAACTGGAGCAAGATCACCAATCTTTCCATCAGCCAATGCTATACGGTCACGGCGGACGATGAACGCCCGGCGCATATTTTCATCGGCACCCAGGATAACGGCGTGCTGGTCTCCCGGCCCGCCCTGGATGCCACGGGGGGGGCGCCACCCGGGCGTATGCTACTCGAAGGCGAAGGCGCCAATGCGGCGCCGCTCGCAACGTACGGCGTCGGCAACCCACAGCCATGGCGCATGCTGCTCGGCGGCGACGGCGCTTTCGTCGCACCGCGACCCGGCCTGCCGCCGATGCTTTTTGCCGCCGCCCAGTTTGGGACACTGGTCCGCATCGAGGCCGGAAAAAACAAACCGTCGGCCATCAAGCCTGAATCGCCCCAAAGCCTGGAGCCTTACCGCTTCAATTGGCTTTCGCCCCTGCTGGTTTCCCGGCGGCCGGCGGGGGAAATTTATTTCGGCGCCAACAAGGTGTTGCGCACTTCCGACAACGGCGATTCCTGGACCGAGATCTCTCCCGACCTCAGTGAACGGCAAAACATCACCGGCAACACGCCATTCGCCGCCATAACCGCACTGGCCGAATCCGGGCTCAAGCCGGGCATGCTGTACGCCGGGACCGACGACGGCAACGTATGGCTGCGGGCCGCAAGCGGGTCGCCCTGGCAAAAAATAAGCCAGCCGCTGCCGAAAAAATGGGTCAGCCGCATTGTGGCCTCCGGCCACCATGCCGAAAAAGTCTATGTGGCCATGAACGGCAGCCGGGACGACGATCCGCGGGCTTACCTCTTCGTATCGGAAAATTCTGGCCTGGATTGGGAGTCGCTGGCGGACCCTCTCCCGGCCGAACCCCTGAACGTGCTGGCTGAAGATCCGGATAAAGAAAGCATCCTTTACCTGGGCAGCGACCGCGGCCCTTTCATCAGCCTGGACGCCGGCGCTTCTTGGCATTCCCTGCAGGGTGATCTGCCCACGGTCCCGATTTTCGATCTGTTCATTCACCGCCGCGACGGGATCATGATCCTGGCCACTTATGGCCGCGGCGTCTATGTTCTCCCCTTGTCCGAGATCAGGAAACGACTGCCCGCCGCCGGGAATTCAATAAAATAATATCCATCCAGTACGAGAAATTAAAAACGCAGGGACAGGCAGCTCACGCCGCCGTCCAGTTTGCGGAATTCGGATACATCCACGGGCACGGCTTCATATCCCAGCTTTGCGATAGCTTGCCTGGCCTTGGGGAAGCCGGCGGGAACCAAAACGCGGCCGTTGATCCAGACGGAATTGGCGGCATAGGCCTCGGCCGCGGGCACCGGGACGATCTCGAAACCGGCCAACAGCGGGTGATCCATGAATTCGCCGCAAGCCAGCAGGCGGTTGCTCTCAAGGTAGGCCACGCCCGTCTTCAGGTGCAGGACATGGCGCAGGGGAACGGCGGTCGCTTTATAGCCGTGCTTTTGCAAAATCATGGCCAGCTGTCGGGCCCCTGCCGGGTTGGTGCGCGCCGAAATGCCGATAAAGAAATGGTCTCCGGCTTTGAATACGTCCCCGCCCTCCAAAGTTCCCGGAGCGGTGATGGCCTCCAGCCGGGGATAGCGAGACAGCAGGGCTGCGGCCACCGAGCGTTCCTCACCCAGACGGCTGGGCGCGCCGGGACGGGTGATGACGGCGGCTTTTTCACTCAGCACGGCGGTATCCTCGATGAACACCGAGTCCGGGTATTCTTCATCGGCCGGCAGCACGGTGACATCCAGGCCGCAACGCTGCAGGACGCCAACGTAGGCGGCGTGCTGGGCCAACGCCTTATTATAATCGGGCTTGCCCAGAACCGCCGAGGAAAGACCGTGCACCAAGTTGCGGCAAGGCGTGCGCACCAACGCGTACTTGAACATGGCCATAAATGACTCCTGACAAAATGCGAGCGAAATTTTCAGCGCCGATTTCATGTAACACGCTTTCCCGATAAATTCAACGGGTGCAGGCATATTCCGTCAACCCAAGCGATTTTTTTGAACTGACTCGGGTTGACAGGCAGGAGGGATTGTTGTAGAATTCCCCGCAGATAGCCATGTGCAAAAATAACTTTTTCACGCACATCATGATCATGCCCGGCCCGGACTCAGCGCTTTTGGTCTAAAAGCGCGAGTTCGGGAAACCTCAACCCCTAAAATCCCCAAATTAAAAAACGGAGGCATATCATGTCCAAGACTATCAAGGAAATCAATCGCAAAATCCTGGATGGAACCGTGCGCGTGGTCACGGCCGCCGAGATGCCGGCGATCGTGGAGGAACTGGGCGCCGAGCGGGCGGCAGCGGAGATCGACGTGGTCACCACCGGAACCTTCGGAGCCATGTGCTCATCGGGGGTGTGGCTGAATTTCGGCCACAGCGAGCCGCCGATGAAAATGACCCGCGTCTGGCTCAACGACGTCGAGGCCTATGCCGGCGTGGCCGCAGTGGATGCCTACCTGGGCGTCACTCAAGCCTCAGAGACCCTGGGCATGGAGTACGCGGGCGCCCACGTCATCGAGGACCTGCTTCTGGGCAGGCCGGTGGTGCTGCGCGCCGTATCCCGTGGCAGCGAATGCTACCCAAGAAAAGCGATCCTTACCGAGATCACCCTGGCCGGCCTGAACCAGGCGATCATGAGCAATCCACGCAACGCCTATCAGCGCTACAACGCCGCCGCCAATTCCGGAGATGGCGTTCTGCAAACGTACATGGGCAAGCTGCTGCCCGGCTGCGGCAACGTCACTTTTTCCGGCGCCGGCGAGATGTCGCCCCTGATGAATGACCCCGACCTTGAAACCATCGGTATCGGCACGCGCATCTTCCTGGGCGGCGGCATCGGCACCATCACCGGCTCCGGCACCCAGCACAACCCGGGCGCCCAGTTCGCCACCCTGATGGTGCAGGGCGACCTGAAACAAATGTCGGCTGAATTCCTCCGCGCCGCCCTGTTTCACGGCTACGGCAGTTCCCTGTATGTCGGCATCGGCATCCCCATTCCGGTCCTCCATGCCGGCATCGCGCAAAAGACCGCCATCCGCGACCGGGATATCGAAACCGACATCATCGACTACGCCGTCCCTTCACGCCAACGGCCGGTCGTAGGCCGCTGCAACTATGAGCAGCTGAAATCGGGTTCAGTACTGCTCCAAAGGCGGCGCGTGCCTGCCTCGCCCCTGGCCAGCTTTCGCATGGCCGGCCGCATCGCCGCCGCGCTGAAGCGCTGGATCCAGCGCGGCGAATTCTTTCTTAGCGTGCCGGCGGCCGCATTGCCCTCCCGCGGATCGTCCGCGCCACTGGCAATAAAGCCGCCGCAGCAGCGGCTGAAGCTCTTTTACCGGCGACCGGCGGAGATCCTCCCCCGTCCCGCCGGCCTGCGGATAACCTGGGACGCAGAACGCTGCTTTTCATGCGGCCAGTGCCTGGGCATTTGCCGCGCGGGCGTCTTCGCCAAAGACGGCGAGTGGCGGGTAACGGCGGATACGGGACGCTGCCGGGGCTGCGGCCTCTGCGTTCAACTCTGCCCGGCAGGGGCCATTGCCGGAGAAAAAAATGGACGCTGACCTGGCACGGCGTCAGATCCACTGCCAGGAGACCCATGCCACGGTGATCGCCGCGCAGCGCTACATGGAGCTGGCGGAGCGCACGATCGCAGCGGCCCGCGCCGACATCGAGGCAACCATCGCCACGCAGCCGCGCTTTCTCACCGAGCTGGAGCCGCTGCCCATCGACATGGCGGCACCGCCAGTCGCGCGGCGCATGGCCGCTGCCGCCGCTCTCGCCGGTGTCGGCCCCATGGCCGCAGTGGCCGGCGCCATCGCCCAGGTCACGGTGGAAGCACTGGTCGCGGCCGGCTGCCGGCATGTCATCGTCGACAACGGCGGGGACATCGTGCTTTTCATTGACCGTCCCGTGATGATCGGGATATTCACGGGACCGGCAGCGATCCGTGATATCGCGTTGCGCTTCGAACCCCGTCCCGATATTTTTTCCGTCTGCACCTCATCTGGGACCGTGGGCCATTCGCTCTCCTTCGGCTGCGCCGACGCCGCCGTGGCCGTCGCCGACAACGGCTGCCTGGCCGACGCCGCGGCCACCGCCCTGGGCAATCGCGTCCTGGACGCGAGCGAGACGGCGGTCGAGCGGGCCATCCGCGCTACCCTAACGGAGGGGATCGAGGGGCTGCTGGTTGTGGCCGGGCAGCACCTGGGCCGGGGTGGCGCCCTGCCCGCGATCGTCCGGGTTCCGGTGACCGTGCCCATGATCAGCAAAGGATAAGGAGAAAACATGAAAAAGATCAGGACCGCCATATTGGGATGCACTGGGCTGGTCGGACGGCAGTTTATCCGTCTGCTGGACGATCATCCCTATTTCGAGTTGTCGTTTTTATCGGCTTCGCCGCGCTCCGTCGGCAAGCGTTACGGTGATGCGATCGCCGACGGATTGCCAGCGGACATCAGTGAAAAGACCGCTTCCCTGGGAATCGGAGAACCGACGGCCGCCGCGATCGCGGGCAGCGGCGCCCGGGTCGTTTTTTCGGCCCTGCCTGCCGGCATCGCCGGTGGGCTGGAGCTGGAGCTGCGCCAAAACGGGTTGGTTGTCTTTTCCAATGCCAGTTCGCACCGCATGGACGAAAGGGTGCCGCTGCTGATCCCGGAAGTGAACGCCCCCCACCTGGAGCTGGCCAGGGAGCAGCTGCGGGTGCATCCCGGCTTCATCGTCACCAACCCCAATTGCGTGGTTTCGGGGCTGGCTATGGCCCTGAAGCCATTGACCGCCTTCGCTGCGCGTGCCGCGACCGTCACCACTTTCCAGGCCGTTTCCGGGGGCGGGAGACACGGCGTCGCCGCCTGGGACATCCTGGGCAACGTGATTCCTTATATCAAAAATGAAGAGGAAAAGGTCGTGGGCGAAACCAAAAAGATACTGGGGACACTGGCAGGTAAGCGGATCAGGGAGCATGGCCTGGAAATCTTCCCCTCCTGCAGCCGGGTAGCGGTGAAGGAAGGTCATCTGCAAAGCGTTAGCGTGGAATTTTCCAAACCGGCCAATGAAGCCGAAATCGCCGGCGCGCTGTCCGCTTTTGCAGCGGAGCCGCAACGACTGGCCCTGCCAACCGCGCCGCGGCACCCTATCCTGGTGCAGGAATACGCCGACCGTCCCCAACCGCTTCTCGATGTTCATGCCGGAGAGCCGGCCGCGGCCCGGGGCATGGCCGTGACTGTGGGCCGGCTGCGCTGCCGGGGGAGCCGTTGCAGTTTTTTCCTGCTGGTGCACAACACGGTGCGCGGAGCGGCCGGCGGCTCGGTCCTGAACGCGGAGCTGGCGGTAAGCCAGGGCCTGCTGGCCGGGGTGGACCGTGGTTAGGGTGATGAAGTTCGGCGGCGGCTGCCTGCGCGACGGCTGCACTTTTTCTCAAAGTTGCGCGATGATCGGCGGGAACAAGCGGACTGCGGTCGTGGTGTCGGCCGTTTCCGGCGTGACCGAGCAGCTCCTGGCCGCTATCGAGCAGGCCAGGCGCCATGAAAGGAATATTCCCGTTGTCCTGGCCGGCCTGGCCGCCAAACACCGGGCGATCATCGAAGAGCTGTGCCCGGCCGGCCGGCAGAAAAAAAAGGTCCGGGAAGCGATCGCCTCCCAGCTGGTTCAGGTCCGCCGCCTGCTGACCGGCATCGCCTGCCACGGCGACCTGACGCCGGCGGTGCGGGCACGGCTGTTGAGCTACGGCGAGCGGCTGGCGGCGCGGCTGCTGGCCGGGATACTGAACGGCCGCGGGGTGAAGGCCAAGGCACTGGACGCCCATCTGGCCGGCATCCGCACCGACGAAAGCTTTGAAAGCGCCAGCATCGACCGCGAGCTGACCCGCAAGATCCTTGGCGCCAGGGTCAGGCCCCTGCTGCGCAAGGGCATTGTCCCGGTCATCGGCGGCTTCTTCGGCCGTGGCCCCCTTGGGGCCATCACCCTGCTGGGCCGCAACGGCTCCGATTACAGCGCCGCCGCCGTGGCCTACGCGCTGCAGGCAAACCGTCTGGAGATCTGGAAGGACGTGGACGGCTTCATGAGCGCCGACCCCTCGCTGGTGGCCACGGCGCGCCGCCTGGAGCGGATCTCGTTCGCCGAAGCCGCCGAGCTCTCCTATTTCGGCGCCAAGATCCTGCACCCGCGCACCGTAGAGCCGCTCTCCGGGACAAAGACCCGGGTTTTCATCCGCAGCCTGAAGGAGCCGGAAAGCCCGGGCAGCGAGATCGTCGCCGGCAGGTCGGGGCGCGAGGAGGCCGTGGCCAGCATCACGGCCAACAAGCGGCTGGCCAACATCCGCGTCCACGGCGCCGGCATCGGCTCCAAGCCGGGGCTGCTCTCAGGCATCAGCTCGCTGCTGGGAAACGAGGGCATCAACATTCATTCGGTGCTGACTTCGCAGACGTGCATCAACCTGCTCCTCGATCCGGACGACGGCCGCCGGAGCATGAAAAAGATCAGGGCCCTGGCCAATGGCATCATCAAGCGGATCGAATTCGAGGAGCACATTGCCCTGGTCGGGGTGGTGGGCGACCGCATCATGGAGAAGGAAGGCATCTACGCGCGGATATTCACCGCCGTGGCGCGCGAGAAGATCAACGTGGAGATGGCCGCGGCCGGCGCCTCGCCCGTGGCCTGCTATTTCATCGTCAAGCGTGCCGACCTGGACCGCGCCGTGCGCGCCGTCCACGACGAGTTCTTTCCCTGAAAATCAAAAAGGGCGGAGGCAAGCCCCGCCCCTACATTTAAATACAATTGCTTGAAAATATAATTCAACTAAAAATTTTATTTATTACCTGTTTTTATTAATTTAATTAGTTTTTTAAATAATGCATGTTTTTTTTCAATTCGCTTGAGTGTTGCAATTACTGCATCATACAAATTCATAAGATATTGTTCGTAATTTATGTCAAATTTTTCACAATAGAAACTTATAACTTTTGCATACTTTTTATGAAAACTACTGTCTCTGGATACAATCACAGGGTTTTTTACCATTTCAAATTGATCTGCGGTAATATCAATAATAATTCCATCATGTTCTAGCCAACGATGAAGTGCAAAAGGACCTTTTTCATCATCTATATGAGCATGTACTTCTAAAAGGGGTTCTAATTTATATTCATTAGTTAAATAAGCTCCCAAAATACTGCATATATGAGTACAACTTTCAACTGGAAATTTTTTCATCCGAAGATTAGCTTCTCTGCCGACTTTTTTTTCAGAAAAGTCAGTTTTTTCAATTGCATATCTAAATTTTTGAGCAATTTTAAAAAGCTGAACTTCATCTAACTTCATTGTGGTGTTTTTTCTTTAATGTTGGGAGCCCTGTTCTTTGATCGTTTTCAATATTAATCGGATTGTCTTCGTCCTCGAACCATTTGGCTGGATTCTCCAGAATGTAGTGCCGGATCTGGTTTAACTCTTTTTCATCCCGAATGATGTGTTCATAGTAATTACGCTGCCAGATTTTCCATATTTCTTCATCATTTTCTTTAAGGCAACATTTCATATATTCAACAACACATTTTGATTTGAAGGATCCGACAATTTGTCCCAATGTAGGGGCTCCCCTCGCGGGCGCCCCGCCTCTTTCGTTTCCAATCAAAATCCCATGAATATGGTTAGGCATGATAATAAAATCATCTACCGTGATGTGATTATATTTGATCGCAATATCCCGCCAATTTTTTTCTATGATTTTTCCGACCTCGGTTAATTGAAAAATTGGAAATGAATCGGGGACAGATATCTGGGCAGGGGCAAGCCCTGCCCCTACGCCCGAATAAAATTCTGCAAAAATACATTCCCGGTTTCTTGAACAGATCGTTACGAAATAATATCCAACCTTCGAATAATCATATCCCTTTAGCCGAACCGATCTCCGATGGAATCTCTCATGATTGAAGGTCATTCGTCTTTTGTAGGGGCACCCCTTGCGGGCGCCCCTCAGCGGCAGTCACTCTTTATTGCCGAAATCAATACCGTCAGGAAGCTCGTTGACGTCCTTCTCGCCCTGGTAGGGAAAGTGAACGGCGAGCAGGCGGCCGCACTCATCAATGCCTCGCACCAGCCCCTCGTTGAACTTCCCTTCCTTGAAGTCGCCGGAAATAGCAACGACCAGTTTGTCCCAGAAATCCTGGCTAACTTTCCGGTGAATGCCCTCGTCGCCGATGATGGCAAAGGCGCGCCGGGAAGGGACAATGAAGAACAGGATGCCGTTGCGGTCTTTGGTGGTGCGCATGCCCAGGCGCGTGAAAGCTTTGTGGGCAGCGTGTTGGATATTGCCCCAGAAGAACCGTGAGACCGACACGCGTATTTCCCCGGAAGTCAGCTTCTCGGCCGCGACGATGGCCGCCTTGATCCGGTTGTCGTCAATGATCTCAAGCAGCTTTCGCTGGCTGATTAACGCCATGGATCCCTCCTTACCACGAACCCGAGGCGCCACCGCCACCGGATCTGCCGCCACCCCCGGAAAATCCGCCCCGGCCTCCACCGCCGCGCCCGCCCGACAGGATGGTGAACAGCAGGTACAGGGCCAGGGAGGGATTGGTGATCAGCAGGATCAAAAATCCCAGTATGGCCATGCCGACGAGGATCTTTTGGAACCAGGTCAAGGGAGGTGATGCCGGCGGCGGCACCTGCCCGCCGCCGGTTGCGCCGCTGTCGCCGGAAATTACGGCGAGCAGGCGGTCGACCGCCGCGGCCACCGCCCCGTCGCTGTCACCCTGCTGCAGCCTGGGCACCATCTCATCGTTGATGATGCGCGAGGCGACGGCATCGGGGACCTGGCCCTCCAACCCGTAACCGACTTCGATACGGACACGGTGGTCTTCGGCCATGACGAACATGACCAGACCGTCATCGAGGCCCTTGCGGCCGACCCGCCAAGACTCAAAAGCCTTGACGCCCCAATCTTCGATGGGGATGCCGCCAGTGGTTTTGCCGATGTAAACGACGACCTGGCGGCCGCTGGACTGTTCGTAGGCCTGCAGCCTGGCATCCAGCTGCTCCGCCACCTGCGGCGAGAGCATACCCGCCGCATCGGTGAGCCAGCGCTGCGGCGGGGCGGGGATGGGGGTCCCGGACTGGGCCTGCACTCCCGCCGCCAAGGCAAGGAGTAGCAGGCCGGCCAGCGCCGTCGAAAAATAAATCCGCGATTTCACTGACTAGAATTGGACCTTGGGCGCGGTTTCAGCCCCGGCCTGGGCTTTGAAATAGGCCTTCTCCTGATAGCGCGTGCCCAGGAAATTGGCGATGATCACGGTGGGGAAGCGCATCCTCTTGGTGTTGAAGGCTTGCGCCGCCTCGTTGAAGCGCATACGCTCGACGGTGATGCGGTTTTCCGTGCTTTCCAGCTGGACCTGCAAGTCGCGGAAATTCTGCGTGGCCTTGAGCTCGGGATATTTTTCCACTACCACCAGCAAACGGGACAAGGCCGAAGACAAGCCGTCCTGGGCCTGCTGGAACTTGGCAAATGCTTCGGGATTGGCGGCCGGATTCGCTCCGCCGCCCAGTGAAACCTGGCCCACCTTGGCCCGGGCTTCGGTCACGGCGGTGAAGGTGTCTTTTTCAAAGGCCGCCGCACCTTTGACGGTTTCCACCAGGTTGGGAACCAGGTCGGCCCGGCGCTGGTAGACATTCTCCACTTGCGCCCACTGCGAGAGCGCCTTCTGGTCCAGAGAGACCAGGCCGTTGTAGGCGCTCATCACCCACAGACCCAGGACCACCACCAGACCAATCAGAATACCTACAGGACCCAATAAAAACTTTTTCATTTTCTACTCCTTTATGCGAGCGATGGATCAAAGCAAATCGATTCGCCCGGGAATATTGTAACCTCTTCGCGCCACCAATGCAAGGGAAGGGCCGCCGGTCAGGAAAGGACGCCGATACCCCGGTGCTTTTCGGCGATCACCGCCGCCAGCTGCTCCAGGGCCTGGAAGTCCTTTTCCTTGGGGGCCCCCTTGGCCAGGACCGGCTCCAGCAGCTCGACCTTGAGGTTGCCTAAGGAGGCCAGCAGGTTTTCCACCGTCCGCCCGCCCCAGCCATAAGAACCGATGATGGAGGCGAATTTCAGCTTGGGACGCAAGGCGTTGACCAGAAAGGCCGCGTGGGCAACGGCCGGGTGCGCCCCGCCCAGGACCGTGGGCGTGGCCAGGACCACCGTGGACGCGTCCACCAGCTCGTTGGCCAGTTCGCCGATATCGGTGTGAATCAGGTTGAAGGGGATGACGGTGATGTCCTGGCGGATCAGCGCCCCGGTCAGGTACTCCACCATTTCCCGGGTGCTGCCGTGCATGGAAACGAAAGGGACCAGCACCAGGTTGCGCGTGCGGTCGGAAACCCATTCGTCGTAGGCGTCGAGGATGAACGCCGGCCGCGGGTAGACCACGCCGTGGCTGGGGGCGATCATCTCGATCTCCATCCCCCTCAGCTTTTCCAGGTGCTTGCGGATCGGCAGCCGGAACGGCATCATGATCTCGGCGAAATAGCGCTTGGCCGAGCGCAGGCTGCGGCCTTCGTCGCTGAGCATGGGCCGGCTCTGCGCCAGATGGGCGCCCAAGAAATCACAGCTGAAAAGTATCTTGTCCTCACGCAGATAGGTGAGCATGGTCTCGGGCCAGTGCACCCAGGGCGCGAAAATGAATTCCAGGGTCTTGCCGCCCAGTTCCAGCGTCTGGCCGTCGCTTACGCTCTGGAATTTTATTTCGGGAAGCAGGAGCAGATCCATGAGCATGGACTTGCATTTCTCGTTGGTCACCACCACGGCCTGGGGATATATCTCCAGAATATCGCCGATGGAGCCGGAATGATCCTGCTCGGCGTGCTGGCAGACGATGTAGTCGAGGCGGGTCACCCCGGCTTCCTGCAGGTTCTCCAGCAATTCACCGGTCTTGCTCGGATCGACCGTGTCGATCAGGGCGGTCTTTTCACTGCCCCGGACCAAGTAGGCGTTGTAGGACGTGCCGTCAGGCAAAGGGATCAGTTCATCGAAAAGGCGCCGGTCCCAATCCAGCGCTCCCACCCAGGTAATGCCTTTTTTTATTTCCGTTGCCGCCATGTTTCCTCCGGTTTCAAACAGGGTTTTCAAACTACGTGCGTTTCAAGGCCGGGCAAGCATTTCGATCCGGGAGGAACCGCATTCACTCCATGACTTCAAAGGCATCCTTGCCGGCACCGCAGACCGGGCAGACCCAGTCTTCGGGAATATCTTCAAACGCGGTTCCGGGCTTGATCCCCGAATCGGGATCTCCATCAGCGGGGTTGTACACATATCCGCAAACGTTGCAAACAAATTTTTTCATGCCATCCTCCTTGCACTTTCAAATACGAAAATCACGCCCGCTCCGTTTCTCGTCCATTAAATTATAAAAACAAAACCGCCAAAAGTCAACGCCGTCCTTCAGCCGCCTTCCAGCATTTTGATCATTTTGTTGATCTCCGCTTTCTGGGCCGCATCCCGGGCTTTGCCCAGCGCCAGCTCCAGATTGTCCAGGGCTTTTTTCTTGTCTCCCAGCTTGGCCAGGACCCTGGCGCTGTTGATCAGGTAGCCGGGATCGGGAATGGTGATCATGGCCAGCGCCTTATCGTAGTTTTCCAGCGCTTCGTTGAGCTTGTTCAGGTTTTCCAAGGCCAATCCCTTCAGATTGTAGAGCGGGGCGAAGCGCCGGTTCATCAGCAGCCCTTTTTCCGCATAGCGCAGGGCCGCGTCGAATTTTTCAAATTTGATCTCCAGCACGGCCAGGTTGGCAAAGGCATTTTCCGGGGTCAGGTACTCCTCGGCGTTGGCGGCCACCAGGAATTTGTCCTTGGCCAGTTCATATTTGCCCTGCTCCGTGTAAATGGTTCCCAGCAGGTTATAGGCGTCATAGAACTGCGGGCTGACCTGGAGCAGGCGGTTCAACGTATCAATGGCTTTGACAAATTCACGCCGGTAGACATACACCAGCCCCAGGGCGTTCAGGGCCGGCACCAGGCGCGGATTTTTCTGCAGCGCGGCCAGCAGCGATTTTTCAGCCAGATCCAGCTTGCCATCGTTGAGATGCCTCACTCCTTCATTGGCCAGGTATTCGGCCGAACCGGGCTGCATCTGGCCGGGGGCCGTGCGCGGCTTGCCGCCGCCGCAGGCCAGGAATGCGACCATGATCAGCAGACAAAAATATATCTTTTTCATGTTGCCCCCTTGGCGCCTTTCACCCGGTACACTTTCACCGGTCTGGATAAGCCCGTCAATTTTTTTTCTCCCAGGGATTCAAAAGCGAACAGCTCGCGGGTCGCCTGATAGGTATGTTCGGACACCACGACCTCATCGGCACCCGCCACCGCCGATTCCAGGCGGGAAGCGATATTGACCGTATTGCCCAAAACGGTGTATTCCAGCCTCTTGGGCGAACCGAAGTCACCGGAGATCAGCTTGCCGGAGTGGATGCCGATGCGCACCTTGATCTGGCTGTCAGCCGCCATCTGCGCATTGAGGGTGCGCAGTTTCTGTATCATTTCCAGGGCGGTGACGATGGCCATTTCCGCATGGTTGACAAATTCCAGGGGAATGCCAAAAACGGCCATGACCGCGTCGCCGATGAACTTGTCCAGGGTACCGTTGTGCTTGAAGATAATCTCGGTCATTTCGCTGAAAAAATTATTGAGGAACATGCCCACTTCAATCGGGGTCATTTTTTCCGCCCGCGAAGTGAACTTGACGATATCCATGAACAGGACCGAAGCTTCCGACTCCCGGTACGGCATGAGTTCGCCGGTGTTGCTGTCCTGGAATTCCATCAGCCGCGAAACTACGGCCGGGGAGTGGTACCTTTCCAGGCGCGAACGCAGCCGGCGCTCACGGTTCAATTTTTCCAGGCTGTTGATCCCCTCGATGGAGAAGCCGGCGAAATTGGCGATAATGGACATGATCTCAAGATCCTTTTCACTGAACACCTGGGAAAAACTCGTCGTATCGACGTAGATCAGTCCATAGATGGAATCCTTGGTCCAGATAGGGACCGATACAGCCGAATTGATGCCGTACATGATGACGCTGTTGGAGCTGTCGAAGCGGGAGTCGCTGCGGGTGTTGGATGAAAGGATGGCCACTTTCCCGTGGATGGCTTTCAGGGCGATGGTCTTGGAAATATTGACGATATCGTCTTTTTGCGCCTGCCGGAAATACGTATATTTGAGATGGATATCGTTTTGTTTTTCATCATAGTAAAAAATGAATATTTTTTCGGGGTGGACGAATTTGAATATCAGATCCCCCAGTTTCTGAAAGCTCTCCTCAATGTCCTGCGAAGCGATCAGGCTCTTGCCCAGTGCGGTCAGGGAAGCCAGAAAATTCGGCTCCTCGCTTTTCAGTTTTGGCTTTTTTTCGGCCATGAGCAATTCGTCCAGGGGGACCATCAGGGAGATCTTCTGGTCATCGGAATCGCGGTAGCTCTCCCCTTTGCTGACCGCCAGAAAACTGAGGATGGTCCGGCCGATGGTGACCTTGTCGCCGACCTCCAGCAATTTGGACTGAACGCGCCGGCCATTGACATAGCAGCCATTGGTGCTGTTCATGTCGGCCAGCTTGTAGCTCTTGCCCGAACGCTGCAAGCGGCAGTGCTGACGGGACACCGTGTTGTCCTTCAACTCAATGTCGTTTTCGGGAAGCTTGCCGAGGATCACCAGGTCTTTGGTCAGGTAAAAGACCTTCGGCTCATCATCGGCCATGTATTCTAATTTATATTCCATTCGTCCTTCAGGCTCCTTTTCATCAGATCGCGGATGGCCAGGCGCACGTCCTTGCCGGCAAAAAGCACCTGATGCACCTCCCGGGAGATGGGCATGTCGATGGCCAGTTTTTCGGCAAGCGTATGCACCGCTTTGGTGGTCTCGACGCCCTCGGCTACCATGGGCGTTGATTTTTCAACCAAAGCCAGCGACTCGCCCAGGGCGATTTTCCTTCCCAGCTGGAAATTGCGCGACAAGCTGCCGAAACAGGTAAGCATCAGGTCCCCGATGCCGCCCAGGCCCCAGAACGTTTCCGCTTTGGCCCCCAGGCGGACACCCAGGCGCGATATTTCCATGTTGGCCCGGGTAACCAGCGACGCCGTGGTATTGAACCCGTAATCCAGGCCGTTGATCATGCCGGAAGCGATGGCCATCACGTTTTTCAGGGCCCCGGCGACTTCCAGGCCGAGCAGGTCGCCGGAGCGGTAAATGCGCAGGGTCGATGATGAAAACCGGCTTTGCATCCGCTTCAGCAGCTCTTTGTCGCCGGAGGCGGCCACCACAGCCGTGGGATGCCGTTTGGCCAGTTCGCGGGCGAAAGAAGGCCCGGAAAGGGTGAGCCACTGCCGCAAGATCGCCGGAGTAAAAACCTCCGCCGCCACCTGGGAAATGGTTTTCAGGGAATCGGATTCAAAACCCTTGGATAAATTGATCAGGACGTGTTCAGGACGCAGGACGGGTTTCAGGCTCTGCATGATCGCGCGGATGAATTTTGACGGAACGGCCAGGATCAGGACGTCGGCCCAAACCGCCTCTTTCTCGAGATCGGCGCAGGCTTCCAGGTTTTCCGCCAGCACAACTCCAGGCAGGAAGACCTTGTTCTCGCGGTCAGAATTGATGGCGGCGATGACTTCCTTTTCCCTGATCCAGATCCTGACTTTTTTTTCCTGGCGCGCCAGGTAGTCGGCAAAAGCCGTGCCCCAGGAGCCGCCGCCGACGACCAATATGTTATCCATTTTTACGGAAGCTGAATTGGTTCTCGCTGCCCGCCAGCAGCCGCAGGATGTTGGAGCGGTGACGGAACACGATCAGCAGCAACATGAGAAACACCACCAGCGACGCTTCCACCACCTGGGTGAACAGGATGCAAATGAACAGCGCCGCCGAGCCCAGCAGCGAACCGAGAGACACGTAACGGGTCAGGCGGAGGGTCAGGAAAAAAACAGCCAGAAATGCCAGCAGGGCAGGATAATAAAAAACCAGAAAAACGCCGACCAACGAACCCACGCCCTTGCCGCCGCGGAATTTCAGGAAAACCGGGAAGACATGGCCCAGCAGCACGGCCAGCCCGCCCAGCAGAACGATCCAGGGCAGGTCAAAATGGATGCGTCCGTAGACGATGGGCAGGGCGCCTTTTAGAATATCCAGCGCCAAGGTCGCCAGTCCGGCCAGCTTGCCCTTGCTGCGCAGCAGGTTGGTGGCGCCGATATTGCCGCTGCCCATGGTACGGATGTCTTTGCCCTCGCTGAAATAAAAAATCAGGTAGCCGAAAGGGATGGAGCCCAGCAGATAGGAACAGAGGACGAAAAAAATTTCATGACTGGACAAGGGTTATCTCCTTGAATACGGAATAGACGGGACCGGCTGCAGTCAGGCGGCTGGAAAAAAGCTGGAACGCGGCCACCCGCATTTCGGCCAGGAAGAGATCTTGTTTCTCGGCTATCCGGGCAAAAAACGCCTTGAAATTGTACTTGGCCCGGTTGCGGCCCAGGGTCAGGTGCGGATGGAAAGGGCGCTCATCCCGGGCTATGCCCAGGGGCAAAATCGCTGTTTCGATGCCGGAAAACAAGGCCTGCAGTTCCGGATTGCCTTCCACGCCGGCCCAGAAAACATGCAGGTCTTCGCCGGCGGGAAATTTGCCGAAACCGCTGATGCGCAAGTTGAAAGGGGCAACGGCAATCTTTGCCGCCGCCAAGGCCCCGGCAATTCGCTCCGCCATGGCCCCATCCACTTCGCCGATGAATTTCAGCGTCAAATGGAAGTTGCCGTTTTCGATCCAGCGGATAGAAGTGCCGGCTTTTTTGAAGGGCTTCAATTCCTTGGCGATTTTATCCCTCACCGCATCATCCAGTTTCACTCCGGTAAAAATTCTCATCAAGGCAATTATAATTGAACTCTCTCCCTGAGTAAATAGCGCGGCCGGATTTCTAAAAACGGGAGTGCGCCGGGTCCGCGGGTGAGATAGCAAACGGATTCGGAATATTATATAATGGCAAAGCGATTCCGGCTCTGGAGGCGGGAATGAAAAAAACCAGATGGATCTTTGTTTTGACGGCCTTGGTACTCTTTTTATCCTGCAAGCAGGAAACCCGGGAAAACGAGCCGCCAGACGACAACGACCCGCCGCCGGCAACGGCGGCTTCCACCATCATCGACCACACCTGCACCGATCTGGCCAAGGTTCCCTCTTCCTGGATCCAGCAGGCTCGGGGCAGCCTGCGCGTCGGCTACGGGCACACCTCGCACGGCAGCCAGCCCGTCAGCGGCATGATGGCCTTCCGGGGTGAGAGCGGATCGGCTTTTTATTTCAGCTATTCGGACTGGGGGCTGCAGCCGGGAATATTTCTGAACGATTACTGGGGCAATGACGGCGGCGCCGACGATCTCGGTTACGAAGGCGACCTGGGCTGGCGTGCGGCCACCATCGATATGCTCGCCCGCTCCGGCAACGATCGCAACGTGGTCGTTTGGTCCTGGTGCGGCGGGGTAAGCGAGAACAGCGAAAACGGGATCAACGCCTATTTGGACGCCATGGCCGGATTGGAAAAAGACTATCCGGCGGTCAAATTCATCTACATGACCGGCCACCTGGACGGCAGCGGCAGCGGCGGCAACCTGAATCGGCGCAACGAGCAGATCCGTGCCTACTGCCGCACAAACAAAAAATATCTCTTCGACTTCGCTGACATAGAAAGCTATTCACCGGACGGCGGAACCAATTACATGGCGCTGATGGCCAACGACAACTGCGATTATGACAGCAACGGCAACGGCGCGGTGGACCGCAACTGGGCCGCGGACTGGATCGCGGCCAACCCCGCCAGCGAGCTGGCCGGACTCGCCGCCGATTGCGGCGAATGCCAGCACTCACAAAACTTGAACTGTGTGCTCAAAGGCCGCGCTTTTTGGTGGCTGTTGGCCCGCTTGGCAGGCTGGGACGGAAACTGATCTGCTTCTGTTGACTAAAACGGGCATCTATAATAAGATGATTGCCCATGAAGATTTTTTCAATCGTCGGCTGGTCTGGCAGCGGCAAAACTTTGCTTATCACTCGCCTGGTCGAACATTTTTCGGCCGCCGGTAAACGGGTGATCGCAGTCAAGAGCACGCATGCCGGCTATGCCTTGCAGCCGGAAGGCAAGGACACCGCCCGTTACCTGCAAGCCGGGGCCCGGGAAGCCTACCTGCTGGCCGAAGGCCAGATGCTGCGCATGACCCGGCTGGGCTCTGCCGACGAGCTGCTGGCGGAATTCCGTCAGCGCCTGGGGCCCGCGGACATCGTCCTACTGGAAGGCATGACCGCGGCGGGCATCCCGGTGATCGAAGTGGCGGACCCGCGACGGGAGAAAGCCTTGAAATTCGCGCCGGAAAAGCTGGCGGCCGTGGTCACCCCGGACGGCAGCGCCTGTAAGCGGCCCTGTTTCCATCCCGATGACATCGCGGCCATCAGCGCTTTTATGGAGGCTTACCATGAAAAATAAGATCGAGATCAAGGTCAACGGCACGGTCATCGCCCTGAACCCGTTCGTGCAAAAGATCTTCAGCAACATCGTCCTGGGTGCAGTCCAGTCCCTGGACAAGGTCCCCCAGCCCTGGGAGAAGATCGAGATCACCCTGCAAACGGAAAAAAAGTAAGGAGGTCACCGCATCCGACATGAAATACCTGAAAACCTTTGCCGAAAAATGCAACGGCTGTAACACCTGCATGAGCGTTTGTTCGCAACTTTATTTTAAAGTGGACGATCCCGAAAAATCGGCGATCCAGGTGGCGACGGCCGGCAAAAACGCTTATACGCTGAGCGTCTGCGACCAGTGCCGAAGATGCGTGGCCGAGTGCCCCACCCAGGCCATCACGGTCAACAAGCTGGGCGTGGTGCTGATCAACAAGGCCTTGTGCATCAATTGCCTGGCCTGCGTGGCCGCTTGCCCGACCGCGACCATGATGACCTGGCGCGGCGGCCTGGTGCCATTCAAGTGCATCGCCTGCGACGCCTGCGCCAAGCAATGCCCCACTGGCGCCCTGAAGATTGAAACCAAGGAGGATTGAGCCATGAGTGCCAACGAAAGCAAGTACGATATCGAAAAGATCAGAAAAGCCCATAAAGTCCTGAAGGAATTCACCTATGAACTGAAGCCGGTGGTCAGGGGCTACAACGACCGCACCCTGTACATCAACCTGGCCACTTTGGAGATCAAGATCAAGCCGGTGCCGGCCGAGATGAAGAAAAAGTTCATCGGCGGCAAGGGCTACGACCTCAAGCTGCTGTGGGACGCGGTCGGCGGCGACACGCGCTGGGACTCGCCCGAGAACGAAATCTGCATCGCCACCGGCCCCATCGCCGGCAACACCAACTACCCCGGGTCGGGGAAATCGCTGGTCACGACCATCTCGCCCCAGACCGGCATTCCCATCGACAGCAACGTCGGCGGCCACTTCGGCCCCTACCTGAAGTTTTCCGGCTTCGACGCCATGGAGATCCAGGGCAAGTCGGAGCGCGATGTCCTCATCTACATCGACGGCAACCAGGGCAAGGTCCAGATCATGGAGGCGCCGCTGGAGGCGGTCGACTCGCACGTGGTGGCCGAGCAGCTGCACGAGATGTTCGCCGCCAGCGAGCGCGAGAAGCAGCACGTGTCGGTGGTCTCGGCCGGGCGCGGCTCGGAGCATGCCTGGATCGGCTGCCTTAACTTCTCCTATTGGGACAAGCGCCGCAAGCTTCCCCGCCTGAAACAAGCGGGACGCGGCGGCATCGGCACGGTCTTCCGCAACAAGAAGATCAAGGCCATGGTGGTCAAGTACTCGGGCCTGACCGGCAAGTCCAACAACCCGGTGGACATGGAGACGCTGCAGAAGACCGGCCTGAAGCTGCACAAGGAGATCATCAGCCTCGACGACAAGCAGTGCCAGATGCGCACCATCGGCACCGCCCACCTGGTCGAGATCATGAACGACTACGACCTGCTGCCGACGAAGAACTTCCGCTTCGGCAGCCATCCCGAGGCGGTGAAGCTGGCTTCCTGGGTCTGGAAGGGGCTCTTCACCCAGAACGTCCCCGACGGCTGCTGGTTCGGCTGCACCATGTCCTGCGCCCACGCCGTGGACAACTTCGAGCTGAAGACCGGGCCCTACAAGGGACAGAAGGTCATGGTCGACGGCCCCGAGTACGAGACGGTCGGCGGCTGCGGCTCCAACCCGGCCATCTTCGACCCGGCGGCCGTGCTGGAGATCAACTTCTACTGCGACACCTACGGCCTCGACACCATCTCCTTCGGCACCATGACCGCCTTCATCATGGACTGCTACGAGAACGGCATCCTGAACCAGGAGCGCTGCGGCGGCCTGGAGATGACCTGGGGCAACTGGCAGGCGGCGCTGGAGATGATGCACCAGATCGCGCGCGGCGAGAAGTTCGGCCTGATCGCCGGCAAGGGCATCAAGTTCATGCAGGAGTATTTCGCCAGGGAATACGGCGCCGACGCCCAGTTCCTCAAGGACATCGGCATGCACGGCAAGGGGCTGGAGCAGTCGGAATACCAGTCCAAGGAATCACTGGCCCAGCAGGGCGGCTACTACCTGACCAACAAGGGGCCGCAGCACGACGAGGCCTGGCTGATATTTATGGACATGGTCAACAACCAGATCCCCACCTTCGAGAAGAAGGCCGAGGCCCTGCACTACTTCCCGATGTTCCGCACCTGGTTCGGGCTGATGGGGTTGTGCAAACTGCCCTGGAACGACGTCGAGCCGGCCGACAACGCCAAGCACGCCGAGCCCAACAAGGTGCCCGAGCACGTGCAGAACTACGTCGATATCTACGGTGCCAT
>JADFDP010000150.1 GCA_018262835.1 Candidatus Aminicenantota bacterium
GACCAATATCATCACCTCGCGCGGCTGCCCCTTCAACTGCAATTTCTGCTCGACCCCGACCAACTGGGGACGACAGGTGCGCGGCTATTCTCCGCAGCGGGCGGTCGATGAGATCCGCTGGAACCGCGACCAGTTCGGCGCTGAAGTGCTGTGGTTCTTTGACGACACCTTCAATTACAACCTCAGACGCACCGAGGAGCTTTGCCGCCTGATCATCCGGGAGAAGCTGGGCATCCGCTTCGTCGCCGAACTGCGCATCGATGTCCTCACCTACGACCTGCTGGCGCTGATGCGCGAGGCCGGGGTGCAGTACATTTCCTTCGGAGTCGAGGCCGGCGCCGAACGGGTGCGCCGCGACATCATCCACAAGAACATCAGCAACGAGCAGGTTTTCCAGGCCGTGGCCTGGGCCAACCGGCTGGACATCCAGGCCACCGCTTTTTTTATTTTCTCGCATCCCACCGAGACCTGGGCGGAAGCGCAGGAAAGCCTGAAGATCATCGGCCAGATCAAGGACAAGGTGGACATCACCGTCTCCATCCTGCACATCTACCCCGGCACGGAGCTGGAAGCCTACGCCAAGGGGAAAAAGCTGCTGCCGGCCGATTTTTCCTGGGCCCGGCACGACCGCCGCGTCGAGACCCTGCCCGCCGCCCAGGGCGACGTGCCTCTTTTCAAGGAGCAGTTCACCTGGGCCCAGATCGGCGAGCTGATCCTCAAGTGGTCGGCCGGCGCCAAAAAAGTGTCCCTCTGGCGGAAATTGCCCGACGTGCTGAAATCGATACGGTCGTTCCGGGATGTGTACAAGTATCTGGTCATCGGCCTGGTATTCTGCCGCATCAAAATCTTCGGAAAATAATCACCCGCTCCCCGGGTCAGCCGCCGGAACGAACCTTGCTGCGCATGACATAGAGGATGCGTTCAGACTCGGCGATGGCTTCGCGGCGTTCGATGGCGAAATAGGGCAGGAATTCCTTTTCCAGCCCGGCGGCATGGTAATCGGGGAAAATGTCATCCCGCGTGGCCAGCAGCCGCTGGACCTGGGAATCGCTTTTCGGGATGAACTCGAGGATGAGGTCCCGGCAGAGGCGGCTGAAAAAGTCGGCTATCTTTCCCAGCGGCAGATTGTTGGAGATGGCCAGGTGGTGCACCAGGGCCAGGGCCAGGATCGTGTCGACCGGGCCGCGCTGCAGGAGCGACATGCGCTCGCGGTTCTCCCAGCCGATGCCCGGGCTGGGATTGGTGACGTCGCCGACCAGCGGCAGCAGGCATTTTTCGTTGTCCCGGCGGCACTGGCGGTAGTTCTTTTCCACCGCCGCCGCATCGATGTCCAGGGACACGGTCGGAATGCCGCGGGCGGAGGCCAGGCGGCTGAAAACGCCGGTGTTGGCCCCGATGTCCCAGACATCGCGCGGGCGGAGCCGCTCCAGGGAATCGGCTACGAGTTTTACCTTTACTTCAAGCGCTTGATCGGAATAATTCGTATGGTCGTAATATTCGGCCCATTCGCTGCCGCGCGGCTGCCAGTGCAGCTTGTTCACGGCATTCTCCAGGCTGTTCAGCAAGGCCAGGAGAGCAAAACGGCTCATGGGGCGCTGTTTGGATCTTACCGGCTTGTCGGCGTAGCGTTTTTGCGACCGGGCATGCAGATGGATATGGGAAAGCAGGGAAAACTTGAAGCGCGTGCGGGCCGGCAGCAGGCTGCTGGCCAGGTCCAGGGGCACGCCGTCCACGTGGAGGCATGACAGCTGGTTCAAGCGGACATCCCGGCAGGCCATCAGCGCCAGCGGCGCCAGGAAGTGCTGGCAGAACTGGCGGTAGGCCACCCAGGGACGCCCCTCGGGATATTTTTCAAAAGAAAGGGTGTCGATCAGCAGCGGGCGGCCGTGCACGAACTGCACGTTGTAGGCGCTGGCGTCCTTGAGCGACATGCCGTACTCCAGCGCCTTTTTCTGGATTCCCAGGGTCAGCAGTGCGGCATCCTTGAGCTGGCTGAAACACCATTCATAGGGATAGGAGATGAAAGGCACCAGGGCTGGACGGATGATCTTATACGCAGCGCGGTCGCGGGCCAGTTTCAGGTCGCATTCCTCATGGCCGACCAGCAAGCCTTCTGCCTGCAATTCCCGGTAAAGCCCCGAAGCGATCAACTGGTCATAATGCTCCTGGTAAGCGCCATTGACCTGGCGATACAGCTGGCCCTGATTCCAGAAAAGAAATCCGCTGGGGTCGCGGAATGAACCCGGAACCAAGCCTTCTGCCGGCTTCATTTTTCTTTTTTTGCAAAAAGCCGGCCGAGGAATTTCTTGATCTTGAGCCAATAGACCTTGACCGCGAATGACAGGGCCACGAAAGCGGCGATGATGATCTGGAAGATATAGCTGCCGGTCCCGGGATCGATATAGGAATAGGCGCGGAGCGGAAAAAGCAGGCAGCAGGCCGCTGCCAGCATGGACATTCTAATGACACTCTTGAAAAAATTCATCCATTCACCTCTTTGTCGGCATGGGATCCCAGCCATGGGGAAGCCAGTGGCGGGGATAACGGTTAAAGGTTGATTATATTACATTTTTACGCTCAATTCAAGAGCAGGTAAATGATTACGCCATTCTATTTTGCTGAAGATTCTGCTATAATGTCCAGGCATATGACGACGAAAGCCATAAAAATCTTTTTTATCCTGTTTTTGCTGTTCATTATTTTTTTCTCCTTTGCGACCGACCTGCCGAAACCCAAGAAAGGCGGCTTCTTTTCCGATGAATCAACCTATTTCTCCATCATGCAGAGCCTGGCTTTCGACGGCGACCTGGAATACACGCGCGCCGATATCGTCCGCATCAGGGAAAATTTTTGGATCGGCCCCATGGGCGTGTTTTTAAAAAAAGGCCGCGACGGTCGGCTCTTTTATGCCAAGTCCTTCATTTACCCCCTGGCGGCGGCGCCGTTCTTCAGGCTGTTCGGCACCCATGGCATACTCCTGGCCAACGGCATGATGATATTTTTTACCCTGCTCATGGGCTTCCTGCTGCTGCGCCAGCACCACCCCCAGGAAAAAAGCTTCGCCATGATCATGATCTACCTGTTTTCCAGCATCACCTTTATTTATGTCTGGTGGATCACCGCCGACCTTTTTAATTTTTTCGTTAATTTTGCCGGTCTTTTCTTCTTTTTTTATCAATTCAAAAAGCCGTCATGGAACAGCCTGGC
>JADFDP010000151.1 GCA_018262835.1 Candidatus Aminicenantota bacterium
TGCATGATGAGCTGGTACTGGAAGTGCCGGAAATGGAACAGGAAAAGGTCAAAACCCACCTGCCGCAACTCATGGCGGGTGTGGCAAGCTTGAGTGTTTCCTTGAGGGCGGATGTGGGGAGCGGGTCTAACTGGGAAGCAGCCCACTAAATTGTGAGTGGTGGTGGAGCGCGCTTACTTGCCCCACTGATAACTGAAAATGGCCTGGAAATTGACCGGCGTCCAGTTGGGCAGGTTGCTATCGTTTCCAAGCGCCTGATTAGCACGCAGTTCCCAGCGCAGGGCGTCCTTGTTGTCCAGCAACCAGTTCTGACCCAGACCAAGAGTAATCACAGGCGGGGTGAAGTCCGTTTTGTTGCCGGTGTTGACATGCATGCCGCCCATACCGCCGAGCAGGAACCATTGCATTTTCTGCTGTTGGGTAAAGAACCACTCGATACCACCCTGGAAGGCGGTAATGCTGCTTTCCGACATGCCCTTGACGGGATTGTCGCTGGTGCTGGCCATGCTCAGATTGCCAAAAAAATTCGTCAGGGTTCCAATCGGCTGGGAAAAATTCAGGTTCAAGGTAACGGGTGCATCCACTTCTGCCGCACCGATAAGCGAATCATGCTCGGCGACAGGCTCGTCCAGCAGAAACCGCACGCCTTGCTCGGACAAAGGTGAGGCGCCAACCGGAGCAAAGCCGGAAGTCAGTAGTAAAAGCGCTAGAAATGAACCCTTGGTTTTCATTGGTGACCTCAGTATTCATTTTAAGGGATAAAAAAAGCCGGGCGAAGGCCGCCCGGCGGATGGATGTTGCTAAAAAACAATTAAGTTGTAATTAAGTTACACTTTATTTTTTCAAGCTGTCGCGGATTTCACGAAGCAGCAAGACATCCTCGGGAGGGGCGGCGGGCGGGGCAGCAGGGGCTTCCTTCTTCAACTTGTTGATCTGACGCACCATCATGAAAATGATGAAAGCCAGAATGATGAAGTTAAGCAGGATAGTAATGAAGTTGCCATAGGCGAAGGTTGGGATACCTGCTTTTTTCAGTTCGGCCAGGGTCATCACTGTGCCTTCGGGAACTTCAGCCAGTGTGATGAACAGGTTGGAAAAATCCAGTCCGCCAAAAATGGCGCCGACTATCGGCATGATCAAGTCGTTGACGATGGAATCAACGATTTTGCCAAAGGCCGCGCCGATGATGACACCGACGGCAAGATCCATCGCGTTGCCTTTTACGGCGAATTCCTTGAATTCAGTCATGAAACTCATGTGTTGCCTCCTCTTCCATGGTGGTTATTTGAATAAAGCTGATACTTTTTACCAGAGAGCCTTTGCAACAGCCAGTTTCAAATGTAAAAAATCCAGACAGTTTTCCTGAGGCGGGCATGGGGGTAAAATTCCGCCTCTTATGCGCATTGGCCCCTATTCCCTGAAAAACAATCTGATTGTCGCCCCCATGGCAGGGGTGACGGATCGTCCTTTCCGCCAGCTTTGCAAGAAGCTGGGTGCGGGGATGGCCGTGTCCGAGATGGTGACGTCGAACTCGCTGCTCTACGGCAGCAGCAAGACCCAGCGCCGCGCCAATCATGAAGGCGAAGTGGAACCCAAGTCGGTACAGATCGCCGGCGCGGACCCTGCGATGATGGCTGAAGCGGCCCGCCATAACGTTGATCGGGGTGCGCAAATCATCGACATCAACATGGGCTGCCCGGCAAAAAAAATCTGCAATGTGATGGCGGGTTCGGCACTTCTGCAAAATGAGCGGCTGGTGGGCAACATTCTCGGTTCGGTGGTCAGGGCTGTTCCGGAAGTACCGGTTACGCTCAAGATACGCACTGGCTGGGACCGCGAACATCGCAATGCGCTCGCTGTCCTGAAAATTGCCGAGAACGCTGGAATTCAGGCTCTGGCCATTCATGGCCGGACTCGAGCATGCGGCTATAGCGGGGATGCGGAATATGACACCATCAGGGCAGTCAAGGGCGAGGCGAAAATCCCCGTAATTGCCAATGGTGACATTACCACGCCAGAAAAAGCCAGATTTGTTCTTGACTACACGGGCGCCGATGCCGTCATGATTGGCCGCGCAGCACAGGGGCGGCCATGGATATTCCGGGAAATCGAATATTTCCTGAAAACCGGTAGACACCTGCCGCCGCCGGAAGTCAGTGAAATTCATCAGGTGCTGAAGACGCATCTGGAAGATCTGTATGCTTTCTATGGCGACCTGACGGGATTGCGCGTCGCCCGCAAACATATTTCCTGGTACACAAAGGGTTTGGTCAATGCGAGCAATTTCCGGCATCGCATGAACCAGCTTGAATCCGTGAGAGAACAATTGCGTGCGGTGGACGAATTTTTCGCCCAGGCGGCGCGTGCAAGCAATTACTTGCAGTACGAGAAAGAGACGCTGCCTCAAGCATTGGCAGCGTAGGGAGAGGATGTTGATCGAAGAAACCGAGCTTGCTGCATGCGTGCGCAAGTCATTGAACCGTTATTTCAAGGACCTGGATGGAGAGGATCCGTCTGGCGTGTATGAAATGGCTGTGCAGGCTTTGGAAAAACCCCTGCTGATGTACATCATGGATCGCGCTGAGGGCAACCAGACTCGCGCGTCGGAGATGCTGGGCATCAACCGTAATACCCTGCGAAAAAAGCTCAAATTGCACGGCCTGTCGGATTAACTTTTAAATTCACGCAAACATGAAAATCGAACGCGCCTTGATCAGCGTGTCGGACAAGTCCGGCATTCTGGAATTCGCCCGCGCCCTGGCTTCTCAGGGTGTTGAAATCATTTCCACGGGCGGCACCGCCAAACTGCTGGCTGAAAATGGCCTGAAGGTAAAAGAGATTTCCGATTACACCGGCTTCCCGGAAATGCTCGACGGCCGCGTGAAGACGCTACATCCGAAGGTGCACGGCGGCATCCTCGGCCGGCGTGACCTGCCCGAACACGTGACCACCATGCAGCAGCACGGCATCGGCAATATCGATCTGGTGTGCGTGAACCTGTACCCCTTCGTGCAGACCGTGTCCAAGCCCGGCTGCACCCTGGAGGACGCCATCGAGAACATCGACATCGGCGGCCCGGCCATGGTCCGTTCCTCGGCCAAGAACCACGCCTTCGTCACCATCGTCACCGACCCGGCCGACTACGCGAAGGTTGTCGAAGAGATGAAGGCCAACGGC
>JADFDP010000152.1 GCA_018262835.1 Candidatus Aminicenantota bacterium
TAATTTTTTATCTTTTCTTCAACCTCGAACCTCGAACTTCGAACATCGAACCGCTTAGCGGATCTTGTTTGATCCACTCCATATACTCCACCAACCCATCTTTCAAGTCTGTTTGCGGAGCGAAAGCGAATGCCTTTTGAGCGGCCCTGATATCGGCCAAGCTGTCGCGCACGTCACCGGGGCGCGGAGGCGCGAATTCCTTGCCCACTTCCATTCCCGCCGCTTCCTGGATCAGCCGGGCCAATTCGTTGATGGTGACCCGCGTGCCGCTGCCGATGTTGAAGACGCCGCGGGCAGCGGGGGAAAAAGCCGCCGCGATGTTGGCAGCGGCCACGTCGGCGACATTGACGAAATCGCGCGTCTGTCCGCCGTCGCCGTAGATGGTCAGGGATTCGTCTTTCAATATGCGGTTGGCAAAGATAGGAATAACGTTGCCATACGCATCGTAGCGCTGGTTCAGGCCGTAGACGTTGAAATAGCGCAGGCAGACATTGCGCATGCCGTAGAGCTTGTTGTAGACCAGGCACATCTTCTCGGCGGCCAGCTTGCTGGCGCCGTAGGGGGAATCGGGATCCTGCGGGTGGTCTTCGGCGATGGGCAGGGTCTTCAGCTCCCCGAAGATCCCGGCCGAGGAAGAAAAAACAATGCGCATTACGCCATGCTGGCGCGCCGCCTCAAGGACGTTGAGGGTGCCGAGCACATTGATGCCGGCATCGGTCAGGGGATCGTCGATGGAGCGCTTGTTGCCCACGCTGGCGGCCAGATGAAAGACCACGCCGCAGCCGGCCATGGCTTTTTCCGTCGTTTCCCGGTCGCGGACATCGCCCTTGACGAATTTCGCCTCGGGCAGCAGGTTTTCCTTGTAGCCGCTGGAGAGGTCATCCAGGACAACCGGCTGGCTCCCCTGCTCCAGCAGGCGCCTGACGATGTTGGAGCCGATGAAGCCGGCGCCGCCGGTGACAAGAGCACGAAGAGGCAGGTTCGAAGTAGGAGAAGAAGAGTTCGATGTTCGATGTTCGACGTTCGAAGTTGAAGAGCAAGAATTCAATGTTCGAACTTTTTTATTTGAATTTGTCATGATTTTCTTACTTTTACCTTTTTACTTTTACCTTTTACCTTCTAAGTTCTTCTTTTGATCTGTCTATAATCTTCCTTTCCCTTGGCCAACGCTTCCGGCAAAGGATCTTCTTCGTTCAGGTCCAGGCATTTGAGCGATCCCGGCGACACTTCCTTATACCTGAAACCGCTCTCGGGACAGACCATGATCCCGTCGCTGCCGGATGGCAAAATATGCCCATGGCGCGACATCCAGCCTTTTTGCTTGCCCGGGACACCGACGATGAAAGCATAATCAGGAACATCTTTAGTAACAACTGCTCCGGCGGCGATGAAAGAATATCGGCCAAGAGTTATTCCACAGACTATGGTTGCATTGGCGCCGATCGTGGCGCCGCGGCGAATCAGGGTTTTTTCATACAATGAATGACGAAGAACCTGCGAGCGAGGATTGGAAACATTCGTAAGGACGCAGCTCGGTCCCAGAAAAACGTCATCCTCGATAATAGTGCCCGTATAGATCGAGACATTGTTCTGAACTTTTACGTTGTTTCCAATGACCACTTCGTCGGCGACATTGCAGTTCTGTCCGAATATGCATTTCGCTCCAATCTTCGCGCCTCTTTGTATATGACAAAAGTGCCAGATCTTGGTTCCCGCGCCGATGACAACGCCTTCATCGACATAGGAGGATTCGTGAACGAAAAAGTTCTTATCAGTCATTTTAGCCCTCGTGCTTGTTAAAGGGGTTAAGGGTTAATGAGATAATAAAATAAGATAAATATTGCAATTTTTCTGAACCCTTTTTGGACAGATTGGCTTTATTCATCTTTCTTTCCACATGCGGGCGATCTCATTTTGTTTAAAACCCTGGCTGCTCAAACCGGCAAAAAAGAGTTCTTTTATGCGGGCATTGAGCCTGGCCAATGCTTTCAAACGTTCCTCCGGTGTCAGCTTCTTTAACTGCAGTATCTCCCTTTCTTTTTTAGCTTCAATCAGTTTTGATTTTCGCATACTGGTTTTTCTTTTTTCTTCCCTCGTCACTTGTCACTTGTCACTTTGAACTGGTTTTAGCGAATGGATGATACTCCCCTTTCAGTCCAACGGGGACTGCACTGCGAATTTCATGGGCCAATTCGATGGACGGCCTGGCGTCGGCAATCTGGAAACCTTTGCCGGCGAGCACTTGACGGTATACCTCGGTGTGCAGGTCCGCGAAGCCGTCGGAAAATTCGAAGGTTTCATCGTTCAATTTCAGCGACCTGTAGGTGGACTTGCCGGAAGCCAGGGCAGCGGCAGGCAAATCCGCGCGATCCAGGGACAAGAACCACCTGACGCGGGCTTTTTCCAGTTCAAAATAGCCGGACATTTTTTTATCCGTGGCGACATGCACGACCTGCTTCTGCAAGCCGCCGAAGATCCACAACAGCATGTCGAAGAAGTGGATGCCGATGTTCGTGGCCACGCCGCCCGATTTGGCGATGTCCCCTTTCCACGAGACCTCGTACCAGAGGCCGCGGGAAGTGATGTAGGTCAATTCAATGTCGTGCTTTTTCGCGGATTTCTCCCTGGCGATCCTTTCCTTCAAGGCGATGACAGCCGGGTGCAGGCGCAACTGCAGGACGGTGTAGACCCTATTGCCGGTCTCCTTTTCAAACTCCTGCAGGGCGTCGGCATTCCAGGGATTGAGCACCAGGGGCTTTTCGCAGATGGCGTCGGCGCCGATGCGCAGGGCAAAGCGGATGTGGGCGTCGTGCAGGTAATTGGGAGAAGCGATCGAAACGTAATTCACACGTTTGGACTCTTCCATTCTGCGCAGTTTTTCAACATGACGGTCAAAACGTTCAAATTCAGTGAAGAATCTAGCTTCGGGGAAATATCGATCTAGTATGCCTACGGAATCCGAGCGATCCAGCGCCGTAACAAGTGCATTCCCGGTGTCCTTGATCGCCTGTAAATGTCTCGGAGCGATATATCCCGCAACCCCGATAAGCGCAAAATTTTTTGATTTACCGATCATTGGGATTCAGCCTATTTACATTTTATTTTGGCTTCTTCTTTCAGCCTTTTAATATGGCCCCTGCCAAGCCCCTTGACTTCACATCCAAGCTTGATGTA
>JADFDP010000153.1 GCA_018262835.1 Candidatus Aminicenantota bacterium
AACGCTCCGGGCGCAGCAGGCGCAGGAAAACCACGATGGACGAGATCAGGATGATGGAAAATACCGAAAGCACTGGCTGCAGGCGGCGCACCGAGAAAAAAGCCGGGATAACCAGGCCGAAGAGAACGCCAAGCAGTACCCCGCTGGCAATGAACAGGAAAAAGGCCAGGAGGATCTGTAATACCTGGGCGACGGAGGGGGCGAAGTAGTGAGAGAAATAAAACAGCACGGGCAGCGAGAAAAAAACGACCATGGCCGCACTGAACAGGCCGACTTCCAGCATTTTCCAGACAAAAACGCTGCGCACCGGCAGCGGGGTGGCAAAAAGCAGATGCAGGTCGCGGGAGATGAAAAAGATATCCAGCGCCGCGAGCAGCGCCGAAAGCAGCAGCATGGAAAACAGGGTCATGAAGATCATCATCAGCAGCTTTTCGGCTAGGAACAGCTTGAAAAAATAAGGAAACTCCTGCAAGCGGAAGAGGTAGCCGAAGATCCTGTTGAAGAAAAAACCGAGCACCAGGGTGAAAAAAAGGCCCAAAATGAGAAAAAGAACGAATTTCTTCCTTTCGCCCCGGGCCAGGGCATTCCGGAATTGCCGGTACTTAAGTTTCAGCAGGCTTTTCATGGCTGAGCACGGTCTTGAAATAAAACTCCTCCAGGCTGCTCTGACCGGCCAGGGCCATCAATTCTTCCAGGTTGCCCTGAACGATGATGCGGCCGTCGACGATGATACCGATGCGCCGGCAGATCTCCTGGGCCAGGGTCAGGATATGGGTGGCGAACAGGATGGCCGTACCCCGGCCGGCGACTTCTTTCAGATAAACCTTGAATTTTTTCCCCACCAGCGGGTCGATGGAAACCAGGGGCTCATCCAGAAGCAGCAAGCGCGGTTCCACGGCCAGCGCCTGCGCAATCAGCAGTTTCTGGCGGGTCCCGGCCGAGTAATTTTCGACCAGCTCCGTGCGGTACTCTTCGAATTCAAAATATTTAAAGAAAAAATCGATTTTTTCCTTTCTTTTTTGGTAGGGAATCTTGTACAGGTCGGCGTAAAAATTGAGGTGCTCCTCGCCGCTCAGCTTGGAGTAGAGGAAAGGCTGGTCAGGAACATAGGCGATCAGTTTTTTCAACTCATGGTGCTCGCGATGGTAGAGCCGTCCATCGATGGAGATGCGGCCGCCGTCGGCGGCCAGCAGCCCGGCCAGGATCTTCAGCGTGGTGGTTTTACCCGCCCCATTCGGCCCCAGCAAGCCGTATATCTCGCCTGGAGCCAGGGAGAAGGAAACGCCTCTCAGGGCCTTGCGCCTGCCGAAATATTTCTTCAGGTCGGTTACATCTAGCATGAAGACATTGTAGCATATGAACAGACCGAACTGTAGTGACAAGTGACGAGTGATGAGTGACAAGTAGCGGCAAAGTCAGCAGGCTTGCATGACCGATAGCCTGAAATGCCTGAGATCAGCACGAAATCGAATTATCGCGTTTCTCTTTCCCTGTCACTCGTTACTCGTCACTGAGGGTTGTTATTTTTCTGTGAACGTCCAGCAGCCGTCCCAGTTGGCGGGGGGATTGCCCAGCAGCTGGCGGCAGCGTCCGGCAAAGATCCGCGACGGCGGATCGTCAGCCCATGCCAAAAAAGCTTTCGTGGCCGCAGCAAAATCGCCCGCGAAATAGAGTTGCAGGCCCCGCTCGAAAGTGGCCAGCCGCTCCTTCAGTTCCGCCGGTGCCGCCTCCCGGCCGCCGACAACCTCGAAAATCTCCTCGGGGTTCAGCTTGCCCTTGACGCGCACGCGGTCGAGGCGGCGCAGAACCATCTCCCCTGCCGCCATGCTTCCGGCCAGGGCACCGCAGATGACCTGGGTCCCGTACTGCTTGTTGATCCCTTCCAAACGTGAGGCCAGGTTGACCGCATCACCGATCACCGTGTATTCAAATCGCTTTTGCGAACCGATGTTGCCGACGATGACCTCGCCGCTGTTGATGCCGATGCGCATGCTCAAGGGAGGCAGTCCGTTCCTGGCAAAATCGTCGTTCAAGGCCCGCAGTTCCCGCTGGCAGCGCAGAGCGGCGCGCATAGCCAGGATTCCCTGATCGCCGGCAGCCAGAGGCGCCCCCCAGAAGGCCATGATGGCGTCGCCCTCGAATTTGTTGACGAAGCCGCCGCCATCCATGATCACGGTGGTCATCCGCTCCAGGTAGGCATTGAGGATACGGACCACTTCCTCCGGAGGCAGTTTTTCCGACAACGAAGTGAAACCGGCCAGGTCGGAAAAAAATATGGTCACCAGTTTTTTTTCGCCGCCCAGGTTCAGGCCCTGGGGATTTTTCATGATTTCGGCCAGCAGTGAATCGGACAGATAGTTTTTAAATGCATTTTGAATGAATTTTTTTTCGCGGCGCACGCGACGGTAGCGGTCATAGACGTCGTTGGCGGTGGTCACACTCAGCCCCAGAAAGAGGGGCAAAAAATCCAGGTCAAAACCCAGTTTAAACAGGGAAAAGTTTCCGGCCAAAGCCAGCAGGATCACCGCGGCGGCTGCCAGCACCTGCCAGGTAATGGACTTGATCCTGACCAGCAAGCCATTCAGCGCACCGATAGCGAACAACAGCAGGAGCCATTGCAGCCAGGCGGGCAGCACCCGGATGAAATCCCGGGCCAGGAAATTGCTCAGCGCCGTGGCGTGCAGCTCGAAACCTGCCCCGACAGCATTGACCGGGGTCGGCCGGTTATCGAACAAGGCGGGAGCGGTTGCGCCGATCAAAACGATTTTTTCCTTGAATTTTTCGGCCGGGATAAAGGCCGCCTGTCCCTCTTCCAGGCGCACCTGGGATTGGATCAGCTGGGAGATGCTGTAGCGCGGGTAGCTGACCCGGGAGTAGAATTTTAGGTTTACTCCCCCATCCCCGGCGAACGGAATTTGCTTTATTGCCAATTTCGGATCGACCAACATGGCCAGGGCCAGGGAAAAAGAGGGATAGACACGACCCCGGGAACGGACAAAATGCTGCAGGCGGCGGAAGATGCCGTCCCGATCCGGGACAAAGAACGCATTGCCGCTGCCGCGCAAGGCCGCGAGTATCTGCGGCACGGGAATTGATTTTGTCCCTTTTTTGGCCGGCAGCCGGGGAAAGCCCGGGTCTGCCGGCAAGGCGAAACCAGGCAAAGCG
>JADFDP010000154.1 GCA_018262835.1 Candidatus Aminicenantota bacterium
GCCCCGACAATGCGGGCAGACCGCTGGCGAAGCAAACGCCTGCTCCCCGGCTCGCCCCCGATCCTGAGCCTGTCCCGCCCCCATACGAACCGGTTCCCATGACGGTCAAGCTCGGCACGACCGGCCTGGTCGCGTACAGCAACACCAGCGGCGTCGCCCTGATCAACCCCCGCAACCATACCATCTCTCCGATCTTGCTGAACGAGTATGACTACACGATCGACCCTGAAACCGACGATCCCATCGGCGGCCCGCTGGGTTCCGAGGGCGGCGGCCGCTTCGACGTGGCCATGACCAGCGACGGCAAGCAGGCCCTGATCTCGAACTTCGGCGACAGCAAGGTCTTTTTCGTCGACCTGCGCTCGGGCACGCCGGTGGTCACCGGCATGGTCCAGCTTGACTTCTTCGCCGAGGACATCGCCATCGATCCCACCAACAAGTGGGCCCTGGTCACCGACGGCGGCTGGTCCTCCCGCATCGCCACCATTCATATTCCCACCCGCACCTGGGTTCCGGGCGGAACGGATGACACCGTAGATCCACCCGAACCCATAAGTTATGAGTTGCCCGGGGGTGTCCAGGCTCAATGCGTGGAGATTGCCAACGACGGCCGTACCGTCATCGTCGGCGACTACTGGAATGGAGCCGCCCACGTCCTGCTGCTCGACCCCGCCACCGGGATGCTGAGCTTTCAGCAGACGGTAAAGCTGTGGAAGTACGGCACCGACGAAACCGCGGCGTTTCCTATCTTATACCGCGTCCTCAACGTCGCCATTTCGCCCAATAGCAAGACAGCCCTGCTAGCCAATCCTTCCCGCAGCACCTTTCCCTACGATCCCGACCCGGATGCCATCTTCGAGGGCTGCAGCGTCGCCGTGCTGAAGATCGACCGGCCGGGCCACGTCGTGCGCATGCCCGACGTCATCATGCCTTTCGAGGTCAGCGGCGGGCAGTCCATCGTTTTCTCCCCTGATGGCAAAAAGGCTTTCTACGAGACTTTAAATGGGGACGAGCTGTGGGATTTTACAGGGACTTGGTTTGCCGGTCAGGAAATCCAGGTGCTTTCTGTCACCGGCGCCGGGCAGGCCCATCATACCGGCACTGTCCACACGCCCAGCTGGCGCGGCACCAGCCAGTTCTTCGGCGTCGAAACCATGGCCGTCACCCCGGACGGTAACTTCCTTTACGTGACCAACCCCACCCTTTCCGGCGCCAGCCCGATCATCGACGTCATCAGTCTCCGCACCCTGACCCATATCAAGCAGATCGGCACCCCCACCGATTATCCCGATCCCGAGCGGAATTATCCCGATCCGCCCGACCCTCCGGATCCGGGCAATCCTAGCGATTATATCCATTGGGTGCTTCCCGTGGGCATTGCCTTCCCCAAAACCCCGCCCAACAAGCCCCCCGTGGCGGTGATCACCGTGGACAAACCCGAAGTGATCCTGGATATCAACGAGGTCGCAACCTTTGACGGCAGCGGTTCCTATGATCCGGAAGAATCTCCCCTGACCTACGTATGGAGCCTGGTCTCGGTACCGGCCGGCGCTTCCGCGACATTGACCCCTGACGGCGAGACCGCGGTCCTGACCCCCGACCCTGATATCGCCGGCACCTACCAGGTGGGCCTGGTGGTTCAAGACGGCTTCCTCGACAGCAAGATGGCCACGGCCTCCGTGAAAGCCAAGTTCTACCCTGTGTTCCCGCCGGCCGGCGCCCTGCTGCAGCGCCTGGAAAACAACTACATCTTCTACAAGGAATACGTCAACAAGCTGACCTGGACCACCAACCCCGAGAACAAGTCCGTCATCGCGGACATAAAGATCTACCGCAAGCAAAAGGGAGCCGACGACGCCAGCTACACTCTTCTGGCTACGCTGCCAGCTTCAGCTTCCAGTTATGACGACAAGGCGCTGGCCCAGGAACAGCTGTTCACCTACCGCATCACCTCGGTCAACACCCGCGGCACGGAAAGCGACCCAGTCGTGGTCGGCAACTAAAGGAGCCCGCCAATGAAAAAAACGCTCTTATTCATCATCCTGCTCGGAGTGCTGACCTGGGGCCTGCAGGCGGTCGACCTCGACCTGGGCCTCTTCTTCGGCAGCCGTTCGGTCAAGGACTCCCAGATCAGGGATGTCTACGGGAACGGCACCGCGTATTTTCCCTATGCGTCCGTCAATTTCTGGAAAGGCCTGTTCGCGGGCCTGGGCTACGAGGGCGGCTACGACCGTGACGGCAAGATCGGCCTCTATCAGGAGGACACGAGCCTCAAGGTTTCCGGGCTGGAGGTCTTCGTGGGCTACCGCTTCGACCTGGGCAAGGTCTCGCCCTACGTGAAGCTGGGCCTGGGAAACTACTCCTACAAACAGGTGGTCAGCGGCCAGACCAAGGTGGACGACAAGAAATCAGCCCTGACGCTGGCCGGCGGCGCCCGCTTCTATCCGGTCAAGGGGCTGTTCCTGGCCGCAGAAATCAAGTGCGTGCCCCTGAAGGTCAAGCCCATGGCCATCGAGATCGACCTGGGCGGCATGCGCCTGGCGGCCGGCATCGGCTACACGTTCAACCTGTAACTGCCTGAATATAATTTAGAGGCGGGAGGTCCTTTCTCCCGCCTCTTTTTTTTTGATTCAAGGGCGGCAGTGAGAACTTTGCCTTTTTTGGAATAGTGGATTTGCGCAAGGTTCGGGAGCATTCTCTTTCAAAAAGCCGATGGTCAGGGTCGGGCCGGATAACTGCTATTGCTTTTCGTTCAGCAGCCTTTCCCCGGCCAGAACGCAAAAGAGATATGTGGCGGCGCCTCCGATGACGCCAGGCAGGATCGCCCGAAAAAATGAAGCAATGGCTTGCGTAATTTTTTCATGCATCCTCCTGAATGGGGAATCGATTTCCCAATCCCAGTTATTTTAAAAGAAATTCATTGAAATTTCAAAATATTTCCTTTACCATCTAAATATGAAAAAAATTGA
>JADFDP010000155.1 GCA_018262835.1 Candidatus Aminicenantota bacterium
AGCCATCGATATCATCCGCATCTCCGAGACCGAGAAAAAGTTCAAGATGATCCTGCATAACGACCGCTGCATCCACTGCGCCCAGTGCGTCGACTCCTGCCCCACCAAGACCTACCACATGGATCTGGAATACGAGGTCGCCGCCTTCAGCCGCCACAACCTGAAGATCGAGTACAAGTAAGACCGCCCATCGCCGCCAAAAAACCTGCCGCTCACAGACCCGCCCCCGGGCCGGGAGCGGCTTTTCCCTGCAGCGCCGATTTCCGGGAAGCGCTGCGCCGGCAGCTTCGCGGCGCCCGGCGCATCTTCGCTCTGGGCATCGGCATGGATTGGAAGAGCGACGACCGCCTGGGGCCGGCCCTGGCGCGGGCGCTGGCTGCGGCGCTGCCGGCGGACCCACGCCAGCGCGTGGTCAGCGGCGGCGAAGCGCCGGAAAACTTCACTGGCGCCGTGCGCGCCTTCGCCCCCAGCCACGTCCTGCTGCTCGATGCCGTGGATCAAGGCCTGGCTCCCGGAACGGCTTTTATCGTCGATGAAAACGCCATCACCATGGGCGACATGACCAGCCATCGCCTGCCCCTGAAGTTGCTGATGCATTTCCTGGCCGTGAGCATCCCCTGCCGGGTCATCCTGGTCGGCGTGCAGCCCCGGACGCTGCTGCCCGGAAGGCGGCTTTCCGCCCCAGTGCGCCGGACGGTCGCTCCCCTGGCCGGGTTCCTGGCGCAGGCCATACGCCAAGCCTTGACGGAGCCGGAATAGGGCTTGAACGAATCATTGATCTTGGTGTACGGTTCACGGTGTACGGGAAACGGTAAGAATTAAATCCCAAGCACCAAGCATCAAATTCCAATGTTCAAAACCAAAGAAAGTGTTAGTGTTAGTGATAGTGTTAGTGAAGGCACTATACCGATTTCTTAAGGATTTCGGTTATTTTCTTGCTAAGATAATGTAAAATATTTTTCGCACATTTTAAAGGAGAGGTAGTCCTCCAAGTTAAAGGAAGTTGTTATACTTCCGGTTCGCCAAAACCATAACAAGGAGGACCACCTATGAGCAAGGATAGCAAGGAAGTCGGTAAAATGGAAGAGGGCAAGCCCCAGATCATCCAGATCAACGAGGGCGAAGTACATGCCCATGTGGATCGACTGGTCAAGCAGACGGTCGAGGAGATGCTGAACGGCATGCTGGATGCAGAGGCGGACCGTTTGTGCCAAGCCAAGCGCTACGAGCGCAGTGACGGGCGCCAGGACACGCGCGCCGGGCACTACAAGCGCAAGCTGCACGTCAAGGCGGGCGAAGTCGAGCTGAAGGTGCCCAAGCTGAGGCATCTGCCGTTTGAGACAGCCATCATTGAGCGCTACCGAAGACGCGAGGCCTCGGTGGAGGAGGCCTTGATCGAGATGTACCTGGCGGGGGTCAGCGTACGCCGGGTGGAGGATATCACCGAAGCCTTGTGGGGCACTCGAGTTAGCCCCGGTACGGTCAGCAACCTGAACAAGAAGACCTACGAGCGGATCAACGAGTGGCGCAACCAGCCGATTGAGGGCCGTCACCGTTATATCTACCTGGATGGCATCTGGCTGAAGCGGAGCTGGTGCGGGGAGGTGCGCAACCTGTCGATCCTGGTATGCATTGGGGTAAACGAAGACGGCTTTCGAGAGGTGCTGGGCGTCGCGGAAGGCGCCAAGGAGGATAAGGAGAGTTGGCTCTCGTTCCTGCGGCATATGAAGACCCGGGGGTTGAAGGATGTCGAGTTGGCCGTGTCGGACAAGTGCCTGGGGCTGGTTGAGGCGCTTGGAGAAGTGTATCCGGAGGCCCGCTGGCAGCGCTGCGTAGTTCACTTCTACCGTAACGTGTTCACGGTGACTCCCCGAGGTAAGATCATGGTTGTAGCGGCCATGTTGAAAGCGATCCATGCCCAGGAAGACCGCAAGGCAGCTGAAGAGAAGATCAAGGCAGTGGCGGCCAAGCTGGAGAAGATGAAGCTGGCCAAGGCGGCTAAGATGGTGCGGGAAGGGGCACACGAGACGCTAAGCTATTACCACTTCCCCCAGGCGCACTGGCGCCACCTGCGGACGAACAACCCGCTTGAGCGGATCATGCGGGAGATCCGCCGGCGTACGCGTGTGGTGGGCAGTTTTCCCGATGGCGAGTCTGCGTTGATGCTAGTGGCGGCTCGCTTGCGACACATAGCCGGCACTCGCTGGGGAACGCGCATGTACATGAGCATGGAGCGGTTTAACGACGTGATCGAAGAGGAGGTGTTAACGACAGCATGAACAAAATGGCGGGCGATAGAATGTGGAAAAGACGGGATGATGGAAGCCCCTCCGGGGCTCCCACATCCCTTGGAAAAGGCTTCGCCTTTTCCACTTTCCCACATTCATGTTTTTGTTTGAGGACTACCTCAAATCAAAAGTGCGAAAAATACTTGACACTACCTTGGTACTTGGTGCTTGTTTGTGATTTGGTGCTTGGTGCTTGGAATTTTATTCTTACAATGTACCGTCTACCGTATACCGTACACCAAGTTCTCTAAAGCCCCATTTCTTGCATGGCCTGGGCGTACGCCTCCTGGCTGATCCAGCGCCTCTGGAGCATGCGGCCGGCGATGATGCGCCGCTTGCGGTTCATGCGCGCGTTGCCCGCGCCCAGGGCCGAGAAGCGGTGCGGGTTGGGCAGGATCGAGGCCAGGCGGATGGACTGGGAAAGGGCCAGCGCCGCGGCCGGGCAGTCGAAGTAAGAACGCGCCGCGGCTTCGGCGCCGTAGATGCCGCTGCCCCAATCGATGACATTGAGGTACAGCTCCAGGATGCGCTTCTTGCTCAGTTCGCTTTCCAGCTTCCAGGCGATGG
>JADFDP010000156.1 GCA_018262835.1 Candidatus Aminicenantota bacterium
GCAGCTCGCGGCGCGCCGCGGCCACGTCGGCGGCGGCAAGCTGCGCGGGCAGCGCCGACCCGTCCCGGCGCAGGAGGCGGGAATAGGCGTAGATCTCGCTGAAGGCGGCGGCGGCCATCTCGGTGAGCGGCGGCTCGCCGGCGCGGATCGTCCGGCCGCGCTCGGCCAGGCGGGCGCGGACCATGGCCACCACCGGGTCGGAAGCGGGCGACTCCCTCAGCCATTGGCGGGTCGTCTCCTCGAGGGTCTTGCGCATCTCTTCCAGGTCATTTTGGCCGGCCTTCATGATCCAGGTCACGACCTGAGGGTACTGGCCGAAAGACTTCCTTTCGCCGGCGCTCTTGGCCGCCCACCAGCCGGGGCTGAACGGCTCGAGGATGAGGCCCTCCTGCGCCGCGGTGAACGGGGCGCCCAGGGCGAACTCGAGCACGAAGAGAAAGGAGCGGCGCACGCAGCCCAGCTCACTGTCCCCCGCGTCCGGCGTGGCCGCTGCCGGCGCTTTGGCGCCCGTCTCCGCCGCCAGCCGGCGGCTGAGCCCGTTGATGACCTCGGCCTCCACGGCCTGGCCGGCGGCCAGCTTGGGGTGGACGGTCCGGCCCGGGGTGATGAGCATTTGCCTGGCCGAACCGCCGCTCTTGCCCAGGAACAGGATGTCGCCCTTGCGGGCGCGGGTCGCCGGAATCTCTTCGCCTGCGGCCAGGTCGACCAGGCGGTCGCGGTCGTAGACCACCAGCTGCAGCAGCTTGCCCTCGGTTTCCAGGTCGCGCAGGATCAGCTCCACGCCGTTCCCGGCCGGGCGCAGCCCGGTGATCTGATAGGCCTTGTCCGCGGCCGGCAGGCTTGCCGCAGAAGCCAGGATCGCGGCCAGTAAAAATAATTTGCTTTTCGTCATCCGTCGATTGTAGGGAGAGAGAGGGGAAGAGTCAAGAGGAGCTTGAAAGGGAAAAGTAAAAAGGTAAAAGGCAAAAGTAAGAAAACAGCACGCGGTGTAGAGATATGATCAAAAGTTGTGTACGGGTATAAAAGAGGTGTGTCGTATGCTATTAAATCAAGTTCAACCACAAACTAAATTTAAGGGAGCATACGACACATGGGAGATTTTATCAGAGAGAGCTTTCACAGTCTATGGCAGATGCCCTTGAATGAGATCATCAAGGAAGGGGCGCAGCGGTTGATTGAGATGGCTGTAGTTGCCGAGTTTGAGGCGTTTTTGGAGGCGCACGCGCCCTTACGGGATGAACGGGGGCGAGCCGCGGTGGTGCGCAATGGTCATAATCCGGAGCGTGAGTTCGTGACCAGCGCCGGGGTAATGAAGGTAAAGGTACCGCGGGTGAGGGATCGGAGGGCGGACAGATCGGCACGTGCGGTGTTCCGCAGCGCCCTGCTGCCGCCCTACCTAAGGCGCAGCCGGGACATGAACGACCTGATCCCGTACCTCTATCTGAAGGGCATCTCGACCTCGGCTTTCGAGCAGGTGTTGGGGCACATCGTGGGCGAGAAGGTGGAGTTGTCGCCGACCACGGTGGTGCGGCTGAAGGAGAAGTGGGAGCAGGAGTACTCCGTCTGGGCCCAGCGGGACCTGCGAGACAAGCGCTACATCTACTGGTGGGCTGACGGGGTGTACTTCAACGTGCGCCTGGAAGGGGGACGGAACTGCATCCTGGTGATCATCGGCGTGACCGAGGATGGTCGTAAAGAGCTGGTAGCCATTGGGGATGGCATGCGGGAGAGCGAGCTGTCGTGGCTGGAGGTGTTGTTGGACCTGAAGGAGCGTGGACTGGAGGTGGGGCCGTTCCTGGCGACCGGAGACGGGGCCTTGGGGTTCTGGAACGCGTTATGCAAAGTCTATCCCGACGTTCGGCAGCAGCGCTGCTGGGTGCACAAAACGGCCAATGTGCTGGATAAGCTGCCCAAGTCGGTTCAGCGCGAGGCCAAGCATCTCATTCACCAGATCTACCTGGCTGCGAGCAAGGAGGAGGCGCTGGAGGCGTTCTCGCACTTCGAGGAGCAGTATGCGCGCTTCGAGAAGGCGGTCAACTGCCTGCTGAAAGATAAGGAGGAAACGCTGGCGTTCTACGACTTCCCGCGTGAGCACTGGAAGCATATCCGTTCCTCCAATCCAATCGAGTCCGCGTTCTCAACCGTGCGTTTGCGGACCTACAAAACAAAGGGCTGCGGAACTAGAGAAGCGACGCTCACCATGGTCTTCAAACTGGCACAGGCGGCTGAGAACGGTTGGCAAAAGTTGCACTGCCACGACTTGCTGCCTTTGGTCGCTTCTGGAGTCAAGTTCGTCAATGGAGTGTTGCATGCGGCATGACAATCGAAATCATCCGTACACAACATTTGACAATATCTCGGTTCTTTTCTCTTATTCTTCACTTTTGCCTTTTGACTTTTTACTTTTGCCTTTGAATTTTTCTTCTGAAAGGCGAGCCCCCCCCATGTAGCGGGGGGGGTGTTTTTTTTAGGTGGGAGATATGGTTATTTTAAGGGGGGAGAGATGGAAAGGCTAATTAAGGTTGGCATTTTTATTTGATTTTTTTTCGCTCTTTTTGGCCGGCGCGCTCTTTTTCTCATCCGCATTTTTTTTCTTGTAATCGGTGATGTACCAGCCCGAGCCCTTGAACTGGAAGGAGCTCAGGGAAACGATCTTCGTGGCTTTTCCCCGGCAGTAGATGCACTTTTTGAGGGGTTCGGCTGAAATGGCCTGCAGGGCTTCGAAAGTTTTACCGCACTTCGAACACCTGTATTCATAGATCGGCATGGCCACTTCCTCCGATTATGATTTTTATAGCACA
>JADFDP010000157.1 GCA_018262835.1 Candidatus Aminicenantota bacterium
TTCCTGACCGCCCTGCAAAAAAGCTGCCTCTACTCGCCGGCATTCCTGGAAAACGGCTTCCTGCGCGACCTGCACGAACGGGAGCCGTTCCGTTCATTCTTCGAACGCAGCCGCCGGTTCCCCGGCATCAACCAGGACCTCTACCTGGACCTGAAGACCTACCTGGCCGACGACATCATGGTCAAGGTCGACCGCATGAGCATGGCCGCGTCGCTGGAAACGCGCGCCCCGCTTCTCGACTACAAGCTGGTCGAGTTCGCCTTCTCGCTGCCGCCCGGCTGGAAGGTCAAAGCCGGCACGGGCAAGTGGTTCTTCAAAAAGGCAATGGAGGGCATCCTGGACCCGTCGATCATTTACCGGCAAAAGGAAGGGTTCTCCATTCCCATCAAAAATTGGCTCAAGACCGATCTCAAGGAGCTGATGCTCGAGACGCTGTCGGAAAAAAAGATCAATGACATGGGCTATTTTTCCTATGCCTGCGTGCAAAAAATGATCGGCGAACACCTGCAGAACCGCGAGAACCATGCCCACCGCCTGTGGGCGCTGATGCAGTTCCACCTCTGGCACGACAACTTCGCCAGGGGCTGAGCCCGTCATGCCGCGCCCCCTCAGCCGCTGATGGAACCCACGCTTCACGTTTTCCTGATCGTGCTGCCGGCCGTGTTCCTGGCCGGCCTGGTCGATTCCATCGCCGGCGGCGGCGGCTTGCTCTCCGTCCCGGCCTACCTGGCGGCCGGGCTGCCGCCGCACTTCGCCCTGGGCAACAACAAGTTCTCCTCCAGCTTCGGCACCCTGTTCGCCACCCTGCGCTACCAGCAGCACGGCATGATCGACGTGCGCGTGGCGCTGCTCAGCGCCTTTTTCGCCCTGATCGGCTCGTTCCTGGGCAGCAGCGCCGTGCTGTTGCTGAGCCCGGGGTTCCTGCGCATCCTGCTGGTGGTGCTGGTGCCGCTGGTGGCCGTCCTCACCCTGACCAACCGCTCCCTGGGACGGGAAAACCATTCGCATCGCCAGACCCGGCAGCGGAAATACGGGCTGGCCGCCCTGGCGGCGCTGCTGCTCGGGTTTTATGACGGCTTTTTCGGACCCGGCATGGGGATGTTCCTGATCCTCTTTTTCACCATGATGCTGAAATACGACTTCGTCACCGCCAACGCCAACACCAAGGTGGTGAACCTGGCCTCCAACATCGCCGCCGTGGTCACCTTCATCGCCCACGGCAAGGTCATCTATGCCATCGGCATCCCGGCGGCCGTGGCCGGCATCGCCGGCAATCTGCTGGGCGCCAAGCTGGTCATCAGGCGCGGCAGCTCGGTGATCCGGCCCGTCTTCATCTTCACCCTGCTGCTGCTCTTCGGCAAAATCCTCTACGACCTAGTGGCGGCCAAATAACCCTCAGGAAAAAAAGCTCGCCCCACGGCTTCCAGGCCCGAGCCGCAAATCAATTCATGCCGGGTTTCCTGCCAACAAGATGCAGGTAGGCGACGGCGCAAATGCGGCCGCTCATCGCCGCCAGCGCCGCGGCGGTGACGCCGATCAGGCTGGTCGCCGAAACGGCCAGCAGCAGCGCCAGGGCGATCACCGCCACCTCGATGGCCGTGGCCGTGGTGATCCGCCGCGTTTCATGGCCCACGACGAAGCGGGCGCGCTGGAATGCCAGCAGCACCTCGAGAGCGGGGATAACGGCGAAGATGCGGATGGGCAGGACGGCCAGCGCGGCCAGCTCCGTTGACAGGCCGGACACGTCGCGGAACCACCAGCTGACCAGGGGCGAAAACGCGATCAGGACCAGGAGCCCCGAGCTCGCCCAGCCCAGAAGCCAGGCGAATTGCCGCAGCTTCCTGCGGCTCTCGTCCCCTTTTTTCAGCAGGGCGATGGCCGCCTCCTGGAAGGAGAGGCCGGCGGAGCGAAAAACAAAGGCCAGCGAATTGACCACCGGCAGCACGGCCAGCGACTCGATGGGCAGGCGCCCCTTGCCCAGGAAAAACGACATCATGGGGTGGACGGCCAGCCCCAGCAGCGAGGTCAGGGCCAGGGGAAAATAAAAGACGGCCAGCTCGCGGTTGGCCAAGGGCTTCGCCCCCGCCACCGGCGGCATGGCCAGCAGCTTGCGCACCAGCGGCCCGGCCATGATGCGGCTGGCCAGCGCTTCGGCCAGCACCCCGGCCGACAGGGCGGCCGTGCCCACGCAGGCGCCGGGCAGCGCCGAAAAAAGATAGAGCAGCAAGGCGGTTGCCGCCATGGCGAACAGGCGCACCACCGTGCCGTAGGCCACCCGGCGCGGCAGGTGGTTGCCGATGAGGATGCCCTGGTAGAAGCGCCGGTAGCCGATGGCCGCCGGCCACGGCAGCAGGAGCAGGGTGGCCTGGCGGGTCAGGCGCGCCACCGTTGGCGGCAAGCCGATGAGCGTCTCGGTCAGCAGGTAAAATACGGGCGGCAGCAGCACCAGCAGCATGGCCAGGGTGATCAGCAGGTTCAGCAGGTTGTTGAAGCGGCGCAGCTTGAGATAGGAGCGGCGGTCCTTGACCAGCACGTTGGCGGCGCTGAGCATCATGATGATCGGCGACTCGAAAAACATGCCCAGCGAGAAAGCCACGCCAAAGGCTGCCAGGTTGAATTTGGCTGCGGCCAGGCGGGCGATGACGGCGGCGATGAAGGGGCCTTCCACTCCCATCATCAGCCAGGTGGAGAAGAGGGGCAGCCAGAATATGGCGATCTTCCTGCGGGTGAGTTCGGGGGTTTCGGGATGCAAGGCACAGAATAT
>JADFDP010000158.1 GCA_018262835.1 Candidatus Aminicenantota bacterium
AGATATTGCAGGTCTGGCAACGGTAATTGCACTTGGAGGTCAGCGCAAAAGTGAGTTTGTAAGGCTGGTCGAGCCGCCCCAGGTTGGCCTGGAAAATATTTTTTGCCAGGAAAGCGTATTTTTTGATATTCAATTGCGCAGTGGTTTAGAACAAGTTCTTGAAAGCGCTCCAGATATAGCGAAACCAGACCTTGCTGAGCCGGATCGACGACTGGCCGTGTTTCCGGGCGTATTCATGGGCCGGTATCTCATCAATTTTATAGCCATTTTTCAGGAATTTCATGGTCATTTCCTGTTCGATGGTGGTGATGTTCTCCTTGAGATTCAGGGTGCGGGCGGCCTGGGTGCGCACGGCGCGAAATCCGTTCTGGCTGTCGGTCAGGTGGCATTTCCAGCGGTAATTGATGGCGATCAGGATAATATCCGAACCGATCATGCGCAGCAATTTCTGGATATCGCCATGCAGCTCGTCGCTGCCACCGCGGCCGCGCGAACCCACGACCATGTCGGCCCGGCCCTCCTTGATGGGAGCGACCATCTTGGGGATGTCCTGGGGATCGTGCGAGCCATCGGCATCGATAAAAACCAGGATGTCGGAATCGATCTTGCTGATGGCGGTGCGAATGCCGTCGCCCTTGCCCTTGCCGTTGTCCAGAAGGACCTTGGCGCCTTCGGCCGCGGCGATATCCCTGGTGCGGTCCGTGGAGTGCCCGTCGACGATATAAACCTCGTCGACGAACGGTTGGGTCGAGCGGATGATGTCTGCGATGTTGCCTTCTTCGTTCCGGGTCATGATGACCCCGCAGACCGACATTTGCGGGGGGAGGTTTTCTTTCATGGCCGCATTTTAGCACAGATGCATGCTGATTTCAATTATATGACCGAAGGCCGCGGGCCGGACGCCTGGTTTTTTTGGTTTGAGCCCAATGGGTCAGGTAATTTTCCGGGAACCTTTAAAAAAGGGTATAAATAAACGGGGCGATCGGGCTGCCGGCCGAAAGAAAAATCAACAGCCCGAGCAAAACCAGGATCACTACCACCGGTATCAGCCAGAATTTCTTGTTATGCTTGACAAAATCCCAAAGTTCTTTCAGAACGCCTATTTTGGCCATTGCTTTTCTCCAGGGTTAATATTGCTTTTCGTAGCCACAAGCTTCGTGCGGGCCTTCAAAATAAGAAGCCGCTTCTTTGTCATAAGGCGCGGCCAGGAAAACTTTGCCGAAAAGGCGCATGATCAGGGAGAGCGGCGTGAGCAGCACAAAAAAAACCGTCGCGGCAATGGCTATGAATATCGTGTTGCCGACAAAACCGCTGGCGATCATGATGGCCTTGTAAACCGGGGCGAACCAGCGGGGAAACGCGCTGAAAAACAATGCCGCAACGGCGATGGCGGCCATTATTTTTATTTTCAGGGAACCGTCGGCGCCCGCGAAACCCCGCCAGAGGACAAGGGCCGAAAACGCGGTCAGCAGCAATAAGAATATGCGGATGTTTTTGGCGGAATCATTGATTTTTTTCATTAATCTAACTGAAACTCCTTTTGCCAATCGGAATCGCTCTTGAGGGCTTCCTGCTGCTGCTTGTCAAGAAAATAGTTTTCCAGCACAAGGTAATCGATATTGGTGCGCATGAAGCAGCGGTATGCATCTTCCGGGGAATTGACGATCGGCTCGCCGCGGACATTGAAGGATGTGTTGATGATGATCGGGCAGCCGGTCAGCTTGTGGAATTCCTCTATGACGGCGTAATAATAAGGGCTGACTTCGCGGTTGACCGTGTGCAGGCGGGCCGAAAAGTCGACATGGGTGACGGCCGGAACGATCGACCTTTTTATATAGAGCTTGTCGATGCCTTTTTTCTTTTTATCTTCGTCGGAAAACCGGCAGCGGTATTTCTCCTTGATGTCATAGACCAGGAGCATGTAGGGCGAAGGGGCGGGAAAATCAAAGTATTCCCCGACCTCTTCCTCCAGCATGGAGGGGGCGAACGGCCGGAAGGATTCGCGGAATTTAATTTTCTGGTTCATGAGCGACTGCATTTTTTCGGAGCGGGCATCGCCGATGATGCTGCGGCCGCCCAGGGCGCGGGGCCCGAACTCCATGCGTCCCTGGAAAAAACCGACCACTTTATGATCGTTGATCAACTCGGCAACTTTTTTTGGGGCGGCCTCCGGGGGCATTTCGTTATATTTGATGTTATGGCTGTCGAGGAATTCTTTTATTTCCGCGGGGGAATAATCCGGCCCGAGGAAAGAGCCCCGCTGCGAGTCTTTTCCCGGCTGGGGCTTTCGCTCGTGGTTGAGTTTTTTGTGCCAGACCGTCAGCACCGCCCCCAGGGCGCCGCCGGCATCTCCGGCCGCGGGCTGGATCCAGATGTTCTTGAATATCTGTTTTTTCAATATTTTGCCGTTGGCCACGCAATTCAAAGCCACGCCGCCGGCCAGGCAGAGGTTGTCGCTGGGCGCGATTTTTTTGGCGGTCATGACAATTTTTTCCATTATTTCTTCGAGCACGACCTGGATGGAGGCGGCCAGATCCATGTCTTCCTTGCGGAGCGGGGTTTCGGGGAGGCGGCGCCGGATATTGAAAAGTTTTTCAAACCTGCGGCCGGTCATGGTCAAGCCGGTATGATAGCTGAAATATTTCAGGTTCAGGCGGAACGACCCGTCCGCCTTGACGTCCACGAGATTATTTAAAATGATATCGCGATAAACCGGCTCGCCGTACGGGGCAAGGCCCATGAGCTTGTATT
>JADFDP010000159.1 GCA_018262835.1 Candidatus Aminicenantota bacterium
GGCGGGGCGTCGCCGGAGGCGGGGCTCAAGGAGTTCGACATGCTGGGCGAGCGCTACAGCCAACTGGGCCGGGCCGCCGTTTCGCCCGCCGCCAGGACGGCCCTGCTGACGGCGTTGAAGAACAATATCCCGCTGAACGCGGCGGGAACCACCCCGGGCGGCTCTTAGCGGCCGCGGCTCCGGCCGGCTACAGTCGCCGCTGCCGGCTCAAACGCCGTTGCACTTGGACCAGCCGCAGTTGGCGCAGGTAGGGCATTTTTCGTCGGTGACGCTGCTGCCGCAGATGGGGCAGTTAAGGCCGCTCATGTCCTGGTGGTGGGTGTTGACCTTGCCCACGTGGGTCTCCAGCACCTTGGCGATGGCGTCGGGGATCGACTGGATCAGCTGGCCGTTGGAAAAGATCGGCTCGGCGCCGCCGATGCCCTTGAGCTGGTTGACCACTTCCTCGGTTGAGATGCCGCTGCGCAGGGCCAGCGAGATCAGGCGGCCGATGGCCTCGGCGTCGGCCATGGTCGAGTAGCCGCTCTTGCCGATGGACGCGAACACCTCGAACGGCTTCTTGAGAAAATAAGTGACGGTGATGTAGAGGTTGCCCAGCCCGGTCGAGATCTTGTGGGTGGTGGAGGGGATGGCCTCGGGGCGCCCCATGGGCTTCGGCTTGTCCTCGCCGGCCTTGTTCAGCACCTGCACCGCCCGGCAGCCGTCGCGGTAGACGGTGATGCCCTTGATGTTCATGTCGAAGGCCTGCAGGTAGGCCGAAGCGATCTCATCGCGCGTCGCGGCGTTGGGGAAGTTGATGGTCTTGGAAACGGCGCTGTCCACCCCTTCCTGGAAGACCGCCTGCATCTTCAGGTGGTCGATGGGAGCGATCTCCTGGGCGGTGACGAAATGGGCGGGCTGTTTTTCCCCGGGGTGTTTTTCCTGCCATTCCCTGAAGAGGGGGTGAATGTCGACGATCTCGCTGTCCAGGATCTTGGAGATCACCTGGAAGGCGAATATCGGCTCGATGCTGGAGGAGCAGCCCGCGATGCGCGAGATGGTCCCGGTGGGGGCGATGGTCAGCACCGAGGCGTTGCGCATCTTCTGCCCCTTGTAGACCGATTGCTCGATGCTGGGGAAGCTGCCGCGCGTCTCGGCCAGCCGGCGCGAGGCCTTGACCGCCTCCTCCTTCATGAAGGAGATGATCTTCCTGCCCATGGCGCGGGCCTCTTCCGTGTTGTAGGCGATGCCCATGAGGATGAGCAGGTCGGCGAAACCCATGACTCCCAAGCCGATGCGGCGGTTGGCCTTGGCCATCTTGTCGATCTGTGCCAGCGGGTAGAGGTTGACGTCGATGACATCGTCCAGGAAGCGGATGCCGAGCTGGATCATGGCGCGGAATTTCTCCCAGTCCAGCTTTTCCGGCGCTTTTTCATCATACAGATTGAGCAGGTTGATCGAGCCGAGGTTGCAGGCCTCATAGTCGTGGAGCGGCTGCTCGCCGCAGGGGTTGGTGGCGCGGATGGGGCCCTGGGGGGCGGTGGGGTTCTGCTGGTTGACCTTGTCGATGAAGATCAGGCCGGGGTCGCCGTTGCTCCAGGCCGAGTCGACGATCAGGTCGAACACCTCCTGGGCGCTGGCCTGGCCGGCCGTGGAACCGTCCATGGGATTGACCAGGTCGTATGGCGTTTTATTCTGGATGGCCTGGATAAAGGCGTCGGTGATGGCCACGGAGATGTTGAAATTCTGCGCGGTGATGCCGTCGCGCTTCATGGTGATGAAATGGCGGATGTCCGGGTGGTCGACGCGCAGCACGCCCATGTTGGCGCCGCGGCGCGTGCCGCCCTGCTTGACGGCCTCGGTGCCGGCATCGATGACCTTGAGGAACGAGACCGGGCCCGAGGCGATGCCCTGGGTCTTGCGCACGAAACTGCCCGCCGGCCGGATGCGGGAGAAGTCGAAGCCGGTGCCGCCGCCTTCCTTGTGGACCAGGGCGGCATTCTTCACCGTTTCAAAAATGCCGTCCAGCGAATCCTCGATGGGCAGGACGAAGCAGGCGGAAAGGCACATCTGGCGCTCGGCGCCGGTCAGGGTCGGAGAGTTGGGCATAAAATCCTTGCGCATCATGGCCTGGAAGAAATTTTCCTCCCAGAGCTTCTTTTCGCCCTGGCTCCTTTCGGCCTGGGCGATGAAGCGGCAGACGCGGCGGAACAGCTCCGAGGGCTTGCTCTCCACCAGGGTGCCTTTCTCGTCTTTTTTGAAATAACGGGCGCGCAGGATCTTCAGTGCGTTTTCGGGAAAATTTTCCATTCGGCTCTCCTTGCCTATAAATCTAGTTGATGCCCGATTATAAAGCGCTAAATGTAGCGTGTCAAGATGGTTTTTGGGAAAATTTTTTGAAAATTTTTCTTGACAACCTGTATTTATATATATTATTATGTGGGAGAAAATGGGACAAAATGGGATAAATGAACGCTTCAGGGGCAGCTATATCGCCACGATCGATGACCGTGGCCGGGTGAAGATCCCTGCCAAATATCTTTCCGTCCTGGACGGGGGCTTCGGCAGGGAAACATACCTGACCTCGGTCAACGGCGACCATGTGCTTTTTTATCCCATGAAGGTCTGGCGGGAGATCGAGCGCAAGATCGCCGCCATACCCATGCGCGAC
>JADFDP010000015.1 GCA_018262835.1 Candidatus Aminicenantota bacterium
GAGTGAGAGCTGGCGCCTGCCGGTGAGCGGCACCAGGCTGCAGGCCTGGAACAGAAGCATGGCCAGCAGAAAAACAATCGATCCGCTTTGTAACTTTTTCATGGCTCACCTCTCCTGGCGATGCGGCCTCCAGGGTTCTTTTGCGCGAAACAAATCATTGCGGCGCATCCCCGCTAAAAGGTTTTCCGCCCCAGCAACAGCCGCACGAAGTGGAACGTTAAAAACCCCAAGGCCCAAAGAGCGCCAAGGGTGATTATTATTTTTGCAAGCAGCATAACGACCCCCTTTTTCTTTTGCTCATCATTTTCTTGCCTGGCCTTTTTTCAAAAGGCACAAGAAACCTAGGAGAATCTGCTTTTTTAAAGCATTTTTCATACCAGAATCTTTGCGCGGTTCAGGGATGCGGGGAAATTGATTTCTTTACCGGCAAAAGGCCGGAAATCCAGGCCGCCGCGCTTTTAAGCCAAGGCCCGGACTCAGCGGCCGGCTCTCCCGCCAGGGAAATTCGACCAAATAACAGGACAATTCCTGATTAACAGGATATTCCGAAAAACTGAAAATTTTAAAAAAACCTGTCTTGGACACTTTCCAATGGTTAGGAACAATGGACGGCGCCACTCTACCACTTCGTTTTATTTAAAGATGCCGAAATGCCGCAGCCGCCATGAATTGGCAATGGAAGGCTGCGGATTTGTTTTGCCTGTTGCCCTTATTTCCGGTTCGGATTGTGCCGCGTGGGCTTGCCTTCTATCCTTTCGATGGGGTCGTTCACATAGACTTTTCCGAGCCCGATCGGCGAGGTGATCACGCCGCCCTTGCGGTCGGCGCTGATGCCGTCCGAATAGCCGAGGTCGACCGGGGTCTTGCCCCGGCCGCCCAGGGCGTCGACCACGTAGGTCGGCCGCAGGAAGCCGGTGGTGGCGCCGCACAAGTCGCGGCAGATCTCCTTGCCCTGGGAGATCTCGGTGCGGAAATGGCCGGTCCCCTCGACGAAATCGGCATAGTACAGGTAATAGGGCCGCACGCCCATGCGGCCGAGGCCGTGCACCAGGTCGCGCATCACGTCGGTGTCGTCGTTGACCCCTTTCAGCAGGACGCTCTGGTTGCCCATGGGGATGCCGAGGCCGCGGATGATCTTGACCGCCTGGTAGCTCTGCTCGGTGATCTCGCTGGGGTGATTGAAATGGGTATTGATGAAGAGCTGCGGCTCCTTCAGCGACCTGGGGGTGTGCTGGCGCAGCATCTCGACGAACTCGGCGTCCTCGATGATCTTCTGCGGCCAGACGCAGGGGACGCGGGTGCCGATGCGGAAGAGGTCGAGGTGCGGGATCCGCCGCACCTTGCCCAGGATCTCGTCGAGCTTCCGGGTGCCGAGCAGGAACGGGTCGCCGCCGGAGATCAGCACGTCGCGGATGTCCTCGTGGGCGGCGACATACTCGATCCCCTTGTTGATCTCATCCATGGACGGGTTCTTGATCTCGTCGCCCACCTTGCGCTTGCGGGTGCAGAAGCGGCAGTACATGGCGCACTCGTTGGACACGAAGAGCAGGACGCGGTCGGGATAGCGGTGGATGATCGTCCGCGGACCGCCCAGCGGGATGTCGCCCTCCTCGTCCAGCGGGTCGGCGGTCAGGTCCATGTAATGCTCCAGCTCCTCGACGTCGGGGATGGCCTGCTTCCAGATGGCGTCGTTCATTTTTTCGATGAGGCCGAGGTAATAGGTATTGACCCGCATCGGATACCTGGCAATCACATCCTTCAGCCGCGGATCGACCCTGGCCTTCTGGCCGGACAGCCATTTCTCCAGGTCTTCGAACGTCTTGATCCCGTTTTTTAAAATATCTTTGTAAGCCATTGCGGCATCTCCTTGTCTCTCCTTTGCTGGCCGGAAAGGAGAAACCGGTTCCTACCTGCAAGCAAATAATATTCCTTTTTGAAATTTTCGGCAACCGGGACCGGGCGGCCAGGCCGGGTTGATTTTTCCCGTACGCTGCGCCATACTCCCGCTATCGGGCAAGGAGGAAACATGAGATTCATTTACCTGGCTTTGCTTATTTTATTTGCCGGAGTCACCGTCCTGTTCGCCCTGCAGAACCTGGAGACCATCACCGTCTCGTTCTTGAACTGGAGCGTGACGCTGCCCATCGCCGTGGTCGTCATCGGGGCCTATGCCCTGGGCATGGCCAGCGGCGGCAGCGTGCTGGCCTTCCTGCGCTGGACGCTGGGTCGAAGCAAAAAAACGTGAAGCCCGGCCCCCGGAGTTTCCCCGTTTTAATAGGGAACAAGGCAGGCAAGCAGGTTGCCGACTCCATAATCAATATAGGTGGCCTGCTCCGGACACCAGCCCATCACCCGGTTGTCGTGGGTGCCGCTGACCAGAAGATAGTGGCCCTGGAGGGCGGCCAAGCCGCTGACCCGGTTGTCTAGGAAGGTCTCGTCGTAGGCGCTGACCAGTGATCCACCGTAATCATGGTAATCGAAGGTCGAGATGATGCAGGCATGTCCGGCCACGCCGCTGACCTCATTGGCGGAAAAAAGATTTCCATGACCTTCGGTGACCAAGCCCCCGGCATAGTACCTATTGCCTGAAGCCATCACGATGCGATTCTCCATGATGCGATTGTCAAAGCAGACCTCGCCGCCGGCAACGATTCCATATTCGGTCATTCCGGTCAGTTCATTGTTGGCGACCAGAACCTGGCTCGTTTCAAATTGGCCGCCGATCCCCTTGAATCCGTACAGATGGATCCCCCAGTAGCAATTCTGCAGGGTATTCCTTTCCACTATCGTGCCGGCCAGCGCACCGTGAAGATCGATGGCGGTATTGGTCAAGCGGACCGTATTGGCCCTGACCAGGGCTCTCCGGCAGCAAGCGAGATATATTCCGAAACCAGAGGCGAATGAGCTCTGCCCGTCGATGTCGTTGCCGTCAATTTCCAGGAGGGTATTTTGGGGCTGATAACTGCTGCGGTGGTAGAGAACATAGATCCCGCCGCGATGATGAACAATCCGGTTGCCTTTGATCTGAACCACTCCCTCGCGGGGATCGAAGTCAGCCGAATCGTTTTTTACTACGATGCCCAAACGCAGGCAATCAATAATATTGTCATTCAAAAAAACGCTTCCCTGCACCATGCAAGTGGAAATCACGGTGCGGTGAATGTCGCTGAATGTGCAGCGGGATACCGTCAAGTTGTCCAGGTTGGCATAAACGATGTAGTTGGCCGGCTCCTGATTGGAGTGGCAGGTCAGGATCCCTACCAGAAAGCTCCGCAATTCCAGATTCTCAAACGTGACGCTTTTGTCACCCGCGGGATTGTTGACAAAAAAAGCCGTTATGCCGCGGCTGCCGTAGCCGTCGGGCCCGACTTCGCTGGGAGCCCCAATGATAACCGCTCCGGGCAGCCCGCGCAGAGTCAGGGATTTGTCCCTGATGATAATTGCCCCGGTATCTTCGGTCGGCAGGGCGAAGGGGGCGTCACTGAAGTCATATTCGCCGCGATGAAATTGGATCCGATCATGATCGTCGGCCCGATCGACGATCTGCTGGATATCCGCGCGCGTCATCCCGGAACGGACATTCCACGTTTTCGCCGGCAGCACGCTCCCGGCCGCTAAAAAAACAACAAGCAGGATCCAAAGCATTCCACTGACTCTATTCATTCATCCTCCTTTTATAAAGGGCATAGTGTACAAAGGTCAAAATGCCGGTTCAATAAGGAAAATCCTGATTTGGCTGTGCGATTTTCCCTAGCCGGTCCGCGAAAAAAAGCAGCGGCAAGCATCGTCCCCTGGAGCCCGTCGGGTTGCGAAATCAGCGGATAAATAGTATCCTCGGAAGATCTGAAAACCATGTATGGAACATACCTGACCCTGGCTTCGGCTTTGCTGTTGGCCTATGTGCTTTGGCGGGCATCTTCGCTCCAACGGTTGCGTCGAATTCCCCGCCGGGCTTTTCTGCTCGGCGGCCGGATTTTTTTCAGCGAAGCGGCGGGGCGTCTCCGTCTCCGGCGAAAAGGATCTTCTTCGGCCGGCGCGGGTCCACCAGCACCTTCAGCCGCGCCCCGCGCTGCAGCCCGGCCAGGGAGAGCGGGTTCCAGCAGCGCCTGTCGGTGATGACGTACGGCATGCGGTCGGGAGGAGCGATCTCCAGCTTCAGCTCGATCTGGGGCATGTCGTTCACCGTGGTGCCGGTCGTTTCGGCGGCAAGGATGGTGGCCACGGCGGGGATGCCGTTCTCCCGGAAATAGGCCAGCCGTTTTTTCTGGAAAGCCAGGTAACCGAAGAGGACGCCGTTAATGATCAGCTGCAAGAAGATCCAGATCACCCCGAACCAGAACATGGGCAGGCCGTCATCGGTCCGGACGCTGGGGTTGGCCATGCCCACGATCAGAAAGATCACTCCCGGCGCCGCCAGCAGCAGGGAAAACAGCCACCAGCGCTTGCTCAAGGTCCACATCGTTTTCCTCCTGACAGGCTAGTTCCGCTTGCCCCTGGCCAGGCGCGCCAGGAGAAACAGGGCCAGACCGCCGAGGATGAGTCCCGTCTGCAGGAGCCTGCCCTTGTCGACGATCTCGACAAAACGGGCCCGGCCCTGGCGGATTTCGATGTATCCCAGGGGTGTGGTTTTTACACCCACGCCCAGGCAGGGGCCTTTCTTTTTTTTGCCCGCGCCATCCCCTTTGCCGCCCGCCTGCGCATCGCGGTCGCAGCCGCAGGCGTGGATGGATAACCTGGCCACGGGGATGAAGGTGACCCGGTCCTTGACGTAGGCTTCACCGAACACGGCTTTGGCGCCGCTTTTTTCGGTTATTTCCTGGATGACTTCTTTTAGATTCATATGTGCCTCCCCTGCCTTTTTTTGGTTTATTGTATGTTATGGACGTTTTTCTGTCAAAAACGGGAAACATCGCCGGTTCTTGCCCGAGCCGCAAAGCCGGGCGCCGTCCCCGGCGCTCCCCGGGGATTGATTGCCGCCGGCCGCCGTGCCATAATCATCAGCGGGTGATCCATGTCAAAGGTCGATCGTTTTCCGCTTGCATACGCCGTGCTGTCCAGGTTCCAGGCAACGGGACTGCTCCAGGCCAGGGAGGCGGGGCGGCAGGCGGCAGAGACCTCGCTTGACCTCGGGCTCAGCCGCCATGAGGTCCAGCTCGACGCCGCCGGCGTCCATGCCGACGGGCGGCTGCTGCTCGATTGGAAACAGCTGCAGGCCATCGCCGCATCGGAGAACGGCTGTTTCCGGGTTCATGACGGCGCCTGCGGGGAGATCCGTGGTTTTTCCGAGTCCAGCCAACGCGCCTATCGCCTGTTCCCCACCGCGGAGGCCCCGGGGCTGCTGCTCGCCGGCTTCACCATGCACCGCTTCAAGGATATTTCACCCAACCGGGCCGCCCTGGAGATGGTCAGGGCCGCGGCGCCGGTCCGCGGCCGCGTGCTCGATACCGCCACCGGGCTCGGCTACACGGCCATCGCCGCAGCCAGGGGCGCCGTCGAGGTGGTCACCATCGAGCTCGATCCGGGCTCTCTGGCCATGGCCCGGGCCAACCCCTGGTCGCAGGAGTTGTTTCATCATCCCGCCATCACCTGCATCGTCGGCGACAGCAGTGAAGAAATCGCCAAATATCCGGATGGGCATTTCAGCGTCATCATCCACGATCCGCCCAGCATGAGCCTGGCGGGCGATCTCTATGCCGAGGCCTTCTACCGCCAGGCCTGGCGGGTATTGTCCGGCAACGGCCGCATGTTCCACTACCTCGGCGACCCGCACAGCGCCCTGGGCGGGCGCGTGACCAAGGGGGTGATCCACCGCCTGCGCGCGGCCGGTTTTCGGCGCATCGTCCCCAAGCCGGTGGCCTACGGCGTCCTGGCCTGCAAATAAAAGGGCGACACCTGGCCCCCGGATCCCGTTGGGATTCGCAAGGCAGATCCGCATCCCCTCATGGCGAATGTCTCTGTGTCTGATTCTTTGTATACGCTGACTTTAACACTGGTTTCTCTTGAATTTGCTGCTGGTGATTCGGAATTTAAGAAGGACACGCGTTCAGGCGTAAATCCTTTTAAGCTGATCGATGCGGCGGCCGATCTGCACGTGGACGCACGGCAGCTCGGAAACGGCCGCGCCTTGCAAAGCAAGGTCAATGGGATTCAGATAAAAAATTTCGAACTCCAGGAATGCTCAATTAAAACCGGGTTTTAGTCGGAGCTTCTCCGGATGCACCCAGATGCCTTCTGGTGCTTTTTATTTTTTAAATGAATACTGGATACCGACAAGCAGGGATATGGGATTGAAGTTCAGTTTCTGCCGTAATTCCCCGCTGCCAAGCTCCTCCACCATGAAACTGGTCCGCAATTGCTGCAGCATGACCGAATAGCCCCAACCGCTGGCCGGAGTACGGGTGATGCCGATGTGGACACCCAGCAGCATGCGCGCCCCGCCATAAAAATGACGGGCTTTGCCGACAGCCGGACGCACATCTTGGCTCCCGAAGATGCCCAGACCGCACTGCAATCCGACCTGAAGGCTCCATCCGGCCCAGCGAAGCAGATCGTACCCGGCGCATATCCGGACCGGGCAGAAGGAAATGCTGGCCTTGGGCTTCTCAATGACAATCCCGTTTTCTTCGGTATGGTGCACCTCGGCATGAAGCCGGGTCGGCACAAAACCGGCCGCGACGCCCAAGACAAAGCGATCGGAAATTCTATAGTTCAGCAGCGCATCGAAGCCCAATGAGAAATCCTGGGTTCCATTGCTTGCCGACACGCTCCCCACTGGATCCGGTCCTGGCGGTATAACCGTATACCAATTGGTCCAGCGGTTGCGACCATGCTGGATCACGCCCGATATGCGCATTGTCCAACCGGAAATCGCTGAATTGTTTGGCACGGGAGTTCCGGCGCCGGCGGCGGATAAGCAGGGAAAAACCAGCAAACCCAATAAAATCAAGCTCATGATAAATTTCATCCGTATTCTCCTTCGCTCGAAGCGGATTCTCTAAAACTCGAATTCGATTCCCAAAACCGGAAGCATTCCCATTTCTTTTTCCGTCATGATTTCATTTACCCGAGGCACCCACCAATAGAATAAAATATTTTTTTTATTGCGAACATTCCAGATGTCCAGGTAGAAGGTCAGGCTCGATTTGCCGAAAAAGAACCGCCGGTCCACCCTGATGTCCAGGGTGTTGTATGTCGGGAAGCGTGCCTGGAGAAACCTTGAATTGTCTAAAACTTCCGCGCCCGCTTGCCGCGATGCCTCCACATCGATGGGCGTATAAGGGCCGCCGCCCAGCAAACTGAACTTGGCGCTGAACTCCCAATGGCGATTCGGCTTATACCCGCCGCTCAGGCTCAGAATGAAGCGGTTATCATAAACGCGATGATGAGCCTCTCCTTGGAGGTCCTTATATCGGCTCCGGAAATAGGAAGCACTTAGAAAACCATAAAATTTATGCACCAGCTTTTTCTGCACGAACAATTCAATTCCCTGCGTCTTGCCGCTGCCTCCGTCGGTCAATGTTTTCGGAACCCGGTAGCCCACGGGAGAGAATTGGTTGTCCCGGAAGCGGCCGACCGCCCAATCGATGGCCAGCCAGCGAGGATTGTCCGGGGAAACAGGCAGGTTTTCATAATTTTTTATATATCCCTCCAGCGTTACTTTGGTGCCGTTCGCGGCAAACCATTCCATTCCCAGCGAGTAATGGGCGGCCTTCATGTCCTGCAAGCCGGCGGCTCCGGAGATATAGGCCAAAAAATTTGCGGGCAGAGATTGATAGAACACGCCCCCGCCAGCGGCCAGCGACAAAGACCGATTGAGCTGATATTTCATGGATAGGCGCGGTGACAGATGGAAAGCATCGTTGGCCGAGGAATAGTCCCCCCGGAATCCGACGGTCGTGGTCAGGCGTTTAAAAAAATTGCCTATGTGGGAAAAAAACAAGCCGCAGTGGGTCGTCGTAAAAACAAAGCTATTCTGTCTTCTTGCTGTCATATTGCCGCTGGCATCTGGCTCCGGAAAAAGCGTTTCCTCAAGCCTTTCGGAGTCATGGTTTACTTGCAGCCCGAATTCCAGCTTGCTGCGGTTGTTCAAAATCAGGTAATTGACATTTCTCAGGCTGACGCGATTCGCCACGTCATCCACATCCCATATCGGCCGGGTCCCGACGTTGGCCATCGGCATGCTGTTCAGGATGCTTTTATTCTCGCCGTTGAGGTTGCGGATGGATGAAAAAGCCAGGGAAGTGTTCGAAAAGAACTTGGGACTCCAATGGGCCGTCCAGTTGGCGCCCACGGTATGATGCGCGTAATCCAGCTTATCCTGGATCCTTTCACTGTTGGTTGGATCTTCGCTCAGATCACCGGAAAGATGAAAATACAAAAGACTCAGCTTCTGGGCCGGGCTGATATCATAGTTGATTTTAAATTGACCGTCCAGGCTCCCGATCAAAGCGCTGAGATCAAGAATTTTGGCTTTCTGCAAGAACCTCAGGTAGAATTTCCTGAAGGAAGCCAGCCAGGCGCCCCGGCCCTTGGCAATGGGGCCTTCCAGGGTGAATCCGGCGCTGAGCGTATCCATATTCATTTGCCCGTCGAACTCGCTGCGGTTTCCCTCCCGCAAGGTGATATCGGTGATGGCGGAAAGATAACCGTTGTAATTGGCGGAGAATCCGCCGCTGTAAAACTCGACATTCTGAATCAGATCCGCGTTGAGCGCCGAGTAACTGCCGCCGCTGGAACCCAGATTGGGCAGATGATCAATATAAGGAATTTCAATGTTGTCAACGATATAGCCGTTTTCGTTGGGACTGCCCCCCCGGATCGCCAGATCGGTGTCTTCACTGGCCGTGGTGGCGATGCCCGGCAAAACCTTCAGCATGCGGGTGACGCCGCCGGCGGTCCCCGGGGCGCGCCGGACCTCTTCCGCCGAAACGCTTACCGCGCTGACCGGGTTTGTCTCATCCTTATGAAAATAACTGCCGGTGACTTCAACGTTCTCCTCAATTTTCAGCAGTTGCTCGTCCAAACTGATGTTGACATAGGTGATCCGTCCGGGGCGGACGATAATATCCGTCTTGTCCAGGGTTTTGTAGCCCGCAGCGGTAATCCGCAAGCCGTAATTACCCGCCGGAACATCGCTGATTTTGAATTTGCCGGTGCTATCGGCAAAAGTTGAAAATTCAGCATTCAGCACTTGAATGACCGCTCCCGGGATCGACTGTTTGCTGAAGCGATCGATAACTTCTCCCTGCAGCGAACCGGCTGTTTTCCCCGCCTGCAGCAGAGAGGCCGGCATCATGACCAAGATGCCAATCACGGCGGATAAAGAACATGAACGCATCATTTTCACCTCGGCATTTTCGACGGTATAAGCTGAAACACAATAAAGTCCTTTCTTTTCACCTGAAATTCTTTTGGCTCTTGATAATTTACTGAAAAATTTTTTCAATTGCCGTGTTTAAAAGGTATGCGAATTTCCAAGGAAGTCCATAACCAAGGATCGGCAAAATGAAAACAAGGATCTCGGCTCTTGTCATGTCGATGTCGGCTTTAATCGCCCTGCTGGCCATGGCCGCAAGCTGCCATAAGGCTGCGGAGCCCCGGGATCCCATGTCGTCCTGCCTGGAGCGCGCCCAATTCGGCGATCCCTCCCAATCGCCCTATGTGCTCCCCTACCCGATCGGCAGATCGTGCAAGGTGTTCCAGACCTACTGCGGCCCGCAGAATCACGGCAGCGACAACCAACTGGCCTACGACTTCGAGATGCCGCTGGGAGCGCCAATCCTGGCCGCCCGCGCCGGGACCGTGGTCAAGGTGTTCGATACCCACCTGGACAGCGACGAGTATGACAGCCAATTCAACTACGTTTTCATCCGCCATAACGACGGCACCGCCGCTTTCTATGCTCATTTGGGACGGCACAGCGCCGTGGTCCGGGAGGGTGACAGCGTGCAAGCGGGCCAGCACATCGCCGACTGCGGACATCTGGGCAATCCCGTTACCGATCTCCTGCACTTCGGCGTTTACCGCAGCTGGCCGAACTTCGATGGCGATGACCTGGCGGTGAATTTCAGGAATGCCGATGGCCCGCTCGACGCCCGCGGCGGCATGCTGCAGGGAACATCGTACCTGGCCTTGCCGTATTGAGCGCCGCACCCGCTTTTTACTTGCTGCCGGATGCGGAATCGCCGGCAATATCCCCAGGCTCCCGAAGAAATTCCGGAAAATCGTGTATAATGAGCGAAAAATCATGATGAAGGGACCATGGAACTGATCATCGTCAAAGCCGCCCCGCCCGGAATTTACATTGCCTTCGCTGTCGCCCTTTACATCTGGCACGTGGCCGCGTCGCTGCTCGGTGTTTTCATCGCCGACCGTTTTGCCGTTGGCGATTCCAGTCCCGATTTGAAAAGTGACCTGAAAAAAATGGGCGCCTGCTCGCTGATCGCCTTGTCAACGTTCCTGGCGGTATTCTATTTTGCCCAAAAACCGATCGTCTTCGTGATTTATATCCTGTTCTTCATTTTTTCCCTGAAATTCGCCTACCTGGGCGCAAACCCCGGCTTCCTGCTGGTCATACTCGGAACCGACCTGGCGGCAATGGTCGCCTTTGCCCTGGCTGTCCGCTGGCTGCGTCTGCCGGGCATATTTTCCCTGTATTTGGTTTTCGCGATCGCCTTTTTGCTCCAGTATCAAATCAAGCGGAAGCGGGCCGAGGAAAACAGGAAAGCAGAGAAACAAAAGGAATCCGCCGTCCGCGCGCGGGCCAGGAGCAGCCCGGATTTCACCACCTTCTGCTATCAATGCCTGTTCAGCCGCCAGGCCGGCGCCCGCTGCCAGCTGAAGATCGACGGCGAAGAGGTCCGTGAGATCATGATCGGCCCCAGGACCTACTGCACCTCGTTTCGCCAGGGCCCGGCCGGCGATCTGCAGGCCGGGAGCTGATTTTATCGGGCCGGTTTTTCGAGCGCTGCCTGCAGAACCAAACGAGCGCACCCGGCGCCCGGCTTCAAAACCATGCCCATGCAAATTGGCCGGCAGCGATCCCGGAGCTTCAGAGCTTTTTTTGGAATCGGCGCCCTATTCGATCGTCGCCAGGAACTGCCGCGCCATGCCGGCCACGTCGCTGTCGGTGCGGATGCCGCCCCAGGGGTCTTCGGGCCGCACCAGGTTGACCACGACGATGTTGGCGCCATTGAAGATGGCGCTGCGCGCCTCCTTGAGGCCCACGCCGCCGGCGGCCGAGATCAGCGAACTGAACTTGCTGCGCACGCGGTTGACGTGCCGGTACTGGATCATCTTGCCCCGCGTGCTCTCCTCATCGCGGCCCAGGTGCAGCACCACCACGTCGGGCGGCTTCTTCAATTTCATCAGCACCTGCAGCGGGTCGTGCACGCCCAGCATGTCGATCATCGAGTCCACCTGGAGCTCGGAGCAGCAGGCGACGAACAGGTCAAGAGCTTCGGTGGGCGAGCTGCCCAGCACGGTCGCCGCCGAGGCGCCGGCGCCGCGCACCATGTCCACTTCCGCCTGTGCGCCATCCACCGTCTTCAGGTCGGCGACCACGTGGCCTTTCCAGAATTGGCGGATCGCGCGGACGCCCGCCAGCCCCTCGCGCTTGATAAAGGGGGTGCCGGCCTCGATCAGGATGCGCTCGCTCCTGGGCAGCTTGGGCAGCAGGCGCAGGACCAGGGCGGTGTCGTAGTTGAAGGCGATCTGCAGGTAGCGGGTGTTGTTGTCCAGCATGGGGCCGGAGGCCTACTTCCTGTCGCCGCCCATGACGGAGCCGAGCACGCGGCCCAGGTCGGAGGGAACGAAAAGGACGATTTTCTCGGAAGGATCGGCCGCAATGTCGCGGATCGTCTGCAGCGTGCGCAGGTGCAGCGCCCCCGGGCTCTTGGACAGGTTCTCGGCCGCCTGGCGCAGGTTCTCCGAGGCCGACAGCTCGCCGCTCGAGTTGATGATCATGGCGCGGCGCTCGCGCTCCGCCTCGGCCTGCTTGGCCATGGCGCGCTTCATCTCGGCCGGCAGTTCGACCTCCTGGATCTTGATCGACTCGACATCCACGCCCCAGCCGCTCGTCTCGGCGTCGACGATCTTCTTGATGCTCTCGGCGATCTGCTCGCGCTCGGTGAGCACGAAGTCCATCTCGCCGTTGCCGATCACGTCGCGCAGCGCCGCCTGCGTGTACTGGCGGATGGCATAGACGTGGTTCTCGATCTTGTTGATCACGTCCTCGGGGCTGATGACCTTGAAATAGACCACGGCGTTGACCAGCATGGGGATGTTGTCCTTGGTCATCACCTCCTGGCGCGGGATCTCGGCCGTCTTGAGGCGCATGTCGACCACGCGCATGGACTGCAGGATGGGAATGATGAGCGTCAGGCCGGGGCCGCGCGTTCCCGTGTACTTGCCCAGGGTAAAGACCACGCCTCGCTCGTATTCATACAGCCGCCGGATCGACCTCAGGATCCAACTGGCCAGGATCACAAGAATGGGGAAAGCAAGCAAACCATTGATTCCTAGAATCTCGGGCATGGCAGACCTCCTTTATCTCGGCTGACTTAAGCCTCCGTCAGAATGTAGCACAGGGAGCCCGTTGATTCAACCGCGGCTTCAACCTCAGCCATAAAATTTGGATTTGACCCCCCGCCATGCCTTTTGGGACGGCACCGTCCCCCATGCCCTTTCCCTCGCGGCGGGTCCTATTCCTTCTTCAGTTCATCGATCCGGTCCTGGGCGATCTCGCGCATGAAGTCCATGTCCTCGCTTCCCGCGGACCTTTCCAGGAACTTTCCGTAATAAACGACGGCTTCCTTGAGGCGGTTCGTTTTTTCCAGGGCGCCGGCATAGTCAAAAAAATCATAGACCGAAAATTCCGCCTCCCGGGCCGAGATCCCGTCATAGTAAGCCGCGATTTTTTCATGCCGGCCCAGCGCCTCGTAAGCCTGGTGCAGGCTGCGGATCGGCGAGAAGACCAGCGCTTCGTCGGGATACTTCTTCATGGACACGACCGTCGAGGCCTGGTAGCGGCCGAGAAACCGCTCCAGGATCCCGACGATCTCCTCATGCCTGGGCTCTTCATAGGCCTGGAGGTAGAGATGGGTCAGCCGCCAGTAGGATTCATGCGCCCGGCCGGTGTCGGGGCATTGATCCATGACCAGCTTGTAGTAGCGCTCGAAGAATTCCGGCCGGGCGTCGTCGGCGGCGGCGGCCAATTTCTTGAAGATCGCCCTGGCCAGGTCCTCCTGGTCGGCCGGCGCCAGCGGCGCCGGCTTCTTCAGCAGGGCCTGGATCTGCGGATCCTCCCCATCCTGGCCGGCTGCGGACAGCGGGGCCGCGGCCCCGGCGAAAACCCATCCGCCGAGGGCAAGCAGGCCCAAGGCGATGAGAAGCGAATTTGCTTTCTTCATTTCAAGCCCTCCAATGGGAACCATGCCGGACGCGGGAAAACCGATTTCCCGTCGTCCTATTTTGCGCAAAAACCGACGGAAATGTCAACCGCCTTTGCTGCCATTACCGGGACGCAACCCCGGAGATTTTCAAAAAAGAACGGAGCGGATCAAAAGGGGATGAGCGCCTTCAGGAACGGCCCCAGGCGGGCGGTCAGCTTCTCCAGCAGGTCGAGATCGGCCGGCGTGAAATCGGGCCCCGGTTCGGCGTAGGCGGCGCGCTTGCGTGAGATCTGCACCACTCCCAGCCGTTCGCCGTCCACCGCGACGGCGGCTCCCATCATTTTCCAGATCCGGCGCGACTCGCCATCCTGCTCCTTGACGAACTCGTATTCGACCAAATGCTCCCGCTCCATGAGCCGGTTGTCCATGAACGAATCGCCGCTGCGGAAGATGTTGGCGGCGATGGCCATGGTCGAGCGGACGGGCAATTCCTTGGCCTCGGCCAGGAAATCGGGCCAGAGAAAGGACAAGGATTCCCCGCGCTTCCACAAGACGGCCACCTCGGCTTTTTCGCCGCCGAAGGCGTCGGCAAGAAAACCGGCCATGCGGTTCAGGGCCGTATGGAACCGCTCGTCAGCGGGAATCTCCGACGTGGCGACAAGCGTGCGCAAATCCTCGATCAGGTCGTTGATGTCATTCATGGTGCCAATTCCCCCTGGCCTATCCTACCGCGGGCGCCGGCGGGATGCAAGCCCCCTTCCGGCGAATTATTTCGCCTCGCAGATCTTGGCCAGGAGCTCCCTGCCGAACTCCAGGCACTTGGCCTTGTCGGTGTGATCATAGCTCGCGAACGGATGGTTGACGCTCTTGTAGTACTTTTCAAGGCCCTGGAAGTCCTCGGGGGACAGGATCTCTTTCTTCATCCAGCCGCTGAACGCCCTCGCCAGCAGGGGCTTGGCCCGGCATTTCCCGGCGAACATCTCCAGGTATCCCCCGGCCTGGTCGGGCGGCATGCCGCAGACGACGAAGACGGCAAGGAGCTTGTCCTTCACCTCTTCTCGCCTCTTTTCCAGGAAGGCGATCATGTCCGCGTGAAGCATGTCACCGTAGATGCCCGAGCCGAGGATCACCTTCTCATAGCCGCCAAGGTCCCCGGCCTCCTTTGCCGCCACGACCGCCGCCTTTCCCGCCATGCCCTCGGCGATCCACTCGGCCGTCCGGGCGGTGCTGCCGTAGCGGGAACCATAGACGATCACCACGCTCTTCTGCTCCTCGGCCGGGGCAGCAAAAACGGAAAGTCCGCCGCATGCGGCGATCAACAAGCCGATCGAAATGATCTTCATCCCACGCCTCCTTACGCTCACTGCGTTGGCCAAATGTAAATATGGGAAACCTTGTTTTCTCAAGTCCGCATTGTGAAGAAAAATCCGCAAAATGTCAACGGAACCCGGCCGGAGTCCCGAAGTCAGGCGCCGTCCCGGAAAGGGTCGGGACTTGAATGATACCATTATTTCAAGACCCGGCCTGGATGCCCCCAAGAATCAAGCGCCGAGCCGAAAACCCGTCCGATTTGGTTATTGCCGCACCAGTTCCACGCGGCGATTCTGGGCGCGACCCATCTCGCTGGCGTTGTCGGCCACCGGCTTTGCCGAACCGAATCCCCTGGTTTGCAGGCGGCCGGCCGCGATCCCGGCGGCCAGCAGATAGGCCTTGACCGCATCGGCGCGCTGCAGGGAAAGCTTCAGGTTGTAAAATGAAAACAAGGACAGCATGACACGCACCTTCTGACGGGCGTTCCTCTCGGTCGAACGTCCCCCTGGCGTTCAGTTCGTTTCGGCCTTATTTCTGATGGCGTCGAGGATGCTGGCGTCGATGCGGTAGATGTCCCCGCTTTCGCCGCCTTCGCCCTTCTGATAGCGGAAGAAAAAGAGCTCGCGCCCGCCAGGCGAGACCAGCGGGAAATCCTCGCCGGCGGCGGTGTTGACCTCGTCGCCCAGGTTGATCGACGGCCCCCAGTTTCCCTGCGCGTCGCGAAAACTGACGTAGAGGTCCCAGCCGCCCCGGCCCCCGGGCCCGTTCATCCAGGCGGTGAGCAGGTAGCTCTCGTCGGGAGCGACGAAGGCGTGGCCGCCGACCAGGGCGCCCGGCTGCCGCGGGTCGAACAGCTTGACCGGCTCGGAGACGGCGGCGCCGTCGAAGGCGCAGCGCCACAATCCCTGCGATGAATAGTAAAGATTGCCCGCCCGGCTCTGGCTGGCCCGCCACTGGTCTCCCGGCCCGTTAACCGGCCCGGGGAGCGGCCGGGGGGCGGACCAGCCGCCGTCCAGGCGCTCGACGAGCCAGATGTCGAAATCGGCGGCAGCGGCGCCGGCCGGCCCGGGGCGGTTGGAGCTGAAATAGAGCCGCCGCCCGTCGGGGCTGAAGCAGGGCTCGCTGTCGCTGAAGGTCCCGGAGAAGGGGGCGATCGTCGATGCCTGCCAGGCCCCGTCCCGGCGGCAAGCGTGATGGATCTCCCATTGTCCGGGGGCTTTCCTGACCGTGAAGAAGATCTCCTGCTCGTCGGGGCTCATGGCCAGGCAGAATTCGATCCGCTCCGGCAGGCTGATGATCCCCGGGGCGAACATCTCCGCCCGGGGCCGCTCCGCCGCCAGGGCCGGCAGAACCAGAAGCAGCAGCGCCGCGAGCCAGGCGGCGGGAAAAACGCGCCTTGAACTATCCGATCTTTCTTTCATCTTTTTCATGCCTTCCATTTTATTCCATCTCCCCAAGCATGGCAAATTGAACAGCAACCCTTTCGCCTTTTCATCAACAGCGAACATCGAGCCTTTTTGAGGTCATAGGTCCTGGGTAATAGGTCATAGGAAAGAAGATATCGCTAAATTGCTGTTAACCTATCACCCATAACCCATCACCTATTGCCTTATTTTTCTTCAACTTCGAACTTCGAACCTCGTCTTTTTCTTTACCTCTTTACCTCTTTTCTCTAAAGGCATACAATCGGACTTCAGGATCCGTTGCCAAAAGGAGCGATCGTGACCCCTGTTTCAGATCCGCAGCCCGCCCAAGCCTCGCCCGTCCGCCCGGTGATGGCCATCACCGCCGCCGGCACCCTGGCCATGGCCGGCTACGAGATGGTGCGCTCGTCTTCCGCCTCGGTCTTCCTGGCCCACCACTCGGCCGCGCGCCTGCCCGAGGCGCTGATGCTGGTGCCGCTGGCCATGTTCGCCTTCACCTGGCTCTTCAGCATGGCGCTGAAGCACATGGGCGCGGACCGCACCTTCACCGCCACCTTGCTGCTCTCAGCCTTGGTGCTGGCCGCGGCGACGGAGGCCGTGCGCCGCGGCGTCCCCGGCTCCGCCTTCCTGCTCTACATTTTCGGCCAGGCCTACATCGTCTTCATCGTCGAGGAGGTGTGGGCCTTCATCAACAGCCTGTTCGTGCCCGCCCAGGGCAAGCGCTGGAACGGCGTGATCATCGCGGTCAGCACCGCCGGCTCCATAACGGGCGGCATCCTCACCGGCCGGCTCTCGGTGGCCATCGGCTCGGAGCGCATCGTCTGGATCGCCGCCGGCCTCACCGCCGCCGCCGCCCTGCTCGGGCGCCTGGCCTTCCGCCTGGCCGGGACGCGGCCGCCCCCCCCGGACCGGCCGCCGGAGAAGATGGCCGACCATTTCGCCTGGGACCTGCTGCGCACCGGCCCCACCATCCGCCGCCTGGCCCTGATCGTGGTCGCCGCCCAGTCGGTGGCGGTGCTGCTGGACATCGCCTTCCACCAGGCGCTGCAGACCGCGATGCCGCAGCAGGACCCGCGCACCGCCCTGCTCGGCTACTTCTGGTCGGCGGTCAACCTCTTCGCCCTGGCGCTGCAGCTCGGCCTCTGCCCGTTCCTGCTCTCCCGCGTCCCGCTGCGGCGCATTCACGGGGCCATCCCGCTGCTCTTCGGCCTGGCCGCCCTCGGAGCCGTGGCCTTCCCGGTCCTGCCCGTGCTCGGCGCGGTCTTCTTCATCTCCAAGACGGTCGACTACTCGGTCTTCCGCGCCGCCAAGGAGGTCCTCTACATCCCCCTCTCCTTCACCGCCCGCTACCGCGCCAAGATGACCGTGGACGCCCTGATCTACCGCTCATCCAAGGGAGTGGTCTCGGCCCTGCTCACCCTCTCCAACCGGGCCTTCGGCCTCCTGCCCCTGCGCCTCTACCCGCTCCTGGTGGTGCTCCTGTGCGGCGGCTGGAACCGCTTCACCAGGGGGCTGCCCGAGCCCGGCTCGAAGAGTTGAAGACGAAGAAAAAGTTCGATGTTCGAAGTTCGAAGTTTTCGGAATAGGAAACTGAGCGATCTCTTGGTTAGAATTTCAAAGAAACGGCAAAACTAATTATTGATTAAAACAATAGTTCGAACCCTTTGCTGTTTTTCTTATTTCTTCAACCTCGAACGTCGAACCTTCATTTGTCTCTTGGCATCTTCAAAACTCTGAATTCCTATCCCACGTAATAGTATAAAAAGGAAATGCCAGTGAAATCATTATTGCGGCTCCTGTTTTCGACGTATCTTCTCATTCCCGTCTCATTGCCGGCCCATGACACCCTCAAACCGTCGCGCGCGTCGGCGCCGCCGCTGATCGACGGCGTGCTCGACGATGCGGCCTGGCGCGAGGCGCAGCAGATCACGGGCTTCAAGACCTTCTTCCCCGATTTCGCCAAGGACCCATCCGAGCGAACCCTGGCCTGCATGGCCTACGACGCCGAAAACCTGTACTTCGCCTTCTATTGCTATGACCGTTCTCCGGAAAAGATCAAGGCCAGCATGGCCAGCCGCGACACGATCCAGACCGACGATTTCATCTGCATCAATCTCGACAGCTTCAACGACCAGCAGTCGTTTTACGCCTTTTACGTCAACCCCCTGGGCATCCAGGCCGACAGCCGCTACGCCGGCAGCACGGAGGATTTAAGCGCCGATTTTGTCTGGTCGAGCGCCGGGCGGCTCAACCATGACGGCTATGCGGTGGAGATGCGTATCCCCTTCAAGAGCATCCGCTATGCGGGAAAAGAGCGGGTGCGGATGGCGCTATTCTTGGAACGCTACATCAACCGCACCAAAGAGCACGGGTCCTACCCGGAGATGGATCCGAAAAAGGGCTACGCCTTCGTTTCCCAGATGCAGCCGCTCGAGCTCCGTGACATCCGGCGCACCACCCTGCTGGAAGTGCTGCCCTCCATTGTTTTCAACCAGAGGCACGAGCAAAGGGAGGGGCGCCTGCAACGGAGCGAATCCAGGGGCGAGTTTGGTGTCACCGGCAAATTGGGATTGACCTCGAAACTGATCCTCGACCTTGCCTGGAACCCCGATTTCAGCCAGGTCGAGTCGGACGCCGGCCAGGTGGACGCCAACCTGCGCAGCGACCTCTACTTCACCGAGAAGCGGCCGTTCTTCCTCGAGGGCAGCGACATCTTCCAGATGGCGGGAATGAGCTTCTTCATGAACGCCGTCCACACCCGGCGCATCGTCGACCCGCTGCTGGGATTCAAGCTGTCGGGCAAGCTGGGCGGCCGCAACACCCTGGGGGCCATATTCTCCCTGGACGAGTCCGCAGACAACCCCCTGCACGAAGGATCCGGGGCGGCGAACGCCGCGTTCACCATTTTCCGCTACAAGCGGGCCCTGAGGGACGACAGCTATGTGGGGGCGTTCTACACCGGCCGCGAGCAGGGCAGCGACTACAACCGCCTGGTCGGGCTCGACGGCCAGCTTCGCCTATCGCGCTCTGAGACGCTCAGCTTCCACGGCTTCGCCTCCTCGACCGACAACCCGTCCATGCCGGACGAGAAGGGGACGGCACTGAACGCCTACTACTCCAAGTCGACGCGCGACCTGGACCTGACGGGATGCTTCTACTCGATCGGCCGCGGCTTCATCAGCGAGAGCGGCTTCCTGTCGCGCAGCGGCCTGACCGGCATCGAAAGCGAGATCGGCCCGAAGTTCTACCCCAAGTCCAATTTTTTCCGCAAGGTCAAGCCCCGCCTCTGGATATATGTCATTCGCGATCACGAGAGCCGCATGAACGAGGCGATGGGCAGGCTCGGAGTCGACTTCCTGCTGCCGGGAAACACCGGCCTGACCCTGGAAGCCTGGACAGGCAGCGAGATCTTTCTCGACCGGCGCTTCGATATCAGCCAGTACCGGCTGATCGCCAACAGCTGGCTGAGCAAGAAGCTGTACCTTTATCTTGCCTACCGCCGGGGCAACCAGATCCGCTACGTGCAGGATCCGTTCCAGGGATACGGGAACACGGTCGCCGGCATAGCCCGCTATCTTCCCACTGACAAGCTCGAGTTGGAGATCCGCTTCAATTATGCCGACCTGTTCGCCGAGGCCGACGGCCTCAAGGTCTACGACTACACGATCCTGCGCAACAAGCTCACCTACCAGCTGAACAAGTACCTTTTTTTCAGGGGCGTGCTCGAGTACAACGACTACCGCAAGAAGCTGCTCACCGACTTCCTGGTCTCATTCACCTACATCCCGGGCACCGTGATCCAGCTGGGCTACGGTTCGCTCTACGAAAAGGCCCGCTGGGAGGAAAACGGCTACCGGCCCGACGACCGTTTCCTGGAAATGAAGCGCGGGCTCTTTTTCAAAGCTTCCTACCTCTGGCGGCTGTAGAGGCGCCAGGGCTTACTTTTACCTTTGAAGTATTTATTTCCAGCTGATCGCATAGGCAGGCTCTCGCGCCATTCCCTTTGATCCAGGGAAGAGAGAGGGAAGAGAAAGGGAAGAGCGAGTAAGAAAAAAGCAAAGGCATTCAGAAAAATATTATTCCATTGTCCCGCCAACCTTGGGCACACGTCCGCCGAGTACAGTTTTCTTACTTTTTAACTTTTGCCTTTTTACTTTTGCCTTTTCCTTTTCCCTTTGCTTTTTCTTCTCTATCGCCACTAGCCTCTCGCCCATAGTCTTAGTTCTCTTACCTATCACCCATAACCTATCACCTATTGCCTAGTGCTGTTTTCTTCACTTTTACCTTTTCACTTTTCCTTTTTAGTGTCTTCCTCTCCCTGAGATATTTCCCGCGAACTTATATATATTTTTCTTAAGGAGGGATTCATGAAGAAAACCCCATGCCTTTCACTGGCATTATTCGTACTCCTTCTGCCCCTGGCCGTCCTGGCCGACGACGTCACGCCCCCGACCGTGACCTGGAATGCCCCGGGCGAGGGCACCTGCTGGCAGATCGACGCCACCCATCCCGAGCTGGGGCTCGTGATCTCGGCCGAGGACCCCAGCGGCGTCAAGCAGGGGCAGATCTGGAGAAAGAAGGGCCGCTACGGCCTGACCGCCGACTTCCGCTCCTGGCCCAGCCTCTGGGGCCACACCTATGCCCGCGACGGCGTCGCCCCGCCCGCGGTGCGCGAAACTCTCCTGTTCCGCATGATGGGCTTCGAGGAGGGCGTGTACACCTATATCGCCGAATTCGCCGATATGGCGGCCCACAACAGCCGCCGGGCGCTGCTCCATGTCTCCATCGACTTTGCGCCGCCGACCGTTGCCATCACCGCCCCCACTGCCGGCAAGGTCGTCTGCCGCGACAGGAACCTGGCCATCAACGTTTCGGCCAGCGACAGCGGCTGCGGCATCGCCCAGCTCCAGCTCTACCTGAATGAAGTGACGTCCACCACCCCGGTCTCAGTCGACACCTCCCGACCCTACCAGCTGACCGTGCCCAAGGAACTGCTGCGCGGCGACCCGCTGCGCATCATCGTCAGGGCCATTGACCGCGCCGGGCGCTCGAGCCTGGCCGAGGTCTCCGTGCGGCCGATCCTCTACTGCCTCATGGGCGGCACGGTCCACAGGTAAGCCCGGCACCTTGGCTGCCGGGGCTAGTCGTAACGCCAGGATGGCGGCGATCTCTTGTCGGCGTTCCCCGGGTCCGCGCCGAGAGCCTTACGATCCCGACTGGCAGAGGTCGAGCAGTTCGTCCTTCCTGGGGCGGAAATAGAACACGGCGGCGGCGGCGATCCCGACCAGCAGGTAAAGGTCCATGGCGTTCTTCCCCAGCAGGTACAGGACCAGGCCGTAGATGCCGACACTTTCGCTCATGGCCAGGGACGCGATCACGGCGCTCGAATATTTTTGCGGCATGGAGGACGGGCGGGCCTGGGCCGGGCCTCCCGCGGCCAGAATCAGCCTCCGTACATATCCGGCGGCAATCAACGTGGCGAACCCGAGCGCATAAAGGGCGATGCGGAGCATGCGGAAGGCCTCTGCGCTCAATTCTGACTTCAAGCCCGGTGCGACCACCTGGCCGACGATCCAATAGACGGCCAGGGAACCCAGCAGGGCCATCCAGATGATCTTCAGGACCGCCAGCACGCGATCCATGTCCTGTTCAGCGATCATTTTCGTTTTCTCCCATGCCCGGATTTTGCCGGGATTCCTCGTCAATGTCAATAAAGTCAAGCACCTTGCCCATGCCTCCTTTTCAGCCCACGGCTCCCAGCGCGATGGCCACGAACAGCGGCCCATTGAACATGCCGTGGATGAAAACGCCCACCAGCGTGTTGCCGGTCCGCTGGAAACAGTACGGGATAATCACGATCACCGGCACGAGCAGGATCATCAGGCCGGGACCGAAGGGCAGGTGGAAGAGCAGCCACAGCCCTGAGCACAGGGGCCAGGCGCCGGGGCCCGGCAGGCGCGACTGCAGGTAGCCGCGCCACAGCAGCTCTTCGCCGGCGATGTTGAAGAAGAACATCGGCAGCCAGGCCAGCAGCAGGAGCCTTTCGCCGCCCCGGAACGGCCGCATCTCCATGAACCACGGCGTCGTGGACAGCATGGGCATGCCGAAGCCGCGGTGGAGCAAGAGCGCTGCGGCGAAGACCAGCCCCGACAGGGCCAAGGCCAGCAGCAGCCCGCCGAGCGCGCAACGCCAATCCTTTTGGGTCAACGGCCGGACATGCAGCGCCGCCAGGATCGTCCCCGGGCTGCGGTTCCCTTCGGCAAACGCCCCGCGGGCGGCGAACAGCAAAAGCGGGATGAAAAGGAAATAGCCGGTGATGAACCAGTAAAGGGCGGGGTTCAGGGTAAAATGCGCCATCAGGAACGGCCGCAGCGTGAAGAGCAGCAAATAGAAATAGGCGGTGAACGATACAAAGACCAGGGCCGTCCGGGTCCGCGGGATCTCCCTGGGCGGCATGACCGCGACGTTAGCCGGCAATTCTTCATTTTTGAACATGATTTCAATAATTCTTTTCATCCGGGAGAATCGGGTACGACGCTTGGCTCCGGCAAGCCCTATTTAAAGATGCCGAAATGCCCCAGGAGCCACCACAAAAAAATGAAAAATATAATGGTCGAGAGGCATCCGGCGCCGAGTTTCTTCGCGCCCCAACCGGCCGCAATGGCCCTCAGGATCTTGCTCATTTTTTCTCCTGCCCCAGGCAGCTTTTGCGCCCCGGCCTGGACATCAACGCATCATAGCAAATCCCATGTGACAATGGTAGACCTGGCGCCAGGGCTCTGTGCCCAATGCAAAAAGGCAGGCACCATCCCGCAAGCCCCGGGGCTTCGTTCACCGCAGCAGGGTGATGAGGATCTCGGTCTTCATCTCGTCCGCCATTTTTGCCAGCGCGCCCTCCACCAGCACGCCCAGGTTCGTGGCCACGAAGAGGTACGTTTTATGGGAGGGAATGTGGATTAGCGCGCAGCCCGCCCCGATGCCGCCGCCGCCGTGCCCGTAGGCGGGAAGGCCCTCCAGGTCGATGTAGCTCAAGCCCATGCCGTAGCGCTTGCCGCCCTTCTCATCTTTCACGAAATCCAGCATCTCCTGAAGCGATCCGGTCTGCAGCAGCCGGCCCTCCACGAGCCCCTTCAGGAACTTCACCGCGTCGATGGGGTTGCAGACGATGCCGTCATCACCCTTGGAGGAGGCCACGGTCACCTGCTGCAGTTGCGAAAAATTGGCCGGCCGGCCGGTATTCAGCACGTCCCAGTACGATTCGGGCAGGTCGAGTCCGTCCAGGTAGGCGTGGTCATTGCCATAATAAGAGTGGTTCAGCCCCAGCGGCCGGAAGATATTCTTCTGGATGAAGGCGGCATGGTCCCCGGTCAGGGCATCCGCCACCAGCGCCAGCAGCAGATAGTTCGTGTTGGTATACCGGTAGCGGCTCCCGGGCGCGAACTGCGGCTCCTCGCCGGCGATGCTTTTCAGGCAATCCTCCGCCGAAAAATAGCTGTCGGGGTGCATCAGCACCCGGGCGACGAAGCGGGGGTGGCTGTTGTACTCGGGCACGCCCGATGTCTGGTTCAGCAGCATGCGGATGGTGATCTTTCCGGCATCCTTTATATATCCGCCGTAACGGGCGGGCAGGTACTTCGTGAGCGGGGCATCGAGCTCGATCTTTCCCTGCTCCTTCAAACACAGGATCGCGACGGCCATGTAGGTCTTGGAGACGCTCTGGATGTACTGCAAGTGGCCGTTGCGCATGGGAACTTTATTCTCGACGTCGGCGTACCCCCGCGCTCCGGCCCACCAGCCCTCGGCCTCGGTATATACCGCCATGGCGACCCCGGGCAGCGCCTCGGCGCAATAGCGCTTCATGATCGCGTCCAAAGCCTCCGCCTTTGAAAAATTTGCATTGACGGCCACGCCCAGGTCGCACTCGCCCGCTGCTTTTTTCACTGCCCGGGCGTTCGAAAGGAGAGCCAGGACGAAAAGGGCTGCGGCGGCAATAACGAATCGTTTCATTCTATCCTCCTGATCAACGACATTGGGGACGGTGCTTGGTTTTTTGTATCAATCATATTTTTTTGACTTTTTCATAGCGAACCAACGCACCCAGAGCATTCATTTTTACACCTGAAAACTCAGGCAGCCTGGCAATCTCACGGCAGGTAAGGCCGCCGTAGTCCTTTAGAAGCGCCACAGCTGCCGACGCACCTTTTGCAGGGATTGTCCCCAGGCCCCGGCAGCGATTACTTCGCGTAAAACTGCAGGGTTTTGGCGGCGTTGAGGTAATGGCCGACCACGGAGCCGTACACGCGCTCATCTGCGGTCAGAATCAGGATGAAAATCTTGTCCGCCCGGTAGGTGAGGAACTGCCGCTGCCGGATACTGGCTCCTTCGTAGGCATACTCGGAATCCAGCTCCCGTCCGGTGAGCATGCCGGCTGTGGTCCAGGTATCGTTGCGGATGCGGCCCTTGAGGGCGCCGGTGATCTGGTCGATGAGCTGCTGGGCGACCAGGTTGATCGCTTCCTTGCTGCGGGAATCGCCGGCCGCGGTGACAGGCACGACCTGGACGTTCAGGCTGGACACGGGGCTGTTGTCGGCGTTGGCCAGGAACATGCAGATCACGCTTGATTTCCCTTTTTCCCCTTCGACCCATCCGGCCGGGTATTGGATGGATAAACCGTAGTCCGGGCTGGAGAACGTCCGGTAGGCGGGAGATGGCGGCGCTGCCGCCTTGGCCGCCGCCACGGTGAACCCGATGCTGCCATGATCCTTCCGGTTCAGCTGGAAAACGGCCTTGTAGCGGCCGATGAACCAGCCCGTGGCCGGGGGAGTGATCTTGAGCGAGAGGTAGCCGGTGCCGTAGACATCGGGGAATTCCTGGACGGCGATCTGCTGCGGCTGGCCGCCCGGCAGGAAATACGCCGTGATCTTGACCTGCGTCCCCTGCGGGGCGTCCGCAAGCTTGACCGTCAGGTAGATCGGCTTGGCCTCGGGGCTGAAGGTTTCGCTGACGCCGATGGGGCTTTGCAGCTTGGGGTCCACGCCTCGCGACGCCCGCATCTCGCTGAGCCTGGCCGTGCTCTCCGCCGAGGCCGGCGCCGCCGCCCAAAGGCAAATCAAGGCTGCTGCTGCGATCTTTTTCATGTCCTCACCTCCAAATGGATTTGCGCTCCCGTCTCCACTACGGGTATACACCAACGGTCCGGGGAATTCAAGTTCGAGCAAACAGGGTCAACAATAGCTGACCCCTAGTTCCCCTTGACCGGGATGAAGCGCACCGTCAGCGTGCCCGGCTCTGCGAAGTCGTCGTGACGGAAAGGGAATTCAAAGGTCAGCGGTTTGCCCTGGAGAAGGTCGGCCGCGGGCAGGGCGAAGCAGAACTCCATGCCGCCCACCGAGCTCTCCTGCTGGCGGACGGCGCAATCGTCGGTCCAGGCCAGGGTCTCCATCAGCGGCAGCTTGCACTCGAAGATGCAGCGGGGGATCGGCACAACCGCATCCTCGAGGTTTTCGGAGGTCTCTTGGTTGACGATGTCGTCGCGGCCGGCGACGTCGCTGTCGGCGACCACGGCCAGCACCCCCGAGAACGAGTCGTTCTCGGCCGTGAACCAGGCCTTGACGATCTTGCCGTCGCACCGGGTATGCGGGCACAATTCATGGGCGGTGATCGTCCCCTCGCCGAAGACCACGTAGACCGGCAGGGTGGACTTGGGGCCGGAGGCCAGCCACCAGCTCATGGGCTCGGGCCCGGCCTTTTTGCGGCCGAAGCCGAAGCGCAGGTCGCGAAAAGCGGCGTCCAGCGACAGTTTGGTCAGGTACGGGCCGTCCTCGGGAACGCATGCGGCCGCTGCCGTGAAGCCGATGTAGAGGTGGTAGGCCGGCGATATTTTCCTTGAGCCATCCTGCGCCTCGCCTTGCACCGCCAGTGACAGGAGCAGCAGGATGAGAAAAGCGATTCTTTTCATATTCCCCCTCCCTTGAACTCACTTGCCTCTGATTATATGACCCTGATTGCCTGTTTTCAATCGGCCGCCCTCAAGGGACGTTGCCTGGAAATCAGGGACGAGCCTTGCGATTAAAGGTCGCGGCAAGACAGGATTCTAAACAGGAAGAAACGAATTGTCAATTTATAATTATTAGACCTGGCCCCGAAGCCTTTCTAAGGCGCCTCAATGCATCTGGTGATATGGCAACGGCGTGGCGGAGACCGCCTCCTGATAGCTGATCGATCCGTCCAGCGCCATTTTCAGGGCGGTCTCGCGCAGGCTGACCAGTCCGTCCTCCCGGGCCTGGCGGATAAAGGCGCAATCGGGTACCCAGCGGCCCAGCAGCCCCTTCATGGCCGGCGAAATGGGCAGGACCTCGTAGATCCCGGTCCGCTTCAATATCCCCGAGCCCCGGCATGCCTCGCAGCCGCCGCCCCTCCTGTATGTCAGCAGCGACCCCTTGCAACCCAGGGGCAGCCCGCTCCGCTCCAGCATCACGGCCGGGACCTCGATCGCGGTCTTGCACTCAGGGCAGAGCAAGCGGACCAGCCTCCCCGCGCAGACCAGGCTCAGGTTCTCGGCGAGCAGCTCGCGGAAAGCGAGGATCTTGGCGCGGTCATATTCGGGTATCAGGTCCCACCCGGCATAGCCGTGAAGGCGGCGCAGGCAGGGAATGGCCTCCCAGGCGTGGGTCGCCGCCACCACCAGACGGTCCTTGGCAGCCTTCAGGGAGGCTTCGACCTCTTCATAACTGCGGATCTCCTGGACCAGCAGCACCCGCGGGTCGTCCGCCAGGGCCGAGGGGAAACGCTTGTGATAATCGGCACCTGTATCCAGCAAGATCTGCCGGGCGCCGGGCAGGCGGAACTTGCGCGGCCGCTCGATGGTGGTGGTACTGTGGCCCTGGCGCAGCCGGCGCATGACCGAAGAATAGCAGACGATCGACTTGCCGCTGTGGGTGGGCCCGGTCACCAACACCATGCCCTTCGGGGCGTCGACCGCCTGCTTCATGGCTCGCAGCCAGGCCGCGTCGAAGCCCAGCTTGTCCAGGTCGAGGTCGAAGGATTTTTCACGGGTGTAGAAAGTGAATTGGAAGATAAAACCATGAATGCCGCGGACGGCACTGACGAACACATCGTACCAGTTGCCGTCGGAAAGACCGAGCAGCAGCACCCCGTCGAACGGCAGACCCCAATGCGGCTCGAAATCCCCGCACCACAGGCGGGAGACCTCGATGGAGAATTCCTTGTGCAGCGCGGCCGGGAAGCGCATGATCTCGCGCCATTTCCCCTTTTCCTTGCCGCGCACCCGGGTGCATTCCTCGAACGGCTCGACCGAAAAACTCCACCCCGGGAACTCGAGGGTCTTGAGCAATACGTCCTTGACCAGGCGCAGGCCGGGGCTGTCGCTGCCGTTGTTTTCCTGAAGCGACTCCACCGACAGGACATTGAAATCGCCACCCAGGAATTCCAGGTCGGAGGGGACATTCTCCGAATATTCGCTTTTCTCTCCCATGGCGATCAAAATTCTAAACCCTCGCCACTTTTAATGCAATTCCCCGGGGCGCTGGCGAGCCTGTCACGTCTCCTTCATCCGGGACGAACGGCTCACGCGGACCTCTGGTTTCATGCACTGCGCTCCTCCCCTTCCCGGGCGCCCGCAGGAATGATCTCCCGCACCCAGGGGTCTTTTCTCAGGGCCAGTTCCCTGATAAAAGCCGCGCAGATCTTATATTCATCGTCAATCGGCTTGGCCAGGTAGCTTAGGCACTGATTGAAAAATCCCAGCTCACGGAACAACTCGGCCTTGAGAAGCCGGTTCTCGTCGTCCTGCTCGTCCAGGATGCAGATCAACTCCTTCATGTTCTTGATCTCGGCATAGGAGAACGGCTCCAGGGGCTTTCCGTTTTTTCCCTTGAACTTCCGCGGCCCATGCTCGGACCTCCGCCTTCTGTCGTTCCCGGCCCGCCAGGCGCGCAGGCGCAGGTAGGCTTCCTTCTCGTCGCTGTCGACCCTGGTCTTCAGCAGGCCGAAGTAGTCTTTCGCGGTGGGCATCTTGTACGGCCGGGCGATGCTGAGATCTGCATCCGGGTTGGCGATCGGGACGAAATCACTGGGGCGGTTCATTCCCTTGTCACCGATTTCTTCCAGCTCTTCCAGCCACATCAACGCCTTGCAGAACGGGCATTTGACCAGCTCGGGCTGGTCGGGCATCATCGGGGCATCATACGCGCCGTCGGTCCAGCTGACAGCCCCGCACGAGTTCCCTGACATCCATGTTTCCTCTTCGATCAGCTTTTGGCACTTGGAACATTTCTTGATCAACGTGGGCCCGGGCATCATGGAGCACCTCCTTTCATGTTACTATTGTAAATGGCCCACTATGACAAATGATGTCATAGGCGATAAATAATTGAATTTCCCGGTTTTTTTGCTGGATCCCATACATATCCATCAAACACACATTTTCACAGTTCGTCCCCAGGTTTTTTTATTTTTATTTTTGAGACCTGCCCCGAAGCTTCATGAGTCCTCCCGTTGACTTTTTCCCGGCGCGATGTTAAGAACTTTCATTGCGGCTGGCGAATCGGTTTTCGCGGCAACAGGGAGGAACATGACCGACAAAAAAAGGAAGAGGGCCTTGGCCGTTGTTTTTATGATTTTGCTGACTCCGGCTTTTCAGGGCATGGCGCCCGCCGGCCCGGGCCGGGAAGCGGAAAAACCGGCGGCGATCCAGTGGCGATTCCAGGCGGCTTCGGGCATCCATTCCTCGCCGCTGCTGGCCGGGGGCCTGTTGTTTTTCGGCAGCGATGACGGCACACTTTACGCGCTGGACCTCGCTGGAGTCCTGAAGTGGAAATTCAAGGCGAACGGCATGATCGGCGGCGAGCCGTTTTTTGACCGGGGGCTGGTCTACGTCAGCAGCGAAGACGAACATGTGTACGCCCTCGACGCGGCCACCGGCAGGAACATCTTCACCTTTGCCGCCCATTCGCCGCTGTCCCAATCTCCCCTGGTCGCCGACGGCATGCTGGTCACTCCAAGCTGGTGGCGTAACGTGGTCGCCGTCGACGTGAAAAGCGGGGAAGAAAAATGGAAGTACGGCGCCGCCGGCCCCATCACCGCCGCTCCGGTCCGGTCCGGCCGTGTGCTGTACGTGTGCAGCGACGGGCCGTTCATTTATGCGCTGGGCCTGGACGACGGCACGGAAAAGTGGAAGCAGGCTGCGAGCTGGCTGGCCCGTTCGCGGCCAATTGTTCACGAAGGCGTTCTATATATCGGCGGCAGCGACAATTGCGTTTACGCGCTGGCGGCCCGGGACGGCAAGGTGAAATGGAGCGGCAAGACCGGCGGGCCGATCCTGTCGACGCCGGCGACGGGCAAGGATCGGGTGTTCGTGGGCAGCGCTGACGGCAATCTCTACGCCTTCCAGTCAATGACCGGCGAAAAGGCCTGGATGCTGGCAACCGGGGCCGCCATCGGTTCCTCACCAACGGTCGCCGGCGGCATCGTCTATTTCGGCAGCAACGACGGCTCTCTCTATGCCGCCGACGCCGTGACCGGCGCCCTGAAGTGGAGGCTGGACACAGGTTCCCCGGTTACGACGACGCCGCTGGCGGCGGGAGGCACCGTCTATGTCGCCACGGAAGCCGGGGTCCTGCTCGCCCTGCGGTTATAGAACCGGTTGGGGACGGTGCTTACATTTTTGCATGAATAAGGCGCGCCGCACCGGTTCGCAGCACGATATAGATAACCAGGATCCAGGTGAGAGCAAGATATATGAGCCACAACGGAAAGACGGCGGGTATTCCCAACACGGCCAGCGTTATATTGTATGCCGCGTGGTAAAGCACCGGCAGCAATATTTTGCCGCCGGTTTGATTGTAGACCCAGGACATCAACAGGCTGAGGGCAACGACCTCCAATAAAAAAGCGATCATCATCCAGAGTCCTGGCAGCCCCAGGCGCGGGAAGGGAAGAATCGGCAGATGCCACAGCGTCCATATCACGCCGATCAAAACACTGGCCTTCAATGCGCTGCCTCTGGCCTGGAGACGGGGCAAGGCAAAACCCCGCCAGCCGAACTCTTCCCGCAGGCCGGACCACAGCACCCCGGGCGCAAAGCCGGACGCCATCGCCGGGACACTCCCGCCGCCAAGAACAAGCAAGCCCATGGCCGCGAAACAAAGAACCGCTGCACCGAAAAGGACGAACAAGTACCATTGAATCCCGGTCCGCCACTGAAAAATGCGGCCGATGAACCGCCCGACCCCTGAACTCCCCTGCAAAACTCCGACGACAATCATTGATGACAGGAGCGGTCCGGCCAATCCCACCTGATTGAGAATCAGGCGCCCCCAGCGAGGCATGGGAACCAGGAAAATGGCGAACCAAGAAATCCAGGAAATGGCAAACGTCATCATGAAAAATGCAGTCAATGCATGGCCTTTCATCCATGCCCTAACTTTGAAAAGCATTCGACCTCCATTAGCAAATCACTTTTACTAATAAAACGCCCGGGGCCGGGTTTTGGGACAACTTTCTTTCTTTTCCCCTGCCTTGGCGGACATGGCCGCCGATGCAAAACCTGCCGGTCAGCCGAACAGGAAGCCGATGATGCGAACCAGGTCCCAGGTCAAAAAGGCGAAGACGAAGGCGATCAAGACCGGCTCCCAGCCGATGCGGAGCGCCGCCCGCAAGAAGCGGGCCGGCCCCTTCTTTACATGATGCCGGAGCAGTTCCTCGAGCAGCCGGGACTCGAAGCCGGCAGCCATTCCCGCCGGCAGTTCCTCCGTCCGCAGACGGGAAAGCTGCTCGAGCAGCCATGTATCCGTTGCCAGTTCGGGCATGAGTTTTTCCGGGTCGTTCATGATGCTCCTCCTCCGTTCAATGGCATTCCGGCCAGATCGACGCTTTCCCTCAGGAGCCGGAGGCCGCGCGAGAAACGCTGGCGGGCGGCGTCGATGCGGATGCCGGCCACCTGCGCCGCCTGCTCGTAGCTGAGCCCCTCGATGCCGACCAGGATCACGGCTTCGCGGTAGATCCCGGGCAGGCTCCCCAGCGCCGCCTCCAGCAGCGCCTGCTGCTCGGAGCGCTGGGTCGTTTCCAGGGGAGTGGGCGGCGGGGCGGAAATGACCTGGAGCCGGCCGAGCTCGTTCAGGTAATGCGCGTCGCGGCTGCGCCAGCGGCACCAGCTGAAGAATAGGTTGCGGGCGATGGTGAAGAGCCAGGGCAGCAGCTGGCTGTCGGCGCGCAGGGTGTGCAGCTTGGCCACCGCCCGGCACCAGGTTTCCGAGGAGAGGTCCTGCGCCGCTTCGCGCTCGCCGGCGAGCCGCGCCAGGTAGGAGAACAGCCGGGGCTGGTAGCGGCGGTAGGCGGCGCGCAGGGCGGCCGCATCACCCCGGCGCAGCTCGAGCAGGAGGACATCATCGGTCGCTTCAGCCATGCTTCTCCCTGGATCATTATAACGGATCGCGGGGATTTTTGTGACCGCCCCCGTCACATCCATGCCGCCGCCGGCGTTATCAGGGTGAAAATCCATGCAAAGGAGTCGAACATGGCATTGGGAATCATCCTTACGCTCTTGATCGTGGCCCTGGGGCTGTTTACCGTCGGCGTTGCCGTCTCTTTCCTGCTGAAGCCCACCGAGGTGAAGCTGGGCTTCATCCGCCCCCTCTCCATCGCCACCACCTACGCCAGCATCGTCGGCGTCGTCACCGGCCTGGCCGTTACCCTGACCCAGATTTCCTGGGAGTTGAAGCCTGGCGCCGGCCTGGGCAATACCGCCCTGTTCCTGGGCGGCATCAGCGAGGCGCTGGTACCGGCCATCATCGGCTTCTCCCTGCTGACCATCGCCTGGGTCGCCGTTTCCCTGGGCATGAGGAAGCATATCTAGGACATTGGGGGGACGATAGCCATACCATTGAATCTCCTGAATGGGATAAGAAGGCCCCATTCACATTTTCACAGTCCGTCCCCGAGTTTTTGGCGTCAACCGCGCGGAACGAGCATAAGCCGCACGGCGGCTATCTTCCAGATGCCGTCGATCTTTTGGCCTACGCAGGTGAAGAGAACGCTCAGGTGGGGCGCTTCGCCTTCCGCCGCCTTTTCCCGGGCCACAACGATCGTGCCGTCGCCGATGGCCGCGTCGGGGCCGAGAAAGCGGAGACGCCGGATCATGGTCAGATGGCGGAAATCGGCCGGCAGCTGGCTGAACACGACCGCAGCGAAGTACTGCTCGATCTGCTTCCGGCCGCTCAGCACCTCCCCCGTATGCCATTGGAAGTCCGCATCATCCAGAAACAGGCCGCCCAGAGCGGCCGCATCGCGGCGGTTCCAGGCCGCATCCAGACTCGCGCTGACCTGCCGGATGGCAACAGTGTCGGCCACCCGCTCATCGCCCTGGCCGCGGGCGGCGGCCGGGACGGAACCGGAGAAAAGGGAGCCCCAAAAAACAATCGCGCATAACAAAGCTTTCATCGTGATCTCCTTGAATACGCACCGATTCCGGAATGTTAATCACCCGTTCGGCGGAAGTCAAGCGCCGTCCCCAAATGCCAGCATCGTCACCAAATGCTGCACCCGTAGCGGGTGAATTTCAGTTCCCGCCTTTCCGCAGGCTGAATATTCCCTGGACCAGGTTGGCACCGGAAGCCGCCCCGCTGAGATAAAACAGCAGGAATTTCGCAAGAGACACTCCACCCTGTGTGTAAAATACGATTGCGACGCAGAGGAAAACAAGGCTCAAAGCAAAAAAGCGCAGGTAACTTCTTTTTATTTTTCGGCTCCTCCTGTTCCCGGTTTCGATTATTTCAAAAAACATGATAACGTTTCTGGAGGCTGATGTCGATAGTGTATGAATTAAAGCCAGCAAAGTCATAATGTCAAGCCCGCTCCCGGAGTCCCCTTGCCGGGATGAGCAGCGTTTCCATTCCATCCAGTGGTTGACTTTGCAGAAAAATATCCTAAAATTCAAGCATGGGGCGAATCGATTTTCCAATCATCAGCGAGCATTTTGTTCATGTTGAAAAGGCGAGTTGAAGATGAAAAAAAAACCATTGCTTCCCATCATTGGGATTGCCCTGGCCGCGCTGCTCCTGGCCTGTTGCCGTGTTCCACCGCCAACGCCTGCAAGCCAGGAAAACGTGTACTACGTTGCAGCCAATGGCAGTGATTCCAACCCCGGAACGGAGGCCCAACCCTGGCTGACGATCCGGAAGGCTGCCTATACCCTGGTCGCAGGGGATACGCTGTACATCCGGGCGGGTGACTACCCCGAACGCGTTGTCCCGCAAAATTCGGGAAGTGAGGGGAATCCCATCACCTACGCGGCCTACCCCGGTGAGGTGGTCACCATTGAGGGGACGGGGGTGGATGTACCGGAATATAGCGGGTTGTTCGACCTGACGGGGCGGGATTACCTCCGCATTTCGGGTTTGCGGGTGATCCACTCGAAGTATTATGGCATCGTGGCTGAAAATTCCAGCCACATCGTCATCGAACGCAACACCACCTATGACACGTATTCATCCGGCATCTCTTCGTGGAACAGCCATGACATCATCGTGGATGGCAACGAAGTGGTTGGGGCGTGCACCGGCATTTGGCAGGAGCACATCTCGATCAGCAACACCGGCTCTTTCGAGGTGCGCTACAACCACATCCACCATGTCATGCCTGGCACGGAGGGCAAGGAGGGGATGAGCATCAAGGACGCTTCAGCCCACGGGAAAGTGTACGGCAACCACGTGCACCACCTGAATCATGTGGGCATCTACGTGGACGCCGAGGCCGAGCATTTGCTCGACATTGAAGTTTATCAGAACCTTGTCCACGACATCCATGGCATGGGTTTCTCTCTGGCTTCCGAAGCGGGCGGACTGTTGGAAAATGTCCGCCTGTACAACAACATTGCCTATAACAACCAGGTTGGCATATGGCTGTCGACCTGCTGCATGGCCTCGCACCCCTTCAAAGACATTAGCATCATCAACAACACCTTTGCCCATAACGGGCTGGGTAGCTGGGGCGGCGGCATCGGAATCGAAAACACGCAGATGGAGAATCTGGTCATCCGCAACAACATTTGCAGCCAGAATACCTATTCGCAGATGGCCGCCCCGGCCAGCGTTCTGTCGGAGGTCAGCGCGGATCACAACCTGGCCGACGGGGATCATGACCCCGAGTACGAGTTCCATGGCCAGGGTGATCTCGTCGATGTGTCCGCCTTGTTCGTAAACCCGCTGACGGGTGATTATCGCCTGCAAGCCGCCTCGCCGGCGATTGACGCCGGGGCCGCGCTCGCTGCCCCCGCCATCGATTTCGACGGGGAATCCCGCCCCCAGGATGGCAACGGGGACGGCCGTGCGCTCTACGACATCGGGGCGTACGAATTCGTCGTCCCGGTCGTTTCAGCGTCCGCCTATCTGCCGCCGGATGTAAAAAATCGTTAGCTGCAGTAAGGGAAAAAGGATTCAGGGCAAAAGTAATAATGAAAGACCTGACCCCAATGCTGCATTAAACGCTTCACCCTGTCATTGGGTGATAGGAAAACAGGTTTCAGCAATTGACTTTTCTACAGGCCTATTTTAAACTGGCTCCTTTAAAAGGAGAAAAATGCGACTTGTAACCAAGCAAACGCTATTATTAATACTGACCTTTGTTCTTCTCATCGGCCATGCAGCGGCTGTTTGGGGGCAGGACGCGCCGACCCCCGAAGGATACCAACGCGCGAACAAGCTACCCCCGGGATTCCAGGTTCTGGTACCGCAAGGATATGCGATCCAATCGCAACAATCGGTCAAATACGGCAATATGGCCAATATTTCTTTTGTCGCCAACAAGCAGTTCACCGGTCGCCACTCGCTTTACTTCAGCGAATATCATCTGGACCTGAACCTGAAGGAGTCGCCAAGCCAGCTGATCAAAATGCAGGCGCCCATGTACCAACAGAAGCTGGAACAGGATGTCCAGGCGAAAATGATCAGCCGAGAGTCGGACGCGGTTACGGCCTACGACCCACCCCAACTGACGCGGTATTCCTGGGGGGCGGGAGTCAGCCAACGGGTTGTTCACAAATACATGGGCGCCGGAACAGCGCCGGACGAGGTGGAATATCGTTGCGATTATCATGGACTGATCGTAGGCGACCGATCCATCAAGCTGTTTAAATTGTCGGTTTCCGGGGTGGGAACCCGCGCCGAAGCAGATCAGTGGGCCGAACGGGTGGCGAAAGAGATCGGCAAGACCGGCCTCGTCAACTTGAATCTGAATTAGTTCTAGTGAATTGGGGACGGTGCTTTACTTTATTACTTTAGCCGTCATTTTGCCCCAAGCCGTTCCCTGGAATCCATATACAGTTTCCCCAGCGAATTTTGCTTGATGCCGGAGAATTCGGGCAATTGCGCGATCTCCCTATAGGTGAGCCCAGACAACTCCCTCAGTCGAACCAACAGTTCCCCCGTAAATGCTTGCCGGTCATCGTTCCAAAGTCGAGTTGTTAGCGAAGTCACAAATTCAAGCACCCTGTCCAGAGGTTCCTCGAATGTTTAAAATCGCGACCCGGCCCCAGGGTTTCAGAGCTCCCCAAAGTAACAAAGTCAAGCATCGTCCCCGGAGAGGTCCTTTGGCTTTTTTCGCCGCCAATGTGCGCCAAGGGGGGCCAAGGGGCCCTGGCCGAGTATTGCAATTCCAGTAAAAGTTCCCTAAAATCCCTTCATAGGGAAAATTGAATTTTCCTTTTGTCGCAGGAGGGGGAAATGAAAAGGAAATCTTTTTTGTTTGTTTTTTGGGTTTTTATTTTATTGCTTCCATTGACTTTAGTTTTCCCACAAACCGTAATCAAGCAAAAGAAAACGACATTCTCAATCCTAAAGGTGACCGTGCCCGATCTGATCGGAAAGACGTTCGCTCAGGCAAAAGAAATTCTTGAGAATAAAAAGCTGGGGTGTGTCAGAGAAATCATTCTGACCGAAAAGGCCGAATTCCAGGGGAAGGAGGGTACTATCGTTCGACAGGACCCACAGCCGGGAAGCGAAACCGCTTCGGGAACAAAAGTTCGTTTAGTTGAATACAACCCGCCAAAAAATGTTCGGCTTGCTGTCAGAAAAGTGGACCTTTTAATTGACAACGTCTACTGGACGAAACATCCGACCCGAAACACGGACAGGCTGATTGTCTTAATAATGGGGAAAGAATCCGGCAAACCGGTAAAAGACCTTAATCAACTGGATATCAAGGTGGTACTCCGAGATAAAAACCAAACAGAAATTTACTACAGCCTGGCAACGTTTTCAACTTCCTTCAGTTCAGACGGTATTGCTTCGGTAATTTTTGACGCCATTCCATATGGAAAAATGAACGACACATACTATATACGACTGACCATAGATCCGCTGAATAAAATCATCGACACCAATATGGCCAACAATGAGTTTGAAACAAAATCACTTGCTGATTTTGCGGTAAAAAGTATGTGGATCGAAGATGCTGGCAGCTATTACAAAATCAAAGCGACAATCAAAAATATGGGAACGGTAAAGCAAACCAAAGTCTTTTCTTATACCTGGTACGTTGAAGGCAAAGCGGATTCATTGAAGCTCGATGTCTATCTTGGGCCAAATCAGGAATATACCATCAATACTACTGCCCGAAAGGAATCAATTCCTGCTGACAAAAATTCCCTGCAAGTGAAGCTCCATTTAAATGACGGACTGGTTTCCTGGAGAAATAAAGTGATCGCCGAGATAGATTACGCAAACAACATTCTTGAACAAGACCTAAGTATTCCCAACTAGAAAGCAAGGGAGAGCAAGGGGGGAAAGCAAGGGGGACGGTTCTTGTATTCTTGACATTACTCCCCCCACAAAGGAAACTTCGAGCGCGCCAGGCGGTATAGACATCCCATGCTATTCAGCTCCAGACCTGCAAAAAGATCCAGCTTCGCAATTTTCCGGTAGGTCATTCCCGCGCGCAGCAGACCAGAACGCAGATCTTGGCAAAAGCCTGAATCCTTCCCAGCAAAACTAGAAAGAACTCTTTATCCACTGCGGTCCTGAAAAGCGGGCTCCCTTCTTGTTCGCGGTTCATCGCGTCAGGGAAATCTCTTAAGAATATTTTTGCTGATCAAATACAAGAATACAAGAACCGTCCCCTTTGGCTTCCGATCGTTTCGGCGCCCGCCTATCTGCCGCCGGATGTAAAAAATCGTTAGCTGCGGTAAGGGAAAAAGGATTCAGGGCAAATGTAATAATGAAAGACCTGACCCCAATGCATCACAGCCAACGATTGCAATTTCATCAGATTATTACTAAAATCCCAGCATGAGGAAAATTGATTTTCCTGTCCGTTAGTGCAACTGTATGATTATTCTAAATAGTGAAGAAATCGACAGCCTGGTTGACCGCACGGAGCTTATTCATGCTGTTGAAGAGGCTTTCCGTATACATGCCGCCGGAAACTTCGCGATGCCGGTCAGAACACATGTTGACTACAGGAATAAAACCTTCCTGTCCATGCCCTGCTTCACCGACAGTTTTTTTGGCGCCAAGCTGGTCTCGCTTGTCCCCGCCAATACCGAAAAAGGCCTGCCGCCCACCCATGGCATCGTCCTGCTCAACGATGGCACCACCGGTGAGCCGCTGGCCGTCATGAACGGAGCAACCATCACCGCTCTGCGGACAGCGGCAGTGGGCTCGTTGAGTATCGAGTACCTGGCGGATCAAAACGCTTCTCGTCTTGGCGTGATCGGAGCCGGAGTGCAGGGACTGCACCAGCCCCTTTTCGCCTGCACCGTGCGCCAGTTTACCAGCATTCATCTATACGATTGCCGTGAAAAGGCCTTGCAGGACCTGGCTCACAAACTGGCGGCCCTGCTCCCCGGAATCAAGATCAGCGCCGAAAAATCATCTCTGGATGTTCTGCTAAATTCTGATGTGCTCATCACGGTCACCAACAGCGAGAACCCCCTGTTCCCGGATGACCGCGCCCTGTTCAAGAACAAGCATTTCGCAGCCATGGGATCCTATAAGCCGGAGATGCGGGAATATCCCGAGGCGGTTTTCAGAAACCTTTCCTGCCTTCTGATCGACACGGAGCATGCGCTCCATGAGACAGGTGACGTGATCACCCCTCTCGAGCAAGGCTGGATCTCAGCGCAACAGGTCATCCCATTCGACCGGGTGGTCAGCGGAGAGCTCCAGACTGCCGCCAACGAGAATAACGTGACGTTTTTCAAGTCAGTGGGCATGGCTCTTTTCGATATGGTCACGGCTGATCTCATTTACCATAAGGCCAGGCAGAAGGGATGTGGAACCGAAGTACGATTGTAATCGCGGCGGCCGCGCTCGGTTCGGTCGCGTGATGAACAGCATGAAGGGTGTCTCATGAAGATCAAGAAACAGCAACCAAGCATTTTTAATGACGTCATCGGACCGGCCATGCGCGGCCCCTCGAGTTCCCACTGTGCGGGTTCCCTGCGCATCGGTCGCATGATCAGAAATCTGATGGGCGGCCGCATACGCGATGTGCTGATCGAGTACGATCCGAACGGTTCGCTGGTGACTACCCACGAAAGCCATGGTTCGGACATGGGGCTGTACAGTGGCCTGCTGGGTTACGATACCCTTGATAAAAGGCTGTTGAATTACAGGAATGAGATAAAAAAAGCCGGTATGACCGTCAGGGTGAAATACGTTTCCTATGGCGCCAAGCATCCAAACACCTACAGGATTACTGCTGCAAGTGACAGAACCACCCATCGCGTCACCGCATTGTCAGTCGGCGGCGGGATGATCGAGCTGGTCGAGATCGACGGAGCCGTGGTGAGCATGCAGGGAGACCGCTGGGAAACCATCGTTTTCCTTTCTGAAGCATCGGGGAATCCGGAACGCACCATTTCGGGCTGGGTCAAGGCAGGCGAAGTCACCCTGAAAAAAGGTCAATCGCCATTTGTGCGGATAGCGACGACACACCCTTTGTCTGCATCCGTGCTGCAGCGGATCAAAAGCCTGCCGTCGGTTCTGCGTGTAGCCGTCATGGATCCGGTTCTGCCTGTCATTTCCCACCCCGACGTGAAGCTTCCATTTACCAACTCCGAGGAGATGATCCGTTTCAACAGGAACAGGGGCCTGCCTCTTTGGAAACTAGCCGTCGCTTATGAAAGCGCGCGCGGAAATATTTCTGAGGTCCAGGTCGTCGAGAAAATGCGGGCCATGGTCAGGATCATGGACGCCGCAATCCAATCAGGCCTCAAAGGAACCCGATTCACCGACAGAATTCTGCCGGCTCAGTCTACGCTGTTTAAAAAGAAAATGACGTCAGGGAAGCTGATTGACGATCCCGTCCTGAACCGTATCATCCTCTTTGTCTCGGCGTTAATGGAAACAAAAAGCTCGATGGGCGTCATTGTCGCGGCGCCGACAGCCGGAGCCTGCGCTGCATGTCCAGGGGCCATTATGGGTGCCGGCCGTGCGTTGAAGCGGACAGAGGAAGATATGGCCAGGGCCATGCTGGCCGCGGGCCTGATCGGGGTTTTCATTGCCGACCAGTCCACATTCGCGGCCGAGAGCGCCGGCTGCCAGGCTGAATGCGGTTCGGCTTCAGGGATGGCCGCTGCCGGCCTGGTACAGCTGAACGGTGGGGATTTCCGGCAGGCACTGGGAGCGGCGTCCATGGCCTTGCAGAATTCGTTCGGGATGACATGTGACCCCATTGCCAACCGTGTCGAGGCACCGTGCCTTGGCAAGAACATCATGGCGGCCGTCAATGCCCTGTCTTGTGCCAATATGGCCCTTGCGGGCTACGATCACCTGATACCGCTCGATGAAGTCCTTTCGGCATTCGACAAGGTCGGGAGAAGTCTCCCGAGAGAACTGCGATGCACGGCGCTGGGCGGGCTGTCTGTGACCAAGACATCGGAGCGGATCACCAGGCGGCTGCTCAGCCGCAAACGAGCTTAGACAGCGGCTGATCCGGTTTCACGAGCCCTGGGACCCCTCGTGGAAGGTACCCCCTGGTAGCTGAATTCACTTTCCAAGCACATCCCCCTGGGCTCCTTTTTTGTCCGTTTGGGCAACAGCCCGTCAAAATTAGAAATTAGCCAGTCAACCATCAACTTTTCCTTTTCCGGCGCTTTACAGGAATCAGGGTCAGGTCTTGAATTGTAAGGTTAATCGCCGACCTTTTTCATTTCTCTGAAGGACCAAACTGATTGATGCGCGAATCATGATAAAAGCTCCGGAATATTCCTCCCCCCAATGGATATGACAGATCTTGAAACTGCGAAAAAACTGTCATTTCAAGACCTGACACTTAGGTCCCCCAAAAACATATAAACGAGCACCGCCCCTCAAGGTCCATAAGAAAATTAATTTTTTGCCTTTTCTATAGTTGACCCCAATGCCTGGCAAATTCTCTTGGAGGCTACATGTTTTTGAGACCTGCCCCCGCAGCTTTCCTAGATGCAGGGAATCAAGCCGCTGATCTGATTGTCTTGCCCCAGGTCAGTAAAGGTCGCGTTTTCCGAAGCTATGCCTTGA
>JADFDP010000160.1 GCA_018262835.1 Candidatus Aminicenantota bacterium
AGTGAAAAGAAAAATTTTGTAGTGAAAATTCAAGACAACGGCAGCGGCATTCCTGAAAAGAATCTGATAAAGATTTTCGACCCTTTTTTCAGCACAAAAAAGGGGGGCGCTGGTTTGGGATTGTCAACTTGCCAAAATATTGTTACCAGCCATTGCGGGCTGATCGAAGTGGAAAGCGCGTGGAGAAAGGGATCTGTTTTTTCCGTTTCTTTGCCGTTAGAACCAAAGCAGTCAAATCTAAAAGAAAAAATGGCAATAGAGCCCAAAGCCAGGATATCATGATGGCCAGGAAATGGGATTTAAGGAGAGGCACAAGTGTTTATCTCCAGGTTGCAGACACTCATATAAAGTACTTGATTAAAGCCGGCAAGATAAAGGCGGGCGAAACGGTTATCAAGCCCGCAAATTTGTCCGGTTGGCGCAAACCCGAAGAGCTTGAGGAACTCAAACCCTTTTTTCAGCTCTATGAAAAATCCCGCAGAGGGAAGAGTCCAAAACGGAGACCCGCAGGAAGGGCCATTGCCGGGAAAAAGAAAATCAAACATATTTTACTCATTGACGACGAACAGGAATTATGCTCCCTGCTTGGTGATTCCTTAAGCTCTCGCGGTTTTGAAATGACATTCGCCCATAATAAGAGACAAGCGCTTAAGAGCCTGAAAAAAAATTTTCCGGACCTTGTTTTATTGGATCTCAGCCTGCCCGACGGCGATGGCATGCTATTATTGACCTTTATCAGGGAGATGTCTCCTCCACCAGTAGTCATCATAACAACGGCTTTCGGCAGCGAAGAAGCCAGAAGCGAAGCAACTGAAAAGGGCGCTTTTGATTTTTTGGACAAACCATACAATGAAGAGGATATTATCCGCAGGATCAGAAAAATGCCGACCCAGGCGGAACGAGGTGAATCACAATGAAAAAAATCCTTGCCGTGGATGATGACCTTGACTTTTCCTGCAATCTTTCCGCCATATTGCGGGAAAATGGTTTTGAAGTAGTGACGGCCGCAACCGGCCAAGAAGCGCTGCTGTTGATCCAGGGCGCTGGCCCGGACCTAGTTTTATTGGACCTGCGGCTGCCCGATATGGACGGCATGAAGATTTTAAAAAGAATGAAAGAGTCAACTCCTGAACTGGAGATTATTGTCATCACCGCCTATATGGATGTCAAGGATGCCATCAAGGCAATGAAATTGGGAGCCTATGACTATCTTACCAAACCTTTTGACAATGAAGAATTGCTGCTTACCATCAACAAGGCATTTACTGTCCAGCAATTACGCGGTGAAATAGACATCCTGAAAAAAAGACTGGCGGAAAAACTTCCTGTTGAACAGGTTATAGGCGACAGCCCGCAGATAAAAAAAGTGCTGACCAAAGTGGACGTGGTAGCCCCCACCGATTTTACGGTCATTATCCAGGGCGAAAGCGGTACCGGCAAAGAGGTCATCGCCAATTTGATCCAGCAAAAGTCATTGCGCAAGGACAATGTCTTCATACCCATCGACTGCAGCGCCATACCCGAGACCCTGATTGAAGCCGAACTGTTCGGCCATGAAAAAGGGGCTTTTACCGGAGCGGACAGAAAAAAAGAGGGTAAGTTTGAACTGGCAAATAACGGGACTTTATTTTTGGACGAAATTGCAAATCTTTCCGAGGCCATGCAGGCCAAACTGTTACGGGTGCTGCAGGAAAGAAAATTGCAGCGCTTGGGAGGCAACAAAGATATCAAAATCAATATGCGTTTGATCGCGGCAACCAAAACCAATCTGTTCGTAGCGATGAAACAGGGAAAATTCAGGGACGATCTCTATTATCGCTTGAACGAATTCCTGATCGAGATCCCCAAACTGTGCGAGCGAGAGGATGACATCGCTGTTTTTGCAAATTATTTTTTGGAAAAAACGAACCTGGAGTTGCATAAAAATATCCACGGAATTTCCAGCGCCGCCATGCGTCTCTTACTCCGGCATCAATGGCCGGGCAATGTCCGCGAATTGAAAAACACCATCAGAAGAGCCGCCCTGGTGGCTTCATCCGATCAGATTACGCCTGACGAAATCCTCCTGGAACCAACAGGTCACGTGCAGCACAGCGGCCCCGGCCAAGCGTCCATGGATGAAGAACGGGTGAATTCGGTCCTGGACGGCTCGCTTTCTCTCAAGGAAATGACCAAGCGGGTCGTGGCGGAAATAGAAAAAGAAGTGATCAGGAAAGCGTTGCTTAAAACCGGCGACAACAAATCCAAGGCGGCCAAGCTGCTCAAAATCGAACGCGTCACCCTGTATGCCAAAATGAAAGAATTGAAGCTAGAGGCGTGAGCGGGAAGGCCAATGTCCGGAAAGCATAGCTATTTCAGAATGATTCTCCGAATGAAACATGAAAACCGCGATTACCGTTCTGATTTCAAATAAAAATCCGGCCAAAAACTATTGACATGAACGTATGCTATTTTTAAAATAAGCCAATTCTCGGGGAGAGGAGGTTCTATGGAAAAACATGTATTTTTTATTGGCTTGGGA
>JADFDP010000016.1 GCA_018262835.1 Candidatus Aminicenantota bacterium
CCCACCACGGTCACGGCGCTGCTGCACGCGGCGGTGCTGGTCAAGATCGGCGTCTACGCTTATGTCCGCCTGTTCTGCTACACCTTCAAATTGCCCGACGGCTGGTACCAGGCCATCCCGATCATCGTCGTCTTCTCCAGTCTGGTCGCGGCCGCGGCGGCCGCCGTGGAGAACGACCTCAAAAGAATCCTGGCCTACTCCACGGTCAGCCAGATCGGTTATATTTTCCTTGGTTTCGCCGTGCTCAACCCGGTCGGCGTCGCCGGCTCGCTGCTCTTCATCCTGATGCACGGCTTGGCCAAGGCCGGCCTCTTCCTCTGCGCCGGCATCGTCATCCATGCCACCCATGAACGCGACATCCGCCAGATGGGCGGCATGATCAAGACCATGCCCTGGACGGCCGCGGCCTTCATCTTCTGCGCCTTCTCGGTCATCGGCATTCCGCCGTTCGGGGGGTTCTTTTCCAAGCTCATGGTCATCGTGGCCACGGTCCAGGCGGACCGGGTCTGGGTGGCGGCCCTGGCGTTGTTTTCCGCCGTGCTGACCATGTTCTACCTGTTTAAAGTATTCAGCGCCGTTTTCATGGGCGAAGCGAAATCCGACAAGCGCGAAGGGTCGCGCTCCATGGTCTTCGTGGTCGTGGTCCTGGCCATCCTTTCACTGCTGGCCGGATTCTTCGTGGCCTATCCCATGAAATTGGTCAATATAGCCACCGGCGAAATCTTAAGGTGGATGCAATGAACCCGCAAAACCTGTCCATACCGATCCTTGTGCCTTTCCTGCTGGCACTGATCTCCTTCCTGCTTCCCGCGCGCATCAAATGGCTGCGTGAAACCGTGGCCGTCCTGGGCGCGGCCGCCATCGTCTACATCGCCGTCACCTTTTTCGGCCAGAAGGAAACATTTTACGTCCTTCCCTGGCTGGGCCACGGCATCGATTTCGAACTGCGCCTCTACCAGTTCAGCCAGTTCATCCTGCTGGCCGTGAGCGGTTTTGTCTTCCTGATCACCCTGTACTCGACGGTCAGGATGGCCGGCGATCCCAGGATCCGCGAATACTACGGCTACCTGTTCCTGACCGCGGCCATGGCTTCAGGCGCCGTCCTGGCCAACAACTTCGTGCCGCTGGTTTTCTTCTGGGAAGGCTTGCTGATCACCCTGTACGCCCTGATCACCATCGGCGGCAAAAAAAACTCGCATCGCACTGCGGTCAAAAGCTTCCTCATCGGCGGCTTCTGTGATTTCTGCCTGATCCTGGGCATCGCCATCCTCTGGTCGCAGACCGGCACATTGAGGATGTCCGATATTTCGGTGGTGCCCCAGGGGCTGACCGCCGTCAGTTTCTACCTGATGATGATCGGCGCCATCGGCAAGGCCGGCTCCATGCCGTTCCACACCTGGATACCCGACGCCGCCGTCGACGCACCCGTAGCGGTCATGGCCTACATCCCGGCCGCTCTGGAAAAACTGCTGGGCATTTACCTGCTGGCGCGCATCTGCCTCGATCTTTTCAAGCTGGAGGTCAACAGCCAATTCAGCCTGGTGCTGATGACCGTCGGCGCCCTGACCATCGTGCTGGCCGTGTTCATGGCCCTGATCCAGAAGGATCTGAAAAAACTGCTCTCTTATCACGCCGTTTCCCAGGTCGGCTACATGATGCTGGGCATCGGCACCGCCGTGCCCATCGGCATCGCCGGCGGCATTTTCCATATGATCAACCATGCCATGTACAAGAGCGGATTGTTCCTGGCCGCCGGTTCGGTGGAACAGCAGACCGGGACCACCGAACTCAAAAAATTGGGCGGTCTCTACCGGGTCATGCCGCTGACCACCCTGGGATTCGTAATCTGCGCCGCGGCCATCTCCGGCATCTGGCCGCTCAACGGCTTCGTTTCCAAGGAAATGGTCTTCCACGGCTCCTATGAGACCGGTTATACCATCTTCACCATCGCCGCCTGGCTCGGCGCCATCCTCACCTTCGCCTCCTTCCTGAAAGCCGGGCATTCGGTTTTCTTCGGACCGCGCAGCCAGGAGATCGGCGAGGTCAAGGAAAGCAGGAGCCCGATATATATCCCCATCCTGGCCCTGGCCGGCCTGTGCGTCCTGTTCGGGGTCTACAACCAGCTGCCCCTGAAACTGTTCATCCAGCCCATCCTTGCCGGACACGCGGCGGCCGGAGAACACATCGATTTCACCGCCCACGCCCTGGCGGTGTTCAACCCCATCGCCTTGATCTCCCTGGGCTGCCTGCTGCTCGCCCTGGGCCTGCATGTTTTCGGTTTCAGGCGCGGCGGCAACAAGGCCTACATGGCCTCGGAACCCATCCATCGCCTGCCCATCCTGCATACGCTGTACGACTGGGCCGAAGCCCGCGTCTTCGATCTCTACGAGCAGGGCATCAAGTTCCTGCAGGCCCTGTCGCAATTCCTGTTCAAGTTCGTGGATCGCCCCATCGATTTCTTCTATGAAAAAATCGTGGTCGCGGTCGGCCGCGCCGCGACCAACGTGCTCAAGGCCGCCCACAACGGATTCTACGCCAACTACCTGGCCTGGTCCATCGGCGGGCTGGTGCTCATCGTCTGGGCCATCGGCGCCTTGTTACGGTAGGGAGGAGCCATGATCTTTTTATTCATCATCATTCCCCTGTTGCTGGCCGGCCTGATGCCCCTGCTGGGCAAGATCTCCAAGCGCTTCCTGCCCGACCTGCTGGCCAACGCCACCATGCTCTTTCTGCTCGTGTTTTCGGTCCTCAGCGCCAAGCCGCTGATCGCTCACGGCGGCGTCATCCAGCAGGCATTCTGGTTCGGCGCCCCGCTCAACATCCGGCTGCTGCTTGACGGTTTCAGTTTGTTCATGCTGTTCACCATCTCGCTGGTCAGCTTCGCCGTCACTTTGTATTCCATCAATTACATGGAGCATTACGGCGCCAAGGCCAATTACTACGCCCTGCTGCTGGTCATGATCGCCGGCATGAACGGGCTGGTCCTGACCAGCGATCTTTTCAACATTTACCTGTTCCTGGAAGTGGCCGCCGTCGCCTCCTACGCCCTGGTCGCCTTCGGCCAGGGGCATGATGAGCTGGAAGCGTCGTTCAAGTACCTGATGCTCTCGGCCGTGGCCTCTGCCGCCATCCTGCTCAGTATCGCCGTCATCTTCGGCCTGACCGGGGGCTTAAGCTTCGGCACGGTCGCATCCGGGCTGAAGATGCTGAACATAAAATACGTGGTCGGCTTCTGCAGCGGCCTGTTTCTTATGGGCTTCGGCCTGAAAGCGGCCATTGTTCCTTTTCATTCCTGGCTGCCCGACGCCCACCCTTCGGCCCCGGCCCCGATCTCGGCCATGCTGTCGGGCGTGCTGATCAAGGTTTCCGGCGTCTATGCCATGATGCGCATATTCCTCAATGTCTTCGGGCTGACCCCGGCACTGACCACGGTGCTGACCGTGCTGGGCATCGCCTCGATCTTCGTCGGCGCCCTGGCCGCCCTGGGCCAGAACGACATCAAGCGCATGCTGGCCTACTCCTCGATCAGCCAGATTGGCTATGTGATCCTGGGCTTCGGCATCGGCACGCCGCTGGGCTTCATCGGCGGCCTTTTCCATTTGTTCAACCACGCCTTGTTCAAGTCTCTGCTGTTTTTGAACGCCGGAGCCGTGGAGCAATCGACCGGCACGCGCTCCCTGGATAAAATGGGCGGCCTGGCCAAGCGCATGCCGCTGACCGCCGCCACCTCGGCCGTCGGCTCGCTGTCCATCGCCGGCGTGCCACCGTTGAACGGTTTCTGGAGCAAGCTGCTGATCATCATCGCCCTGGTTCAGGCCAAGATGGTCATCCTGGCCGTCCTGGCCGTGCTGGGCAGCGTGATCACCCTCTGGTACTACCTGGTCCTGCAGCACAATGCCTTTTTCGGCAAATTGAACGAAACCTGGAAGTCGGTCAGGGAAGCCCCTTTCTGGATGTCGGCCGCCACCGTGCTGCTGGCTTTGCTGTGCATCGTCACCGGCCTGGTTTTTCCCATGGTCATCCATTCCTGGCTGCAGCCGGCCGCTGACGTCCTGAGCGGCGGGGTCGCCGTAGCCCTGAACTTTATCGGATTTTAGGAGAAGCGCATGCATCTTTTTCTAATGATAGGTTTGGTCGCCTTTTCCATACTGGCCGTCCTGACTCGCGACCTGCTCAGAAGTGCCATCTGCCTGGCCGTAGCCAGCGTTTTTCTGGCCCTGGTCTTCTTCAGGATGAACGCCGTTTATGCCGGGGTCTTTGAAGTATCCGTGGTCGCCGGGCTGATCACCGTACTGTTCATTACGGCCATCGCCTTGACCCGCGGCGACCAGGAAGTGGCCGAGAACAAGCATCATATGCTCGTTTTCCCGTTTTTTTTCCTGTTCCTGATCGTTTTCGATATCCTGGTCATGAGAAAGCTGCTGGGTCGGATCCCGGCCATCGCCGGTTCCGAAGCCGGCACTTTCGGCGAAGTACTTTGGAACCAGCGCACCTTTGACCTGGTCGGCCAGATCGGCGTGATCTTCGCCGGGGTGCTGGCCGTGCTGGCATTGTTCCGCCAGGGAGAAAATCCCCGCAAGGGGGACACCACCCTACCGGGCGGGCAGCCCCAAGGAGGTTCCTCCCATGAATAACCTCTGGATTTTAAACATGGGCTTCGTGGCCCTGCTGATCGGGACCGGCATCTATTGCCTGCTGACCATGAAAAACGCGGTCAAGCTGCTGATCGGCCTGGAGATTATCGCCAAGGGCGTCACCCTGGCGCTGGTGGCCAGCGGCTATGCCCGGAACAACATTTTGGCCGCCCAGAGCCTGGCCATCACCGTCATCGTCGTCGATGTCGCCGTCATCGCCACGGCCCTGGCCATCATCATCAACATCAACCGCCACACCAAGAGCCTTGACGTCAGGAAACTGACCAAGCTGAAGGGTTAACCATGAAAAACCTGATGGAGATCTTACTCTCACCGCCGCTGGCCTTTTTGGTCTTCCTGGCGATCTTTTACATCATCTATTTCCTGGCCGGGCGCCTCGCGCCCCGACTCAACGCCGTCGGCGGTAAGCTGAAAAGCTACGCCTGCGGCGAGGACATCCCGGGCAGCAAGCTGCAATTCGGCTACCGGCTGTTCTTCTTCATCGCCCTGTTCTTCACCATGATGCACGTGGCAGCGCTGGTGGTGGCCACCCTGCCGTCGGGCCCCATCGCCTATTTCGGACTGTTCTACCTGGGCATGATCTTCCTTTCCGTAGCCGCCCTGGTCACGAGGAACTAACATGATCGAACGACTGGTCCACTGGTCCCGGGTCAAATCCCCGTGGGTTTTGCATCTAAACGCCGGAGGCGGCTGCAACGGCTGCGACATCGAGATCCTGGCCGCGCTCATGCCGCGCTTCGACCTGGAGCGTTTCGGCGTCCAGTTGAAAGGGACGCCGCGCCACGCTGACGTCATGATCTGCACCGGTGCCGTCACCCTGCAGAACCGCGACCGCGTCCTGCGCGTCTACGAGCAGGTCCCCGATCCCAAGTTCGTGGTGGCAGCCGGCGCCTGTGCCATGGCCGGCTGCGTCTACCGCGGTTCCTATCACACCCTGGTCGGCATCGACCAGCTCCTGCCGGTCAACGCCTACGTTCCGGGCTGCCCCTTCCGCCCTGCCGCCCTGATCGACGCGGTGGTCAAGCTGCTCAATTCGGTCAAATGAGGTGACCATGAACAATGAAGAGATCATTGCCAAGATAAATTCCGGACTCAAGGACATGGTCCAGGAGGCGGTGGCGGCAGCGCCGCGGCGCATCAACGTCAAGGTGGACCGCAACCACCTCCTCGCAGTCCTGGCCTACCTCAAGGACCAGTTCCACATGGCCCACCTGGCCACGATCAGCGGCGTCGACCTGGGCGCATCCTTCGAGGTGATCTACCACCTGTCCAATGACGTCGTCACGGTTAACGTGCGCATCCTCACTCCGCGCCAGGAGCCGAAGATCCCCAGCATCTGCTCTCTCATCCCCGGTGCCATCCTTTATGAGCGAGAGCTGCAGGACATGTTCGGTATGGTGGTCGAGAACATCCCCGACCCGCGGCGGCTGCTCCTTTGCGACGACTGGCCCGAGGGGCAATTTCCCCTGCGTAAGGACTGGAAGTTCGAACGCCCCGCCGAGATCATCCCCGGAGGTAAATAATGGAATACAAGGTTGCCCTGGGCCCGCAGCACCCAGCACTGCACGAAGCGGTCAGCCTGCGCATGACCCTCGACGGCGAGATCATCCGTGACGCCGACCTGAAGCTGGGCTACAGCCACCGCGGCATCGAAAAACTGGCCGAGGAAAGGAGCTTCATCCAGAACATCTACCTGACCGAGCGCATCTGCGGCATCTGCTCCCACTCCCATACCACCTGCTTTACCCAGGGGGTCGAGCAACTGATGGAGTTGGTTCCCGCCCGGCGCGGCCTCTACATCCGCACCCTGATCGCCGAGCTCGAACGCGTCCACAGCCACCTGCTGTGGTTGGGCGTGGCCGGCCAGGAGGCGGGCTTCGAGTCGTTCTTCATGTACACTTGGCGCGACCGCGAGGTGGTCCTGGACATTCTGGAGTGGATCTCGGGCAACCGCGTGCACTACGCCATGAACACCTTTGGCGGCGTGCGCCGCGACATCGACGAACTGCAAAAGAAAAAGATACTGGACAACCTGGGCCTGCTGCGGCAGCGCACCGATTATTACCTCAACCTTGCCGCCAGCGAGCCCACCTTTATCGGTCGCCTTGCCGGCGTGGGCAAGTTGAGCAAGGAACAGGCCATCGCCCTCTGTGCCGTGGGCCCCACCTTGCGCGCCTCGGGTGTGCCCATGGACGTGCGCAAGGACGACCCCTACGCCGTTTATGACGAGATCCCCTTCGAAGTCTGCACCGCCGACAGCTGCGACGTGCTGGGCCGGGCGGTGGTACGCGTCAAGGAACTCATCCAGTCCTATAATATGATCGAATTCATTCTGCAGAACCTGCCCGAGGGTCCCTTCAAGGTCAAGGCGCCTCGCAAGGTCAAGCCCAACGAGGTATATTCGCGCTACGAGGCCCCGCGCGGGGAGAACGTGCACTACATCAAGAGCAACGGCTCGGACAAGCCGGAACGGCTGAAGGTGCGCGCCCCCACGCTGGCCAACTACCCGGCCACCATCGCGATGCTCAAGAGCGGCTTCATCGCCGACATCCCGCTGATCTTCGCCGCCATCGACCCCTGCATCTGTTGCGCCGAGCGCCTGGTGCAGCTGGACAACCCGCGCAGCGGCGAGAGCCAGGTCCTCAGCTTCAGCCAGCTGCGGTCCATGGCGAATGCGCATTACAAGAAAATCGATCTTACAAAAAAGGAAGCAGCATGGCCATTTTAAAGCCTATACTCTACATCCTGGTCTACCCGGGTCTGATCTTCCTGATGGTCTATTCCACCTTCTGCGAGTGGTTCGACCGCAAGCTCTACGCCCGCATGCAGAACCGCATCGGCCCCCTGCACACGGGCCGCTCCGGCATCCTGCAACCGGTGGCCGACATCATCAAGCTCTTCGCCAAGGAGGATATCGTTCCGGAAAAGGCCGACAAGCACATGTTCTCGGCCCTGCCCGTGTTCGCCCTGGCCATCGTTTGCACGGCGGCGTTGTACCTGCCGGTCTGGCACTACACCGACGCCCCCTCCTTCATCTCTTTCCCCGGCGACCTGATCGTGGTGGCCTATCTGTTGACCCTGCCGACGCTGATCTTCTTCCTGGCCGGCTGGCACTCGACAAACTACTTCTCGGCCATCGGCGGCGTGCGCGTGCTGACCATGCTCTTCGGCTACGAAATTCCGCTGCTGCTGGCCCTGCTCAGCCCCGCGGTGCTGGCCGGCTCCTGGCGCCTCCTGGAGATCACCCGCTTCTACCAGGAGCAGCCGCTGCTGCTGCTGGCCAACCTCATCGGTTTTTTCATCGCCGTGATCGCCCTGCAAGCCAAGCTGGAGCGCGTTCCCTTCGACATCCCCCACGCCGAGACCGAGATCGTCGGAGGCCAGTTCACCGAGTATTCTGGCAAGAAACTGGCCTTCTTCCGGCTGCTGGGCGACATTGAAATGGTCGTGGGCGCCGGCCTGATCTCCGCCGTTTTCCTGGGCGGCTTCCCGGGCGGGTTGCTGCCCGGTCTGGCCTGGTTCATCCTCAAGACTCTGTTCATTGTCTTCCTGCTGGCCGCCATGCGTGCCGCCACCAGCCGCATCCGCATCGACCAGATGATCAGCTTTTCCTGGCGCTGGCTGGCGCCGCTGGGGGTGTTGCAGTTGTTCATCGTCATTATCATCAAGGGGAATTTGTCATGAGCATCAAGATCGCCCCTTTCCTGCCCCAGTTGCTGCGCAGCCTGTTCAAGAAGCCGGTCACGGTCAAGTATCCCTTCGAAAAGGAGGCTGTTCCCCAGGGCTTCCGCGGCACCGTTGTCTTCAACCCGGCCAAGTGCATCGGCTGCAACATCTGCGTCAACGACTGTCCGGCCGAGGCCATCGACATCATCCGCGTTTCCGAAACCGAAAAGAAATTCAAGATGATCCTGCACAACGACCGCTGCATCCATTGCGCCCAGTGCGTTGACTCCTGCCCGACCAAGACCTACCACATGGATCTGGAATACGAGGTCGCCGCCTTCAGCCGCCACGCCCTGAAGATCGAGTACAAGTAAGACCGACCATCATCGCCAAGAAACCCGCCGCTCACAGACCCGCCGCTGGGCCGGGAGCGGCTTTTCCCTGCCGCGAGGATTTCCGGCAAGCGTTGCGAGAACAGCTGTGCAGCGCGCGGCGCGTTTTCGTGCTGGGCATCGGTATGGACTGGAAGAGCGACGACCGCCTGGGGCTGGCCCTGGCCAGGGCCCTGGCGCGGGAACTGCCGGCCGACCCGCGCTTGAGTGTCATCAGCGGCGGCGAAGCGCCGGAAAATTTCACCGGGCAAGTACGCGCCTTCGCTCCCAGCCACGTGATCCTGATCGATGCCGTGGATCATGGCCAGGCTCCCGGGACGGCCTTTCTCGTCGACGAAAGCGCCATCACCGTGGGCGACATGACCAGCCACCGCCTGCCCTTGAAGCTGCTGATGCGTTTCCTGGCCGCGAGCATTCCCTGCCGGGTCATCCTGGTCGGCGTGCAGCCGCAAACGCTGCTGCCGGGAAAGCGGCTGTCCGCGCCCGTGCGCCGGACGGTCGCGCCCCTGGCCGGTTTTTTGGTAGAAACGCTCCTGGCGGCGCTGGGAGGGGAAATAAAGCGGGTCTTGGGAGCTAACGAGAAGTCAACCCGAAAGTGATGGTCACCGTAAAGTAGATCGGACGGGGAACACCATTGACGATGTAGGGCTCGTAGAGCCATTGCCTGACAGCCGTGAGCGCCGCATTGTTGAAAACGGGATGGCCGTTGATGATCCGGGCCCTGCTCACCCGGCCGTAAATGTCGGTCATGGCCTCTACGATCACCACGGCTTGCAACCGCGCGGCAAAGGCTTCGCTGGGAAATTCGGGCCTGACTTCCCGGATCAGCTTGGGAACGCTCTTGCCGCTGACGAAAACGGGCGGTTCACTGCCCAGGCTTTCGCCCAGAACGCCCCCAAGGACGCCGCCGACCACACCGCCCTCCACGCCGCCCTCCACGCCGCCGGGGACACCCCAGGGAACACCTCCCTCGATGCCAAGATCACTGCCCTCGTCCTCTTCGAGCGTTACCGGCACCTCGATGGGAGCGATCAGCCTGCCGGCGAATTTATACGGTTTCACTTCATTATTTGCGGCCGTGGCTTTGGGAGAGCCGGAGCCGCGTCTTCTGCCCAGAGGGGGGGGGGGAGGAGGCGGCGGGATCGGCAGGGGCGGGGCCATGACCAGGATACGGGTCACATTGGCTTCAGGGAGCTGAGTGTCGGCGAACAACAGCGGTACCACTACCAAGGCGGCAATGGCCAGCGCGTGCGCCAGCAGGGAAATAGGCAGGATCAGCCATTTTCGTCTGCAGGCGTCCCGGTCACCTGTAGCAATCAGCGAATCATCCAACATCACGAACCTCGTCGAAATCGGGTCAATTTTTTTTTGCCAACGGATAGATTACCTCATTTCAGCCGCAAAATCCAGACCTGGAAAGACCTGGCCACAAGGTCAATCGCTCAGATTGATCGGCGAGACCGGCGCCTCGACTTCGATTGACAGGATTGGCGTGTTTTCCAATATCATGAATTTTTGGACCTTTTCTTCGACGATCAGGGTGCGAAGGTACTTCCCTGCCGCCGTGGTGATGCGGACGCTGACCGGAAATACAAAATCGCTGTTTTTCTGGCTGAAAACAATCTCGGCGTTCTGTTCGCCGCGGGTGATCTTATAGCTGACCTCAGGCAACTGGCGCGAGTAGATCCAGCCTTTGAAAAACTTGCGCAGGAGCTGGCGACCATGGCTGAATTGCTGGATAAAACGCGCCGTGGCCAGGCTTTGGTACCTGAATTCGGTCAGAATCTCGCGCAGGCGCTTGAGCATCTCTTCCTCGCCCAAAATCTCCTTAAGCATTAAAAAAACCAGCGCCGCCTTGTTGTAGACGATGCTTTGGAAGGTGTACAGGTCATCGCTGAGATTGGCGATGCGCCGGCCGTAGAAGATCGGTCCGAAATCGTTTTTGCGGAAAACCCATTTCTTGGCGCTGGCTATCGCCTTACGGAACTGGCTCTCGCCCAGGGTATTCTCCAGGTAGAGCATAGTGGAGAACTGGGCCAATCCCTCGGTCAGCCACTGATCCTGGTACGATCTCCAGGAAATGACCCCGCCCCACCACTGGTGGGCCAGTTCATGGACCAGGTTGTCACGGATGATGTCATTAAAGACCACGGGGCTGTTGCGACGGAGATAGCGATCCAGTCCCGGCTCGCCCATTTGGAAAGTGTTGGCCAGGAGATTGAAGATCACAAATCCCTGGTAGCTCAGGCCGCCATAATCCTGATGGTGCCGCAGCAGCAGGTTCAATTCACTGAGTTCCAAGGGACCGTATTTTTCCAGTAGAAAATCAAAACAGTTCTGGACATCCAGGGGAGAAAAGTAATCCCCAATTTTTAATTTCGCGTTACCGAACACGTGAATCGGCAGTTGGCTGGGAATGGTCAGCAATTTTTCGAAATTCCCACAGACCAGCGAGACTCCCTTGGTGCCGGGGCTTTCAAAGACAAATTCATTACGCTCGCCATTCTTCTTCTGGGAGCTCAGTTTTCCCGATGCCAGGCACTGCAGCGGATGCGGCAGGGAAATCTTGATCCTGCTTTTGAAGAAATTGTGCCCGGGATTGGGATAGAAATTCTGTTCACGACTTAAAACATAATAAGGGTTTATATTTTTTTCAGAGGGAACCTTGAAGTCGATCTTGATCATTTCCCCGGATTTCTCACTGGCGTTGATGCTGCCGGCATAATAGAAAATGAACTTTTTCAGTTCACGGCCCAGAAGGAAATAAGTATCGTCGCGGTGGAACAGCTGGAGCTCCTGCTGCTGCGATTTGCCGAAATCCTTGACGACCAGCCCGGGATCAAGGTTTATCGTTTTGACATTCGAAGGCTCCTTGAAATTCAGGACGGATATCCCTGAAAGGAAGCGGGACTGGGGATTGTAAAAGAGGCTCAAGCTCAATTTTTCCAGTTCATCGACCGCTTGGGCCGTGTATTTGAGCCCCTTGACGGCATTGTAATTCAGGTAAAACGTGTTCTCAGGGAAGAGTACCAGGCTGGTATCCGGGGAATTTCTGGGGTTAAATATGTAGCGGAAATATGATTTTTGCGTTTTGCGGTAGAACATGGCGAGATTGAATTCGGCGGCAAAAGGAAAATACCAAAGTTCTTTGAAAATAGGAATGGGCATCCCCCAATTTTTCCGGAAAATATCAAAAAGAAGCTTGGCTTCACCATCCTCCAGTTCAACCACGGGTTGCGGCCGGGGAAGGCCGGAAACCAAGTCGGGCTGGCCGAATACAAAAATCCCTGCCCGGGACTCCTTTTCGAACCGCTCGCTGTGCACCAGGTTGCCCAGCGTCAGCCGCTCCTCTTCGTCCTCGGGTCTGATCCTGAAAGTCCATTCGCCGGAAAAAATGAAAACGCTGCCCATGGGCATCCCCTGGTAGATGACCCCCTTTTTGAAAAAGATTTCGGCATCGCCCATGCGGACGGTGCGGTCGGAAACGTCATAACGGGAAAAAGCGTGGATGAAATTCAGGTGCTCGATGTTGCGCCGCATAACCAGTTGCCGGTACTTTCCATTTTCGAAACCAAATGTGATCTCGCCGATTTCGGCGAAATCCCGGAAACGGGCGAAAAATATCAGGTCTTTCTCCTGCAACACACTGAAAGCGACCTTCTGGCATTCCTGGAAATAGGCAGCCACTTGCTGATGGGAGGCATCACTGAACTGAGCGGCCAACGCCGGCCAGTCCTTGCTCTGGATCGCCATTTCCAGTTTTTCCTGGGGAAAAATCCAGAAGGATGCTCCCCAAAGCAATGACCAGACCCAAAGACACCTTTTCATGATCCCCATTATAATGCTTTGCGGGATAATTTGAAAGCGAAAACGGTTGATGCCGACTTCCGGGGCAAGAGACAGCGGTTGCCATTTTTATTGTGAAATGGTATATATATATCCGGAAGTCGATTGTTTCATGACCGAAAACAAAAAACGAACCATTTCCCGGTTATTCCGCCCCCTGGCCTCACTCAAGCTAACGGTGATCGCCCTACTGCTCATGGCTGGGCTGGTCATCGCCGGCACCGTCTATCAAGCCGCAAACGGCTTATACGCCGCTCAAGAAAAGTTTTTTGCATCCTGGATCATCTGGCTCTTCGGCATCCTGCCGCTGCCGGGCCTGCTGCTTGCGGCCACGCTGCTTTTCCTCAACCTGCTGGCCGCGACCATTTTCCGCCTGCCATACCACTGGCGGCAGGGCGGTCTGCTGCTGGTCCACTATGGCCTGCTGCTGCTCATGGGCGGCGGCTTTTTCATCGCGCTCACCGCCCAGGAATATTCCCTGACCCTGCGCGAAGGTGAAAGCAGCCGTCTTGCCCTCCGCGTCGATGAGCAGGGGATCCAAATCGACCGGCGTCCGGAAAAGGTCGTTTTGCCTGTCGGGATCAAGCTGCTTGATTTTGAAAAAAGCATGCACCCGGGAACGGGCATTCCCAGGAGTTTCACCAGCCGGGTCGAGATCACCACCGGCCGCACAAAGCGCATGGCCGTCATATCCATGAACCGGCCGCTGCGCTACCGGGAATACACATTTTACCAGTCGTCTTACAGCGAGGATGGCATGGGCGGCGAAAGTTCGACTTTCTCCGTGGTGAGCAACACGGGCCGCTGGCTGCCGTATATCGCCAGCGCCATGCTGTTCCTGGGACTGGCCGTCCATTTCCTGGGCATGCTGGCGGCGGCCCTGAAAAAAAGCCGGCCCCGAGGCTCGGAGATGCCATGAAAAGAAGCATCTTCCTGGCCTTGCTGGCATCCTGGCTGCTGAGTTCGGCGGTTCTGTCCGCTGCGACCCATCTGGGACCGTTCCAACGCCTGGTGGTGCTGGAAGAAGGACGGAAAAAACCACTGGACACGTTTGCCCGCAACCTGCTCAAGCAGTTTTCCGGGAGAGCTTCCTTGGCCGGCATGAGCGCCAGCGCCTGGCTGGCCCGGGTTTTTTTCACCCCGGAAAAGACCTTCGACGACAAAATTTTCCTGGTCAACCAGCCCGACGTGCTGGCGGCCATGGGCGTGGAAGGCGAAGGCCGCGGCCGTTTCAGCTTTTCGCGGCTGCGCCCAGGTCTGGGCCGGCTGCATGAATTGGCCTTTCAGTATGCCAATCTGCAAGACAGCGGCAAAGGGCGGTTCGAAAATGAAACCCTTCGCCTCTTTTACAATGTTTCCGCTTATTACAACCTGCTGGAGGCTTTCCGCTCAATCCAAGCGGGCAGTGCTGCGCATCCGGACCGGCAGAGCGCCTCGGGGCTCCCGGCGATCGTGCCGCTCGGCGGCGGACCCGGAGAACCGTGGCTCAGCCCCGCCCAGGTACTGGCCCATGGCGCTTCCCTGCCAGCCACCGTGCAGCGGGAAATATCGCTGCTGGCCCAGGCTTCCCGCGCGTACGCAACCGGACGCAAGAATGATTTTGGCCAGGCATTGACGGCCTTTAACCGATCCGTACAAGTCCGCCTGGGGCCTCAGGCCGTCCGCAGCAGCAAAATTTCCATGGAAATTTATTACAACCATATCGATCCGTTCTTCAAAGCCGAACTGGCCTACGGCCTGGCACTGCTGATTCTGCTGCTTTCCATGGCGCTCCCGCGCTTCCGCCTGGATCGCCTGAGCGCACTGTGCCTGTTGGGGGGGAGTCTGGCGCACACATTTGGCTTGATCGCCCGCATGCTGATCATGAATCGGCCGCCGGTGACCAACCTGTATGAGACATTCGTTTTCGTCGCCTGGACCGGCGTGGTCATGGGCTTGCTGATGGCATGGTGGCAAAAAACGGAGCTGGGCATCCTGGCCGGAGGAATTGCCGGAATTGTATTCCTGGCCATCGCCGGCCGCTACAGCCTGGACGGCGACACCCTGGGCATGCTGGCGGCGGTGCTTGATTCCAACCTGTGGTTGACCACCCACGTGGTGACCATTTCACTCGGCTATGCCGGCTGCGTGGTCGCCGGCATCTTCGGCCACGTGGTCATCATCCAGAAACTGCTCGACCCGCGCTCGGCCGCGGCGGCAGGCACGACCCGCCTGTTGTACGCCGCCCTGGCCTTCGGCCTGGCGTTCACCAGTATCGGCACGGTCATGGGCGGCATCTGGGCCGACCAGTCCTGGGGCCGGTTCTGGGGCTGGGATCCCAAGGAGAACGGCGCCCTGCTGATCATCATCTGGTGTGCCATACTGTTTCACGCCCGCCTGGCCGGCTGGATCGGCCAGATCGGCCTGGCTGCCGGCAGCATCGGAGCGATCATCGCCGTGGTCATGGCGTGGTTCGGCGTCAACCTGCTCGGTGTGGGCTTGCACGCCTACGGCTTTACAACCGGAGCCGCCAGGGGCTTGCTGGCTTTTGTCGGCGGCGAACTCCTTTTCCTCGCGGTTGCCGTGCCGCTGTGCAAAAAGAACGCTGCCGAAAGCGGCGGAAATAAAGCACAACAAAAAAGTTGACTACATCTTTATCATCCCAAGTGCTATTCAGCGATTATTTTTCCAAAGCACGGGATAAAAAGAAAATATAATTTCAGGCGCCGCAAGAATCGCTCTCGACCATTGTTATAATTCCATGCGGAAGAACAGTTTTTTTTCAGGAGGTGTTAAAATGAAATTCCGCCGGTCACATCAATTCAAGACGTTTCTTATCCTTGCAGCGGTTGCGGCATTTTTTACGCAACCGGGATGCCGAAGCCTGCAGAGCATACCCAGCCAATGGCTGGCCGGTGCGGATGGCCGGATTGAGGATTTCAGTAATAAAATCACAAGCCATTTGTTCGAGAATGGCATAATGGTCGGCGTGGGCAACGACGAACGCTTCCTTTACATTTTCTTCTCGCCCGATGTCCGCCACCGCCAGCGGCCTCCCAGCCGCGCCAGCCTGACCCTGTGGCTTGATGAAAACGGCGGAAGAGCCGAAATGCTCGGACTGGGCCATGTCAGTGATCAACAACGGAACAAAATGCCGCCGCCCGCAGCGCGGTCCGGTGAACCAAAAGACATTGCCGCAGGACCGGACAGACCGCAACCGCCCCTTGCTGCTGCCCCGGCGCCGGCGCTGTTGAAAATTATGGACCGCAAAAACAGCAAAGAAACCTTCATCTGCGCCGACGGTTCTTTGGGACCTGCCGTCCGCCTGGCTGACGATTGGGGCGACTTCGCCTACCAATGGCGCATTCCCTTCCAAGCCCTGGGTGACTGGCCGGGATTGAATCGCAAACCCGGGAAAGCCATCGGCATCGGCCTGCTATGGAAAATCGAGCCCCTGCCCGGTCTGGATAAAAAGGATCTGGACCGGTCACGCCCCGGACCTGGCCGCGGCGGACCGGGCGGCCCCCCCGCTGGCATGGAAAGCGGACCGGGCGGCCCCGGGCGCATCATGCCTCAGACCCATTTCAAAGCCAAACGCAGGATATGGCTGCGGACCCTCCTGATCAATCGATAAAAGCGCGGAGGGTCAACAGGATCCCTTCTCCATTGATCCCCTGCCGCTTTTCTGAATTCTTTTGCCGCTGGGACCCGGAATATTTCAAATCAATTTTTCTCCAGCAGCTTTGTGAAAAAGCGGTTGATCTTGACCAGGATCTGCAGCAGCACGACCAGCACCTCATAAAAAATGGTGATAACCAGGGCGTATATCGGCACAAAGACGAAATACGCCAGCGGGTAGATCAGCAGGCCTTGGAAGCTGTCCATGGGGAAAAATTCGAACTGCAGCGGCAAAGTGAGGAAATTGAGTCCGTAGTACTTCAGGATGGGATAAACGGCCAGTAGCGTCCAGAAAACCAGGATGGCAACGCAGATGAAGCCCTTGATGTAATAGCAGAAATAATCGATGCCCGCATTTTCGTTCTCGGTCACTTCCAGGTCCTTCCTGCCATAGGCGACGATCTTGCGGAAATAGCGGTAGGGATAGAAAAAGAACGATTCCGCCAGTTTGACGATGCCGACGGCCACCGGATTCTGGCTGGCAGCCAGGAAATTGACCAATATGGAAACAAAAGAAAAAATGGCCGTAATGACGAACCAGGGCTGATAAAATGTTTCGGGCTGAGCCAGAACCGCCAGGCTGATGAGGATCAGGGGCAGGGCTCCCAGCCAACGCGACGGCAGTTTGAGGAATTTGTCCCATTTCGGCGTGGCTTTGCCCAACAGCTTCTGCAGCAGCACCCAGCCGCTGATGGGAACCAGCAGCAAAACGAAGTCGATCAGCAAAGCCACCAGCAGCCCGCCGGTTGAAAACACGCCCAGGCGCGCATAATTGCCCCAGGCATTGCTGCTGGCGCCGATCTTGGCCAGGGCGGAAAAGGCCTGGATGATCTGGGCCAAGCCGATCAGCCCCAGGGCCAGAAAGGCAAAGGCAACAAACAGGCGGACCGTGTTCTTCATGCCCACGAAAACGGCATCCATGATCTGCGCTTGTGCCGCCAGCAGGTACAGCGCCAGGCCCAAAAACAGGAAAAGGATAAACAGCGGGTTGACCAGGATGCTGAAGGAAAAATAGTCCAGGCGGCCGGACGGGGCGAGCATCAGCTCCAACTGCTGGAAAAGCCAGTGCAGGAGCAGGAGCAGGGCCGGCAAGAACGGCAGCCATCTGCTTTTTTCAAAAGTGATGGCCCGGTTTTTCAGCAATGGCGCCAGGATGAAATAAGCGCCGGTCAAAACTGCCAGGTACGCCAGAAAATAAGAAATGGTGGTGACCCGGAACGGCTCGCTGAATTCACGCAAAAAATTCACCCACAGTCCCATGAAAGCGACCAGCCAAAAAGCCAGATAAAATTTTACGCCATCGGCGCGTTTGGACAGATAAACACCCATTAGACCCTCCTTATTGCTTGATTGTAAAAAAAACGGAATTTTTTGTCAAAAGCCCCGGCATTGGAACCAGGAGAATTTCCGGCACAGCCAGCGGTTGCCCAGGGTGAAAACGGCGAAGGTGATGGCGTAAGCGCCGATCACATCGATGGTGTAATGCAGGTGCGTCAAGAAGACCACCAACAGGGAAAAGATCTGCAGGGTCAGGAATACGCGGGATTCCTTTTTGCCCAGCCGGCGCGCGAACAGGTACAGCAGGAAAGTAGTGGCGATGTGGCCGGAAAAGAACATGTCCTTGGTCAAGTAGACCCCCGCCGCGTCCCCAAAAAGCGCCCGGAATGGATCGACCAGCTTCCACCAGGTCGGCCACAGCTCAAAGGGGCGCAGGGCATTGACGTCGGCCCCGAAAGGCGGCCCCAGCCCGGTCAGGGGAATCATCAGGCCGCGCGTCAGCGAGATGGCCCCGTCGATGAGGATGAAGCGGGCGAAAAGCCGGCGGTCGCGCCAGAGCAGGTAGAAAGCGGGCGGGAAATAGCAGGCGATCCAAAGGTAATAGTTGATGTGCGCCAGCCAGTCCAGGCGCGGCACCAGGCCCAGGAGCAGGTCGGGAACGGTCGGCGCTGGCCGCAGCTCGTTGAGCAGGACCGGGATGAGCATCAGGCTGTGGCAGAAATAGCGGAAAACGATGGCCGCCCCCAGGTAGCCGAAAAAGACGCGCCAGGGGTATCCCTTCTGTCCGGGACGTAAAAGGGGCTCACTTTTTGCCATGGTCATGCCAGTATTTTTCTTTTGCCAAACGGGCTCCAGGAGCAAAGATTCCCACAAGTCCGCGACAAGCCCCAGTAGTACCACAGGGGCTTTTTCCTGTCAACCGGAACAGGAAATTGAAATAAAAGTTGACAAAACAGCAAATTAATACCATAATGGTTATGTTAGTGAATGTTAACTAACAGGAAGTGAACATGAAGGAAATCACGGTTAGGCAGCAGGAGATCGTCGCCGCCGCCCTGGGCATCATCAGTGAGCGTGGGCTGGAAGCGCTGACCGTCAAGAACATCGCTGCCCGGGTCGGCTTCAGCGACGCGGCGGTCTACCGCCATTTCAAGAACAAGGCGCAGATATTGAGCACCCTGATCGACCTGTTCGCCCACAGCTCGGCGCAGCTGCTGGAAGAGATCAACGCCTGCGACTGCAAGAACCTGGACAAGATCAAGCTGTTTTTTCTCGACCGCTGCCGCGTTTTTTCAGCCGAGCGCGTCCTGGCCACGGTCATGTTCGCGGAAAATTTGTTCCAGAACGATCCGCGCCTGGCCGCCAAGATCCACGAGGTGCTGGGCAGCCACCGCGAACTGCTGCTAAAAACCATTCGCGCCGGCCAACGGCAAAAAGCGATCCGGGCGCTTCCCGCCGAGCACCTGTTCGACGTGGTCATGGGCTCGCTGCGCCTGCTGGTGCTGCAATGGCGGGTCAGCAGTTACAGCTTCGACCTGATGCGCGCCGGGGAAAAGCTGTGGCGCTCACTGGCAACGCTCATCACGGAAACAAAAGGAGGTTGACATGAAACGAAAAATAATTCGCATCGACGCCGATGTCTGCAACGGCTGCGGCGATTGCCTGCCCAATTGCCCGGAAGGCGCCCTGCAGCTCATCGACGGTAAGGCCCGCCTGGTTTCCGACCTGTTCTGCGACGGCCTGGGCGCCTGCATCGGCACCTGCCCCCTGGGTGCCATCCATATCGAGGAGCGGGAAGCCGCGCCCTATGATGAAAGCCTGGTCATGGCCAACATCGTGACCCAGGGCGACAACGTCATCCGCGCCCACCTCGACCACCTGGCCGCCCATAACGAAACGAAGTACCTGGAACAGGCCCGGCAATTCCTGCGCGAGCACGGCATGCCCTTGCCCGCCCCGCAGGGGGGGCGTCCCCGAGGGGAACATCCCCGAGGGGGGCTGCCGGAGTCGGAAAAGCCAAAAAGCCCCGAATCCCACGGCTGTCCGGGCTCGCAGATGCATGACCGCCGCGAGAAGGAAGCCGCGCATTCAGGGCCGGCAGCATCCGCGGCCAACGGGTCGGCCTCCGCGTCCGAACTGCGCACCTGGCCGGTGCAGCTGCAGCTGCTCAATCCCCAGGCCTCGTTCTTCGACAACGCCGACCTGCTGATCGCCGCCGACTGCGTCCCCTTCGCCCACGCTGCGTTCCACGAAAATTTCGTCAAGGGCAAGATCCCCGTCATTTTCTGCCCCAAGCTGGACCATGCCGGCGAGCAGTACTTGGCCAAGCTGACCGCGATTTTCACCCTGCACCCGATCCGCTCCCTGCACGTGGTGCACATGGAGGTCCCCTGCTGCTCGGGCACCGTGTCCCTGGTGCGCCAGGCCCTGGCCCAGTCGGGACGGCAGGTCCCGCTCCACGAATACACGATCTCGCTGCAAGGCCAATTACTGGCAAAAAAGTGATGCAAGGAGAAAAATATGCCTGAAATAATGAACGTCAAAGAAATGGTGGCTTACCAGCAAGGCGCCGTGGTCAGCAAGACCCTGGTCGAGAAGGAGACCGGGACGGTCACGTTGTTCGCCTTCGACGTCGGCCAGTCCCTGAGCGAGCATACCGCCCCCTTCGACGCTCTGGCCCAGGTCACCGAAGGCCGCGCAGAGATCCTCATCGCCGGAATTCCGCACCTGGTCGGCGAAGGCGAGATGCTGGTCATGCCCGCCAATAAGTCGCACGCGCTCAAGGCCCTCACCCCGTTCAAGATGATGCTGACCATGATCCGCTCGCAGGGCAAGCAGCCGATAAAATAAGCGGCGATCCCCCATTGGATTGGGTTTATTTGAAGCGCCCTTGCGTTCACGGGCCTTTGAATCTATAATGGGAGCCGGCAGCCAGGGAGCATAAAATGGATAGAATCTATCTTGACAACAATGCCACGACCATCGTTGACCCGCGGGTCAAGGAGGCCATGGAACCGTTCTTCTGCCAACAGTACGGCAACCCCAACTCGCTGCACGGCTTCGGCACCGAGGTCCACCCCGCCATGCGCCTGGCCATGGACCGCCTTTACGCCGGCATCGGCGCCGGCAATGCGGACGACATCATCGTCACCAGCTGCGCCTGTGAAGGGAACAACCATGTGCTGAAGGGCGTCTATTTCGACCTGGTGCGCAGCGGCCCCAAGAGCGAGATCCTCACCACCCAGGTGGAGCACCCCTGCGTGCGCAACACCTGCGCTTTCCTGGAGAGCCTCGGAGCCAAGGTCATCTACATGCCGGTCAACGCCGACGGCGTCGTGGACGGAGAAACGCTGCGCCGCTTCATCCATCCCGACCGCACCGCACTGGTCTCGGTCATGTGGGCCAACAACGAGACCGGGCTGATCTTTCCCGTGCGCGAGCTGGGAGAGATCTGCCGCGAGAACAGCGTGCTTTTCCACAGCGACGCCGTGCAGGCCATCGGCAAGATCCCGGTGGACGTCAACCGGGTGCCGGTGGATTTCCTCACCTTCAGCGCCCACAAATTCCACGGCCCCAAGGGCGTGGGCGGCCTGTTCATCCGCAAGGGGCTGAAGCTGACGCCGCTCATCCACGGCGGCGAACAGATGGGCGGCAGGCGGGCCGGTACGGTCAACGTCCCCTATTTCGTCGGCATGGGGCTGGCCATGGAAATGGCGGTCGACAACCTGGCCTATGAAGACCGCGCCGTCCGCCGCCTGCGCGACCGGCTCGAAGACGCCATCCTGGCCATCCCCGACACCCTGGTGGTGGGAGAGCGCGAGCGGCGCACCCCGAATACCATCCTGGCCAGCTTCCGCGGCATCGAGGGCGAGGCCATGATCTGGGACCTGAACGCCAACGGCGTGGCGGCCTCCACGGGCAGCGCCTGCGCTTCCGAATCGCTGGAGCCCAACCCGACGTTTGCGGCCATGTGCATCAGCGACGAGCTGGCCCATACCAGCATCCGCTTCAGCCTGTCGCGCTTCAGCACCGAAGAGGAGATCGACCAGGCCGCGGCGGTGATCCGCCGGTCGGCGCAGAGGCTGCGCGCCATATCTTCGACATACAAGAACAGCAAATAAAGAAAGACAAGCATGAGCGAGGCAACATGGCAAAGAACGATTTGATCGGCGGGTCACTCTGGGAGCAATATTCCGCCATTGTCAGCGAGCGGATGAACAACCCCCGGCACCGTGGCGAGATCAGCGAGGAGGAGGCCAAGGCCCTGGGAGCGCGGCTGATCGTGGCCGACTGGGGCGCGGAGTCCTGCGGCGACGCCGTGCGCCTGTACTGGGCCGTGGACCCCAAGACCGACCGCATCCTGCAGGCGAAATTCAAGAGCTTCGGCTGCGGCACCGCCATCGCCTCATCGGACATGATGGCCGAGCTTTCCATTGGCAAGACCGTGGACGAAGCCCTGAAGATCACCAATATCGAGGTGGAGCGATCCCTCAGGGATGACGCAGAAACCCCGGCCATCCCCCCCCAGAAAATGCATTGCAGCGTCATGGCCTACGACGTGATCAAAAAGGCGGCCTCGGTCTACAAGGGCGTGGACTTGTCCAGCCTGGCCGAGGAGGACATCGTCTGCGAGTGCGCCCGCGTCGGCTTGCGCACGATCAGGGAGGTCATCCGCATCAACGACCTGAAAACGGTGGAAGAGATCACCCAGTTCACCAAGGCCGGGGCCTTCTGCAAATCCTGTCTGCGCCCTGGCGGGCATGAGAAACGCAAATATTACCTGGTCGACATCCTGCGCGATACCCGCACCGCCATGGAACAGGAAAAACTTTTCGCCCAGGCCGACGCCGGCGATTTTTCGGCCAAGAACCTGATCCAGAAACACCGGGCCATCGAAAAAGCCCTGGACGAAAAGATCCGTCCGGCCCTGGCCGCCGACGGCGGCAGCATTGAGGTCGTCGACATCCGTGAAAGCGAAGGAACGGTCAGCGTCTATATCCGTTACCTGGGCGCCTGCCGGGGCTGCATCAGCAGCACCAAGGGCACTTTGCAGTTCATCGAAAACATGCTGCATCAGGAACTGGCCGGAAACATTCGCGTTATTCCGGTCTGAATAAATTTAAAATTATTGTTGAAATAAAGCAATTCAGATATAATTCTCTGGCAAATGGCAGAAAGGATGAAACTGCTTTTGAGCAAAAGCGCGAAGGGGAGAAAATTGGCTTCCGGTAAAAATTTGCGGGAGAACAAACTCCGCCTCCAGGACCTGCTGCAGCACCTGCCGGTCGGCGTCTATCGCACCACCACCGAAGGCCGCATCATCGAGGCCAACCAGGCCCTGGCCGACATCCTTGGCTGCAAGAGGATTGCCGACCTGTGGCAGGCGAATGTCAACGATTTCTACGTCAAAAGAAAAGCACGGCTCGACCATATGCAGCGGTTGACCTCCGCCCTGACCGACTTCAGAGAATTCGAACTGCGTATCAAGGGCGCAGGGACCATCTGGGTCAGGGATTATCCCCGTGCCGTGAAGGGCCCTGACGGCCGGGTACTCTACTTCGACGGCATCCTGGTCGACATCAGTGAGCGCAAGCGCATGGAAGAAGCCCTGTCCAGATCGGAGCAGGACTATCGCCGGCTCTTTGAGCACGCCCACGATGCCATCGTCATCTTCGCCCTCAAAGGCGAGACCATACTGGACGTAAACCACCGCGCCTGCGAACTATACGGCTTCAGCCGCGAGGAAATGATCGGCATGTCGCTGGAAAAGATCAGCAAAGACGTGGCGCAGGGGAAAGCACGAATCAAAAGCATCCTGAAAAACAAGATATTTCGCAATTTCGAGACCGTCCATTTCCGCAAGGACGGCAACGAGATGCTGCTGGAGATCAATGCGGCATTGGTCGCCTATAAAAACCAGCCGGCCATTTTAAGCATCAACCGCGACATCACCCGCCGCCGGCTCCTGGAAGAGACCATTCGCCAGATGGCTTACCAGGACTCGCTGACCGGGCTGCCGAACCGCTCCCTGCTCAACGACCGCCTGGTGCAGGCCCTGGCTTATGCCAAGCGGCGCGGCCAGAAAGTGACGCTGCTGTATCTCGATTTGGACGGATTCAAAGCCATCAACGACACGCATGGCCACGGCAGCGGCGACGAATTGCTCAAGGTCATCGCCGCCCGGCTGACCGGACAGCTCCGCCAAAGCGACACCGTGGCCCGCCTGGGCGGCGACGAATTCCTGATCCTGCTGCCTGAGGCCGGCCATGCCCGCGACGGGGCCAGGATCGCCCGTAAAATCCTGAATACGATCCGTCGCACCGGCCGGATCGGCAATCGCCTGCTGAAGGTTTCCGGCAGCATCGGCATGGCCATCTACCCTCAGGATGGCCGGAATGCCCAGACTTTGATGCGGCATGCCGACCAAGCCATGTACGCCGCCAAGGCCAATGGACGCGATACCTGCTGCCGCTACATAAAACAAAGCAAAAAAAAACCCTGAAGACCTATCGCGGACCGAACGCAGAACAAAATCTTTGACACGCCGTTCCGCTTCCTCTAAAATAAAACTCTCGAGGTGCAGCATGAAAAAAATTGCGCTCATGACCCTGACAATTTTATTCTTGACAATTTTCACCCAGGGCAGCGATCTTCAGGATCGCTGCGACAGGCTTTCCCGCAGCCAGCTGCAGAGCGTGATCGAATTCCTAAGCTCTGATGCCTTGGAGGGCCGGGCACCGGGAACCCGGGGCGGCGAACTGACGGAGATATACCTGCATAACCTTTTCAAGCTGCTGGGTCTGGTCAGCCGCTTCCAGCCGTTCACTCTCCATGGCTTTCAACTCAGCGAATTGAGCGTGTCCGCCGGCGGAAAGGAACTGACCTATCGTGAAGACACGGTCGGGAGTTATGTCCGCCCCGAAGCCGGTTTCAGCATTGAAGGCAACGCGGTTTTTGTCGGTTTCGGCATCCGCACGCCATTGTGGAACTGGGATGATTTCAAGAAAGCCGACCTGCGCGGCAAAGTACTGCTGGTCCGGGTCAACGATCCCGGGATGTATATCCCGCAAATATTCGATGGCAGCGCCCTTACTTATTTCGGCCGCTGGACCTACAAGATCGAGGAAGCAGCCAAAGCCGGGGCCGCGGCCATTCTGCTCATCCATACCACGCCCACGGCCGGCTACGACTGGCAAGTGGTCAAAAACTCCTGGTCGGGCGAAGAGTTGTACCTGCCGTCCAGCCTGGAGAGCGACCTGAAATTCAGGGGCTGGATCCGCGAACCGAGCTTGAAATCACTTCTGGCCGAAAATAAAATTGACCTGGAGCACCTGTATAAAAAGTCGCTCAGCCGCAAATTCCGCCCCATAGACCTGGGTTTCAAGATCAGGATCTCCGGCCGCAACTCCTTCCGTCTGCTGAATACGCGCAACGTCATCGGCGAAATTTCCGGCCGCTCGGGAAAAAACATCGTGCTCAGCGCCCATATTGACCATTTCGGCCGCAACGGACAACTGGCCGGCGACCAGATATTCAACGGCGCCATCGACAACGGTTCGGCCGTGGCGACCATGGCGCTGGTCGCCAAGGTTTTCGCTGACACCGGCAAAGAACTCCATTACGGACTGACGTTCCTGGCCTGCCAAGCCGAGGAAGCGGGACTTCTGGGCTCGAAATATTTCGTGGCCGCCAGCGAGCGTGAAAAAATCGCGGCCAACATCAATTTCGAATCCACGCCGGTCTGGGAAAAGAGCCTGGACGCCTTCGCCGAAGGAGCCCGCTATTCGACCCTGGAGGAAGCCGTGCGCCGGGTAGCGGCGGCCCAGGGGCTGGGCTACAGCCAGTTCTCCCTCGCCGACCAGGGGCTTTTTTACCGTTCCGACCAATTTCCCTTCGCCCAGGCCGGAATCCCGGCCATTTGGCTTTCAGCCGGGGAAAAATCCGTCTCGGGGCGCAACCGCATCGCCGAATTTTTCAAGGGCGGCGCCTATCACACGGTCAAGGACGAGTATGACCCCGCCTGGGAGCTGGAAAGCCTGCGCCAGACGGTAAAACTGGCCGTGGGCCTGATCGAGCACTTGAATCTGACCCGGGAGATTCCGCGCTGGAAGACAGGCCTGACCTTTCCCATGGAAGGCCCGGCGTTCAAATCGGCGGGCCAATCCAAAAAATCGGGCGCCCCCCGTTGAAAACAATTGACTAAACCAGCGAATTATGTTATAAAAATAACATCCATTTAAGGAGATACGACCATGTTTGCCATTCTTGAAACCGGCGGAAAGCAGTATAAAATCGCTGAAGGTGACATTTTGGAAGTCGAACTGCTTCCCGAAGAGCTTGTCAAAAAGAATACCGCCAGCCTAAGTACGGTCTTGCTGGTGCAGGGCGATAAAGATCTGCATATCGGTGATCCCTACGTCAAGAACGCCAAAGTCAAAGCGAAAGTTCTCGATGCCATCAAGGGTGAAAAGATCCACATCTACAAGATGAAATCCAAGAAAGGCTACCGCAAATCACAGGGACATCGGCAAAAACTCCACAAGATCCAGATCGAAAAAATCGAGATCAAGGCCAGCGCCAAGACCAAGGAGACGGAATAATGGCACATAAAAAATCAGGCGGCAGCGCGAAAAATGGCCGGGAAAGCACCTCCAAGCGGCTCGGCGTCAAGAAATTCGGCGGCGAGCAGATCCATGCCGGATCCATCATTGTTCGCCAGCGCGGCACCCGCATCCGCCCCGGCAAAAATGTCGGTCTGGGCAAGGACGACACCCTTTTCGCCCTGGCCACCGGCAAGGTGCGCTTTGTCGACCGGGCCGGGCGTAAATTCGTCGAGGTCGATCCCAATTAATTTGGCCGGCGTTTTTCAAACCCCGCCAATTTCCCAATCCCATTATCGCATAACCCATGTTCATTGACCGGGCCATCGTTTCATTCAGCGCCGGCAACGGCGGCGACGGCTGCTTGAGCTTCCGCCGTGAAAAGTTCATTCCGCGCGGCGGTCCGGACGGCGGCGACGGCGGCAAGGGAGGCGACATCATCCTGGCCAGCAGTCCAGTATGCCAGTCCCTGACAGATTTCAAATACAAACGCCAGTTCGATGCCGAAAACGGCGGCCAGGGCCGGAGCAAAAAGCGGACCGGCAAAAACGGGGCCGACATCATCTTGCAGGTCCCGGCCGGAACCATGGTCAAGACCTTTCCCGACGAGAAGCTGATTTTCGATTTCGAGCGCATCGGCCAGGAATTCGTCCTGGCCAAAGGCGGCAAAGGCGGCCGCGGCAATGTCCACTTCAGATCCTCGGTCAACCAGGCCCCCCGCCGGATCGAAAAGGGCGTAAAAGGCGAAACCATCAAGGTGGTCCTGGAACTGAAACTCATCGCCTTCGCCGGATTGGTCGGGCTGCCCAATGCCGGAAAATCGACCTTGATATCAAAAATCAGCGCCGCCCGGCCCAAGATCGCCGATTATCCCTTCACCACCCTGACACCCAATTTGGGTGTGGTGGATTTCAATAAGAAAAGTCTGATCGTGGCCGACATTCCAGGAATTCTGGAAGGCGCCCACTTGGGGGAAGGCATGGGCCTTGAATTTTTGCGGCACATCGAGCGGACTCGCGTCCTGCTTTTCATCATTGACGTGTCGCCTTTCAGCCCCCTGCCGCCGTTGAAAAATTTCGCGGTCCTGGAAAACGAGCTGAAATTGTACCATCAGCGACTGCTGCAAAAAAACCTCGTGGTGGTTGCCAATAAGATCGATCTGGCGACTGAGGACAGTTCCGGCATGGACGCCTTGCGGAATTATTGCCGCAAGCGTAAAATCCCTTACGTGGAAATATCGGCGCTGAGAGGGATCAATCTGGAAAAACTGAAGAAAACCATTTTCGATTTTCATGAGCCAGAATAAAACCGGATTGCTGGGTGGAACCTTCAACCCGGTTCACCGCGGGCATATCGAACTGGGCCTGAAAATCAAAGCCGCCTTCGGTTTGGACAGGATCTTGTACATTCTTTCCGCGCAGCCGCCACATAAAAAGCGGCAGGCCATGCCGGCGGCGGAATTGCGCCTGGCCATGCTCAAAGCAGCCCTGCTGCCCCACCCCGGGCTGTTGCCCTGCGATTTGGAACTGCGCCGCCGGGGAGAATCATGGACCATCGACACCATCCGCGAGCTGAAGGCCGCGCAGCCGGATGAATGCTTTTATTTTATCACCGGCAGCGAGGGATTCTTGAAGATCCGGACCTGGAAAGAATACCGCCGGGTCTTGCAGGAAATGTATTTCATCATCGTCTTGCGCCAAGCCGGACACCGGCAGAAAGTGGAAAAGCTGCTGCGCGAGGAAAAAATTCCTTTCGGCCGGGAAAGTGAAAATTCGGGGCCGCTGCCGGCCGCATTCCTGCACACTTACATGTCGGACTACCTGGAGCTTTCGGCCACGGCCATCCGGAAAAAAATGTCCCACGGCCAGGATGTTTCTCCCTATGTGGAAAAAAACGTGCAAAAGATCATGGAGGAAATAAAACTATATGAAGAAGGATGAATTCAACCTAATCCTGGAAGATCTGCAAAAACGCCGCATTCCGTGCGAGATCAAGAAAACCGTGCGGATCCTACTGGATAAGAAAGCGGAAAAGATCACGGTCCTGAAGTTAAAGGGGATCAGTGAAATGACCGACTACCTGGTCATTTGCAGCGGCAATTCCACCCGCCAGAACAAAGCCCTGGCCGACGCCGTAAAGGAGAACCTCAAGAAAGAGCTCCGCTTGCAGCCGCTGGGCAGCGAAGGCGAAAGGCTGTCCGAATGGATACTGGTCGATTACATTGACTTCATCATCAATATCTTCTCCGCCGACTGGCGGAAAAAGTTTTCGCTGGAAAAGCTGTGGATGGATGCCAAACGCTACGATTTTTCCCCTGATTTTTAACCTTCCGGACCCAAAATCGCTGGCCGTGAAGGCCGCGGTCGAAAAAGTTGCCGGGCTGGACACGCCCGTCCTCCTGTGGGGGGAAACCGGCTGCGGTAAGGATTTCTGGGCAACCGTCCTGGCCGGCAGCAGTCCTTTCCAGCCGCTGATCAACCTGGGCTGCGGCGACGTGCCCGAAACACTCCTGGAAAGCGAATGGTTCGGCTATCAGAAGGGGGCTTTTTCCGGTGCCGACCAGGATTTTTTGGGCAAATGGCGCCTGGCCGGGAACGGGACGATTTTCCTCAACCAGATCGACCTCTTGAATATGCATATGCAGGCCAAGTTGCTGCGCGTCATCGAAAGAAAAAAGATCTTCCCCCTGGGCGGCAATCAGGAGGCGGACATCACGGCCCGTTTCCTGTTCTCTGCCGACAGCACCATTGAGGATAAAGTACGCCGCGGCGAGTTCCGCGCCGACCTCTATTACCGGATCTCCACGGTCAGCATTTTCATCCCGCCCCTGCGTGAGCGCAAAAATGACATCCTGCCGCTGTTGAACTATTTCTGCGCTGAAAAAGGCGTGGCCATTCAGCTCAGCGAGGATGCCCGGCAGAAGCTGCTGCAATACCCCTGGCCCGGCAACATCCGTGAACTGGAAAACTTTGTCAACGGCCTGGCTGTACGCGGCGGCGTTCTGGACCCAAAAGGCGTTTGGACACTCCTGGACCGGCCGGGGACCATTTTAGACCTGATCCAGTCGGGCGAACGCTCACTGGCTGAGGTCGAAGCCGAATACACCGCCTACCTGCTGCGAAAATACAAGAACAAGAGCCGGGTGGCGCGCATCCTGAACATCTCGCGCAAGTCGCTTTACAACAAGCTTAAAAAGAATGAAGCACATTGAATTGATCTGTCCCGGTGAACTGAAATTCAAGGAACTGCGGGAAATTGAAAAAAAATATTTACAAAACATTAATTATTATGTAAAATTCAGCATAAAAAAATTAAAGGAGACCAAGCACAAAGAGGAAGCTTTTGTGAGGGAGAAGGAAGGCGCCATGTTCGCAGAGGAACTTCGGGAAAAGGATTTTGTCGTTGCTTTGGACAAGGAAGGCAAAAAAATGGATTCGCTGCAATTTGCCGCTTTTTTAGGGCAAAAAATCTCTTATCACCCCGGGCGCCTGGTCTTTTTGATCGGCGGCTTTGCCGGTTTTTCCCCGGCTCTGGCCGCGAGGTTCAATCAAAAAATATCTTTTTCCGAAATGACCTTCGCTCACGACCTGTTCCGCATTGTTTTTTTGGAGCAGACCTATCGGGCATTGACCATTATCCATGGCCACAAATATCACCGTTAGGAGATAAAAATGAAAAATGAACAGAATGCAAAAATAAGAAAGAGACTCGAATCCCTGCGCGATGAAATCCTGAAAGTCATCGATTGGCGGGATACGGCCAGCGGCGGCAACGGTGCCATGGACGAGATCGACCAGGCCAACGAATTGATTGAAAAGGAAATGGGCTTTGTCATGTCCGACAACATGAGGGCCAACCTGAAGGAAGTGGAGGAAGCCCTGGAACGCATCGAAAGGAACCACTACGGCAAGTGCCTGCACTGCGGCCAGGAAATATCCCCCAAGCGATTGGAAGTCCTGCCCTTTGCCCGTTTCTGCGTCCCCTGTCAGGAAAAATTGGAGAGCAAGGGCCGCTGATCCCCCAAGGGGATTGCGCCCATTCGGGCCGCTGACTCCGCAATCGTACCCCGGCGGGTTGCTGAAAATCGCTTAGATTTCCAGCACCATCCCCAGCCGCAAGCTGCGCGGCAGTTGCAGCTCGTTGGCAAGACGCGCTCCGCCCGAAAAAACATTTTCCGACAATTCAAGGCCAAAATCCAGAAGGTTGAACGCCGCAAGTTCCAGCCGGCCTTTTATGCCGAATAGAGAAAACTCATGGCTCAGTTTAAAATTGAAATCCCAGATGCAATCCTCTCTGGGGCCGCCTTTTACGCCATGTTCATCCTCGGCCTTGATGGTCTGGTAAGTGATGATCCACTGGTCGTTTTTTTTATAAGCGTTCAGAAAGGCAAAAGGATCGCCGTCGCGGTATTTAATGCTGCCGCTTAAAAACAGTCGCTTCGACAAGTGATAACCGAAAAATACCTTGCCGACAAAAGCACGGTCACCGTCGACGCGGCCGAAACCGTTGATCCAGGAATTCGGGAAAGCCTGGCTCTCGGAAACGATACCGATGTCATTGGCGGTCGGCCCGTTGCCGAAAGCGGTATAGCCCATGCCCATATGGGCCAGGAAAGAGACTGTGAAAAACCAACGCCCGGGCCTCTGGCCCTGCAGTTGGATGAGGAACTCGGCGTAAAACGGGTCCTTGGAAAAGGAAACGTTGCCCAGTTCGTAGGCGGTGACCGGACGATCCAGGAAAAAGTAGCCTTGTCCGCCGATTTCCTCGTAATGCCCGTATTCTTCGGAAAAATTGACCCAAAACTGCCGGCGGATTTTTTTATAGAGCCCCTTGATGCTCAGGTTGAAGCTGGCCGAAAGACGGGTGGTCAGCTGCAGCAGGATGCGCTCCCGCCTTGGAAGCTGCTGGTTTGGGGAAATGAAATGACTGGCACCGCCGCTCTGCCCGAAGACAGGACCTTTTTCCTGGTACTGAAAGCGGCCGTCGCCATTGTCATCCTGCCAGTAATAAATAGTTGCGCCTGGCCGTTGGTCTTCCAAAAAATCGCTGACATTGCTGCGCAATTCGTAAGGCAATAGGCCATAAGATAATGAAAGCCCGGTTTTTTTTCCTGAAAACCAGGCGATGCCGAGTTCACCTCCGGGCTGATAAAAACGACAATTGTTGCGCGCCGTCCCAAATTCAAGCCCCTGATATTGATAGAACAGCCGGGCGTTAAGGGTAATTTTCTCAAACACATTCATGGCCAGCAGTGCTCCGCTCTCCCCCAGGAACCTTTGATTACGGTATTCGCCGCCTCGATGCCACTGGATCACCTGATACGGCTGGCCGGCAAAATAAATGGCGTTGCTCGACCCGCTTTGCTCGGCCGCGCTTAAAAACACAGCCGACAGATTCAGGTAAGGCTCGACTGCGATTTTTATCCCCAGCAACGAAAAATCAACCTTTTGATTTAAGGCTAAAGCCAGGGTATTGGCCCTGAATTCACCCCATTTCTCAAAAGGATAAAATCCTTGCCCGTCAATATCTTGCAAATCCTTGCCGGCATCAAGGGCCTCCGGGGTTCGCCTTTCCCATTCCAACTGCCAGGAAAATTTCAGATTGAACGGCCGGCCGGCCCAGGAAGCACCGGCAAACCAGGATTTCTTGTCCTGATTATAGGTTTCCTGCGGGTAACGCCCCTCTTCGGCGAAAAGGCGGTCGCGTCCGAGGGCGTTGACCACCAGGTTCAGGCCCAGCGTCCCTCCGTCAAATTGCCTTTGCCAGCGGGAAAGAACCTGCAGCAGGTCACCGCTTTCGCCGAACTGGGTGTCATGCTTGTTGAAATCATTGAAGCGCCGGTCCAGGCTCAAGTAGCCCAAGGCCAGCAGCAGGGACGAAAATTTCGATTTTGTTTCAAAGCTGTAGTCGAACTGGTAATTCTCGGTTATCTTCCTGCGGGTAAGGTACAGGTTGTCGGCACGGAGACTGGCATGGTTGCCGATAGCCCACTTCCCCAGTGCCGTGTATCCGCCCATATTGGAAAATACCGTAGAAACCATGAACCGTGAACGGGTTGTAGTCGGAGCGCGCGGACGGAAATGAAATCCGTAATCGCGGTGTTGCGAGATTTCACCTTGCAAAGCCATGGAGCCGATGGCCAAAAAAGGCAACTGGAAAGCCGGGGCGCCTTCATCCAGGGCCGAATTTATCCCGAAACCGTTATAAAACCAATTGAACTGTGTCCAGGAGTCGCCTTCGAAATAGACCCTGGGCTGGTCGAGCACCGCGAAGCCGTTGCTTTCCTCGATCAAAAAAGTGGCGTCGGGGGCCAGGTTCTCGATGAAATTCGGATAATAATATCCCCCCGGCAGGCGTTCCAGCATGAAATCAGAGATAACGAACTCGTCCGTACAGCCTGTTTCCCCGGAGATGAGCGGAATTGCCGCAAAAAAAATCAGCATGAATAAAAAGCAAAAGCAGGCGGATTTGGCAGTCATTTTAAAAATATACCATTAAATCAAGAATTCGTAAACCGAAAAAAACTCACCAGCCATCCCTTTCTTGCCAAAAGAGAGGGTAAGCGCACGGGCCAGGCCGGGAACTATTTGATTTCGTAACTGCAGGCCAGGCCCATGCCGCCGGGGGAAAGGGCGGGAGCAATCTGCAGGCGCCGGTTCTGGTTGCGCACCACCATTTTGCCGACGGCGTAGCCGATGACCGCTCCCAGGAACACATCGGAGAGCCAGTGGGCGTCCTCGGTCAATCTCGAAAGTCCGGTCAGGGTGGCCAGGCCATAGCAGGTGATCGGCACCCAGAGATGGCTTTTATAATTTTCGGCGATCACCGTGGCCAGCCCCCAGACGGAAACGGTATGCCCGGAAAAAAAAGAATCGTATCGGGAAAAAGAACCTTGGGTGTAGCGCTTGAAAAAGGCCGCGGGACCGTACCAATAATCGATGCCGTTCTCGACCGCGGGACGCTGGCGCCCGGCCAGGTGCTTGACGACCTGGACCAGGATGCCGGTGTGCAGCAGCGTTTCCCAGGCCATCAATCCCGTATCCCTGGCTTTTTGGTCCTTGAGGAGCAGGCCGCCGAGGAAGAACAGGCCGGCGATGCCGCAGTCAACCCCCCAGTCGCCCAGCATGGTGACCTTGGGGCTCATTTTGTCCACCCACGGATTCCGGCTTTGGTACAATTTGAAATTTTCATAAATGCTTTCGTCGTTGGCCACCAGCACGCCGGCGCCGATCAGCACCGTCGAAAAGATCGCCAAATTCTTCCAGTCCAGGTGAAAAGGAGCCGTCCACATTTCCGCTTCATCCTTGAAAAAGCCGGAGACGTACGTATTGATTTTCCTTTTGCCCGTTTGGCTCTCCGCCGCGGTTTTTTCAGTTTCCGCGCTTTCGGCTGCCTGGGAGAAAATGACCTGGCCTGAAAAAAAACACAAGAGCAGCAAAATGGCCGCTGTTTTTCTCAAATTCACGTGGCTGTCTCCAGGTTGAAATGGGGAAACGACTGGAAATGATATTTTACTACAATCAGCGGTGGAAGTAAATTGCGGCCGCGCCGACAGCGGCCGCGCCGAAACGAATTTTCCAAGCGCGATTCCCGGCTTTCGGTCTTGACAAAGTCGCGATTTTAACTTATAAGATAACTTGTCATGCCGAAGTGGTGGAATTGGTAGACACGCCAGTTTCAGGTACTGGTGGGCATTACGCTCGCGGGGGTTCGAGTCCCCCCTTCGGCATATTTTACATTTTCTCGGGGCGAAACTCCTCGGATCCGGCAAATGACAATTTACGGCCAGCCAAATCCATCATGAACAAAGGAAGAGTAGCGGTTTTCCTGTCGGGCCGGGGAAGCAATTTCGCGGCCATGGTCCGCGCCTCCCGGAGCGCCAACGCCAACTTTTCGGTATGCTTGGTCATTTGCGACCGCAAGGACGCTCCGGGACTGAAAAAAGCCGCCCGTTTCAATATTCCCGCCCATTATATCAGCCCCAAGCAATTTCCCGACAAGGCCGCCTACGAAAATGAAATCTGCGCGCACTTGCAGCGTGAAAAAATAGAACTGATCTGCCTGGCCGGCTACATGCGCCTGGCCGGTCCCGTTCTGCTCACCCGCTATCCCTGGCGCATCATGAACATCCATCCCGCCCTTTTGCCCTCCTTCCCCGGACTGGACGCCCAGGAACAAGCATTGCGCTACGGCGTCAAGGTCAGCGGCTGCACGGTCCATTTCGTCGACGCCGGGACCGACAGCGGTCCGGTCATCGCCCAGCGGGCGGTCGCGGTCCGCGACGACGACAACGCCGTCACGCTCAGCAAAAGGATCCTGCGCCAGGAGCACCGCTTATATCCCTGGGCTATCCGCCAGTTTTTCGCCGGCCGCTTGCAAATTCGGGGCCGAAACGTTATCATTAAATGAAATGAAAGCGAAAAACGCCGCTTGCCTGTTTCTGGCCCTGGCCGCTTTTGCCGGCGCAGCCGATTTCTCCCTGGACAAAGCCAGAAGGATAGACAACTTCCTGTCGCGGATCGCCGTCCGCCGCCAGCCGGGCCTTTTCCTTAAAAAAAAGGCCTTCAGCGAAAGCGAATTGAATTCATACCTGAACCTGATATACGTTAAAAAATATGCCCCGGAAGTGTCCTCAATCGAGCTGCGCCTAAAAGACAAGAACCGGGTCAGCGGCACTCTCAAGCTAAAGCTGGCCGGTGAAAAATACGCCGCCGTGCCCCAGTTCCTGCGCGACGTGGAGGTCAGCTTCAGCGGAAAATTCGAGTGCAGCAACTACCACATGCGCTACGCCTTTTCGGAACTGGTCATCAACCGCAGCCGTTTTTCTCCCGATGTCCTCGATGAAGCGTTCAGCGCGGCCCAATTCAACTCCAAGACCAAGAAATCCATCTTCGATTGGTTTACCTTGCTGCCGGGCCTGAAAAACGTGCAGAGCACCGAAAAAACCATTTTTTTCTACTATTGACCATCACCCTGGATACCCCGGTTGAGCAGATCAAGGGCATTGGCCCAAGTTATGCCGACATCCTGCGCCGCCGCGACATGGCCACGGCCGGGGACCTGCTGCTGCATTTTCCCGAAACCTACCTGGACCTCTCCAAAATCGAAGGATCCCCCCTCCCCGGCCGGGAAGGTCTCTATGCCTTCACCGTCGGCCGCATCCGGGTGAGCCGCAATTTCAAAAAAAGATCCTCCCTGCTCACGGCCCAGGGCGAGATCGGCGGCCGGCCGGTCACCCTGGTTTTTTTCAACCAGCCTTACCTGCTGGAGACCCTGCGCCAAAAAGACCTGGCGTGCGTTTACGGCCGCATCGAAGCGCGCGAGGGCAAGTGGCAGCTGGTCAATCCGCTGCTGGTGCCGGAGGACCAGGCCGGTGGGATTCTCCCCCGTTACCGGCCACTGGCTTCGCTGAAGGCCGGAACGCTGCGCAAGATCATCGCCGGCATGCTCGCCTCCTGGCAGGATGAAAGGGAAACGCTGCCCGACATGGCCATGCGCCGGCACCGCTTTCCCGGCCAAACGGCCGCCCTGCGCGCCATCCACCAGCCGCAGACCCTGGACCGGGAGCACATTGAAAAAATGAAAGAGCGGTTCATTTACTGCGAATTCCTTTTTTTTCAGCTCGAGCTGCAATTCATCCGCGATCGTTTCCGCGAGCGCCGGCGGGTGCACCGCTACCGCTTTCGCGACGACCTGCGCCAGGACATTGACCGCCTCCTGCCGTTCCGGCTCAGCGAGGAACAGGTCGCCGCGTTCAGCGAGATCGTCAACGACCTGGGCTCGCCGCAGACCATGCAGCGCCTGCTGCAGGGAGAGGTCGGCAGCGGCAAGACCATCGTAGCCTTCCTGGCTTTGCTTCTGGCCCGGGCCAACGGACACCAGGGAGCGTTCCTGGCTCCGACCGAGATCCTGGCCCGCCAGCATTACCGGAACGCCTGCTCCTTTTTCGGCAGCGACGGCATTGCCCTGCTGACCGGCGGCTGCGAACCCCGCGCCAGGAAGGAGATCCGGGCACGATTGGCCCAAGGAGAAATATCCCTGGTGTTCGGCACCCACGCCCTGATCGGCGAAAGCATCGTTTTCAAGAATCTGGCCCTGGTGGTCATCGACGAGCAGCACCGCTTCGGCGTGGCCCAGCGGGCCGCTTTGTTTTTCAAGAGCCGGGCCGCCGACCTGCTGGTCACCACCGCCACACCCATTCCCCGCACCATGCTGCTGGCCCTGTACAATGACCTGTCCGTATCCACCTTGAAGAAGCCTTTATCAGGACGGCTGCCGGTCACAACCCGGATCATCGCCGCCGCGGACCGAGCCGCTTTCTACCGGCGGTTGAAAGCGGAACTGGAGCGCGGGCGCAAAGGCTATGTCATCCTGCCTCTGATTGAAAAATCAGAACAGTATCCCGATCTGCGCTCGCTCCAGGAAGAGGCGGCGGAGGGTAAAACCCGCTGGCCAGGCATTTCCCAAGCCGCCATTTCAGGCAAAAGCACCCCGGAACAGAAGGAGCGGGCGTTGAAGCTGTTCAGCAAAGGCAGCGTCCGCCTGCTGCTGGCCACCACCGTGGTCGAAGTGGGCATCGATGTTCCCGACGCCACCTTCATGGTCATCGAAAATGCGGACCGCTATGGTCTGGCGCAATTGCACCAGCTGCGCGGCCGGGTGGGACGCGGGATTGAAAAGTCGCATTGTTTTTTGATCGAGTCACCCCGCCCGACCCAAAGCGGCAAGCTGCGCCTGCGGGCCGTAGCCGCCAATCAAGACGGTTTTGCCCTCGCGGAGATGGATCTGGAGCTTCGCGGCGGCGGCGTGATCGCCGGCCTGGAGCAGGCCGGGGAACTGGATTTCAGGTTGGCGGACATTAAAAAGGATTACCGGCTTTTGCAGGAAGCGCAAACCGACGCCCGCCGGCTCCTGCAGAACCGGGAATTGCAAAACAGCCACGTGAAAAAATTTTTGGCGGCCCTGGCCGCGAAGATCAAGAATCTGAGTTTCAGTTGAGGCGGGGATCCGGACAACTTCTGCCGCCGCCCGCACCCAGGTCGCCTCGGATCTGGCGGCAGATGATGACGGCGGGTTTTTCCTCCTGCTGCAAGCTCGCTTTGATGCGCCGGAACTCAGTCCGCATTCCCTCCCGCAGCCGGGGATTGTCCAGGATTTTTTTGATTTCCTCATAGATGCGCTCCGCCCGGCACTCTTTCTGGATCAACTCCGCCGCCACCTGGCGCCCGGCCAGGATATTGACGATGGAATAGAGTCCGATCTTGACAAAGCGCCTGCCCAGCAGGTAAGTCAGGCGGTTGACGCGATACACGGCGACAAAGGGCACCCCGAGCAAGGCCGCCTCCAGATTGGAGGTGCCGCAGGTGGTGATGACCGCATCGGCGGCGTTGAGCAGGTCGAAGCCCTGCTCCTGGTCCAGGATGCGGATATCCGAATCCAGCGCAGCGGCGGCCAGTTGCTCCGGGTGAATATTCTGCGCTTTCTGCAGAAATACCTTCAGGGGAAACTCCCGGCGCAGCAGGCGCACGGCCCCCATGATCTCCGTCAGCAGCATGCGCACCTCTGCCTCGCGGCTGCCCGGCAGCAGCGCCAGCAGGATATCGCCCGCGGCCACGCCGTGGCGGCGGCGGAACGCCTCTCTGGGTTCGCTGACCTGCACTTCGGCCAGCAGCGGATGGCCGGTATAGGTAAAGGTCACCTTCTCCTTTTCGTAAATGGGCACCTCAAAAGGGAAAATGACAAACAGCCGGCTCACCCAGCGACGGATCTGCTCGACCCGGCCATAGCGCCAGGCCCAGACCGTGGGGCTGATGTAGTAGTAGACCGGGATGCCGGCCCGGCTCAGGCGGCGGGCCAGGCGCAGGTTGAAGTCGGGATAATCGATCAGCAGGGCGGCATCGGCCCGGCGCTCCAGCGCCCGGCGGAATACCAGGTTCAGCACCCGGCGGATGCGGAAAAGATGGGCCGCCACCTCGACAATGCCCACCACCGACAATGAGCGGTTGTGCACCAGGTTTTCGAAGCCGCTTGCAGCCAGCCGGTCACCGCCGATGCCCCAGAAATGGAAATTCCCGTAGGGGGCAAATTCCTTCATGACCTGCACGGCGTAGGTCTCGGCCGAATTCTCGGCCGCCACCAGCAGAATGTTTTTCATTACCCGCCTTCGTACTGCAGTTCGGGCATTTTTTCATTTTCCTTTTCACCCAGGTAAAAGGCCCATTCGTTGTATTTCTTTTTTCCGCGGTATTCGCGGAAAGCCGTTTCCGGGGAAGTGGAGCATACGCCGACCAGTACGGCGCGGCCGAAGTAGGCCTTGGCCAGGTGCGCGGGGACGACCAGGAATTTCGCCCCGCCCGAGGATGTGTCCTGAAAGACCATGTCCCAGCGGCCGTCCACGCTGACCGGATCGGGATAGAGCTGGCGCAGGAATTTTTCCAGGTGCAGGATCTCGAAATTCTGCGGATAGACGTTGTTGTGGCTCCTGACGTAAAAACCGATGGCGCTGACGTACTGGCGGGCACGGAAGATCAGCTCTTCCTCGGCCTCACGCTGCATTTCCGTCTGCCAGAGCGGCACGGCCATGAGCATGAGCACGGTCAGCACCACCACGGCGATCATCAGCACGATCATAACGTACCCCCCGCTCCGGGCATGGCCGGATGTCCTCCCGGCTCGGCCGCGGTGGCTCGGGGCCCCGTCTTTCACCGCTTGCCGCTTACCAATCGGCATATAGAGTGCCGTCCAGGGCCGTGGCCGTGGACAAACTTTTTACGTCCAGTACGCCCTGGTCTGCTTCGGGATCAAAATCCTCGCCTTCCAGGGGTTCGGCCATGACCAGCTGCCATTCCCGGGTTTTGTTTATGGGGTCTAGCGGTATGTCGCGCAGGTAGCGGGCGGATACTAGGTCAGACAATGCGGCCGGATACTTTTTCTTGTCGAAATAATATTTGTTGATGGCGTCGCGCATCTGGAACAGGTTTTCCTTCAGGACCGCCTCCCTGGCCCGCAAAACCGAGTATTTGTACTGCGGCACCAGGATCGCCACCAGGATGCCGATCAAAGTGACAACGATCAGCACTTCGATCAGGGTAAAGCCTTTTTTTGCCATGGTTTCATTATAGCAAAAAACGATATTTTTGCCTAAAAATAGGCAGGCAAACAATTTCCCCAGGTCAGGACCGGGGCTAAAAAGCACTGCGGATCGCCCGCTTCGACCTGCCGGCAAAAATTATCCGAGCTTCTGCTTCCAGGCCTCAAAAAGCA
>JADFDP010000017.1 GCA_018262835.1 Candidatus Aminicenantota bacterium
TTTTCGACGCTGCTTGAAAATCCTGAAGGTTATTGAACAAGCCGAATCCCCAGAGTTTCTTTTTAAAAAACTCCTCTTTTGAATAACCCAGAAAATTCTGGACAGCCTCGTTGGAGTTAAGGATGTCGCCTTCGGTTTTATGCACAAGAAATAATCCATCCCGTGATGTTTCAAAGGCCCGCCGATACCGTTCTTCTGATGCCTCTAGTTCTTCTTTGATACTTTTGCGCTGGGTGATATCTTCGATGGCCAGGAGGATCATTTTCGGCTTTTCCGGCGGCCTGGGGATCCTGCGGGCATTTAAAAGCATGGCGCGCCTGCCGACGCCGGGGAAATCGTGCTCGACCTCATAGTTGTCAAAGGCCGCTTTTTCGGGAAGAATGGTTTCCAGCAGTTCCCGCAGTTTGGGGATATCCCACTGCCTGTTGCCCAGATCATAAATAAGCCGTCCCGCCGTCTCTTCAGGTTTCACCTTGAAGAATTTATAAAAAGAGCGGCTGGCGGTGACCACTCTTAGATCATGGTCAAGAATGATCAGGGGTTCACGCACGGTATCGATGATGCTCTCTGAGTATTCGCGGGATTCATCTTTGCAGCGTGTTATTACTTGCGGTTCTTTATTCGCCCGCGGCGCCGTTTTTGCCTTCTTGCACTTAGTGAGGATTGAATCTTTTTCCCCGACAAATCCATTATCAGAGCCTGGCTGCCTCATTTTAGGTAAGGGTTTTATGTCTTTTTTGATATTCCGGCCCGGATTTGTCTTTTTTACCCTTTTCGAAATTTTCTTTTTTTTCATGGCTTGGCTCATGATCTCTCTCTCGTCCCTTTGTCCGGCAGGAGCCGGCACCGATCATGCATTAAGAATACGCAGTGATGATTTAAAAGTCAAGAAAAAAGGAATTTTTAGCAAAAATATGAATGCCGTTCATATTTAAGCAGGCTTGTGTTTTTTGCCGTTTCAATAAGTCCCGTGTAGAAACTATTCTATATTAAATCCTGACACTGGATCCATTTTCAGAAATACCTCAACCACCTGTGGATCGAAGTGGGAACCCGCAAGCGACCGGATGTTCGCGCGCACTTCCTCTTCCGGCCAGCCCGCTCGATACGGACGGTCGGAGCGCATCGCATCCCACACATCCACCACGGCAAAGATGCGAGCCGTCAGCGGAATTTGCTCGCCCCGCAAGCCCAGCGGGTAGCCCGTGCCATCCCACTTCTCATGGTGGCGGTACGGGATGTCCAGCGCCAGCCGCAGGTAACGAACGGGCGCGAGCATCTCGTAGGCGATGGACGGGTGCTGCTTCATCAGCGCCCATTCCTCGGCCGTCAGCGGGCCGGGCTTGAGCAGGATTCCATCGGCGATGCCCATCTTGCCGATGTCGTGCAGCAGCGCCCCCCAGCGCACCTGCACCAATTCCGCTTCACCGAGGCCGAAGGTCAGCGCCAGTCTCACGGCCAGTTCCGTCACCCGCTGGGAATGGCCTTCGGTCTCCTTGTCGCGCAGGTCCAGGGCGCGCGACCAGCCTTCTATCGTGGCATCGTAGGCAAGGGTGAGCTCCGAATTGGCTTTTGCCAACTCTGCCGTGCGTTCCCGCACCTTGCTTTCCAACTCATCGTGGGATTTTTGCAGGGCTTCCTCGGCGCGCTTGCGCTCGTCGCTGAGCTCCTTCACCTTCAGCAGCAGCTTGATCCTGGCCAGCGCCACCGTCTTTTCGATGGGCTTGGCCAAAAAATCCTCCGCCCCGGCCTCGATGCCGCGAACATGGTCTTGCTTGGCGGTCAAGGCCGTGATCATGATGATGGGGATGTCCCTGAGCTTTGGGTCTTCCTTGATCTGCCGGCATACCTCAAAGCCGTCCATCCCCGGCATGATCACGTCCAGGAGCACGAGGTCGATCGTCTGGCTTTTGATCTTTCGCAGGGCGTCTTGGCCGCTGTTGGCGCTGACTACCGTGTAGCCCCTCGGGACGAGAATATTTTCGAGCAGCTTGAGATTCGCCACCTCGTCGTCCACGCAGAGGATGACCGGGTTTCGCGGATTCATGTCTGTGCCCGGTCCAAAACTTGCCTGACCAGTTCAGGGAATATCCGTGTATCGACGGGCTTGGTGATGTATTCATCGAATCCGGCCTGCAGCGCCTTTTCCCGGTCGCCTTTCATGGCAAAGGAGGTAACAGCGATCGCCTTGGTCTTTCTGAGCTCGGGATCATTCCGCAGCTCGCGGATGACCATAAAACCGTTCATCACCGGCATCTGGATATCCATAATGATCAGGTCGGGCCTGTGCGCGCGGGCCATCTTCAACCCCATCAGCCCATCCGTCGCTTCAAACATATCATAGCCGTGAGGGGTTAAGATCTGCCGCATGAGTATGCGGTTCTGCTCGTTGTCTTCCACAACCAGGATTTTCTCAGCCATTTTTTATCTCGTTTGCTTCACCGGCAGGATAAAGGCAAACCAGTTGTCTTTGCCTAATTCGTTCGCCATCTGTACGGGCTCACTGCAAGGATTTTATTTAAAATCCCTGAAATTTGCAATACGCAGTTGTGAATTGTTTGGATTAATTTAATTTTATGAACAATATCTTTTCGCCAATCTCAGCCGGCAGCCGAGGAGCGCGCAAAGCACAGACGAAAAGTGGTGCCGCGGGTTCTGTCCAGCTGGATCGTTCCGTTGAGCTGCAGGCACAGCATCTGGATCAGCTTCAATCCCAGGGTATCCGCTTTCTCCCAGTCCAGATCAGCGGGCAACCCAACCCCGTTGTCGGCCACGGTCAGCGTGAGCACTCCGCCCTCATGCTGCACCGCGACAGCGATCTCGCATTGGCCCGCCCCGGAACGGGGTTTGTCTCCGGGGAAGGCGTGCTTGTAGGCATTGGCGATCAGTTCGTTCAGGATCAGTCCGCAGGGAACGGCGAAATCCAGGTTGGCCATCACCCCGGCCGCCCGCACCGAAAAGCGTATATTGCGTTCCGCTCCGAACTGGGCGCGGATATGGGCGGTCAGCGTCTCGATATAGTATTGCAGGTCGATGCGGGCCAGGTTTGAGGATTTGTGGAGGCTCTCATGCACCAGGGCCATGGCGCGGATGCGGCCTTCGAGCTCCAGCAGCAAAGTACTGAATACTTCATTATTCGCTTTCGCTCCCTCCATTTTGATCAGGCCGATGACCGACATCAAATTGTTTTTGACGCGGTGGTGCACTTCCTTTAACAACACCTCCTTCTCCGCCAGGGAAACCCGGATCATATCTTCGGCACGCTTGCGCTCGCTGATGTCGGTGATCGTGCCCACATAGCCGACGATCTGGTTTTCCATATTCATTTCCGGAGATGCCTGCCCCATCACCCAGGCGACCGTTCCATCCGGGCGCAGGAAACGATAATCCGCGAAAGAAGGTTCAAGCTGTTGGATCGTTTCTTGCCAGCCCTGGCGCAAGGCCTCCCGGTCAAGCGGATGGACCGCGCCCAGCCAGCCGTCGCCCATTGCCTGTTCCTCGGACAATCCGGATATCTGGCACCAGGTGGGATTTACAAAAGTGGTGGCGCCGTTTTTATCGGTACGGAAGATCCCGACCGGAGCGATTTTGGCCAGGGTTTGATACCTTTCCTCGCTTTCCCGCAGCTTTTGATTCGTCATTTCACGCTTCAGGTGATCGGCCATCAGCTTGCCCAGCAGGGCGGTCACGACCGGATAGACCAGCAAGACCGGCAGGGTAATGTTGGCCAGTACCTGCCACCGGGTTGCCCCGGGCAGAAAGAACGCGCAGCCCAGCATGGCCAGGTGGATGACCAATCCGAAAAGATAGAGCTCGCGCCAGGTGATGTCCGCCAAAAAAAGCCGGCGCTTATGCCGCCAGGCCATGCCGATCGCCCCCGAAGTGCAAATCACGGCGATCCCCATGCCCACGGCGGCTCCGCCTATAATTGCCCGATACGCGGCCGTGATGGCCATGGCCACGACGGTCGGAATCGTGCCGAAATAAAGACCGGAAACCCCGATCAGGATCGAGCGCGTATCGAAAACGATCCCCGGCTCCATTTTCCAGGAGGCCAGCATGACGATCACGCCCACGATGCCGATGACGACCCCGGCCGGCACTTGCCGCAGCGATGCCCGTCTCAGGCGCGACCGTACGGCGACCAGGTCGTAGATGAGTGCCAGGGTCATTAAAAGAGAAGCGTTAAAAACCAGCTGCAGGAAAAAGGCCTTGTTCATGCTTATTCCATAAAGCCCAGTCCGTTCATTTTTATCCCCGTTCTCGCCCGCTATTTCCCAAAACTCACTTTGGGTTCTGATCAAGGGTAGCATGGGCAGATCGGCAAAGTCAATTGGAACAGCTTTTTTCGTCAATGTTCCTTAAATGAAACCATAAAATGGAACGCCTGCGTTTTGCAGTCAAGGAGAAATCGCATATAATATCCCCATGGCCGCGGAATACAAAAAACTGGTTTTGAAGCCGCACGAGGAGAATCGTGTCCTGAAAGGCGAATTCTGGGTTTACGACAACGAGCTCCGCGGCAACTGGAAGCATTTTCGACCCGGAGAGCTATGCCGGTTGTATTCTGCGGAAGACATGTACATCGCCACCGGCTACGTCAACCCCGCCTCAACCATCGCCTTCCGCGTGCTGAGCTACGATCCGCAAGAGGCGATCGACCGGGATTTCCTGCGCCGGCGCGTGGAAACCGCCGACCGCCAGCGCCAGAGCCTGCGCCCGCAGAACACCTATTACCGGATGGCATACGGCGAGGCCGATCTTTTGCCCGGGCTGGTCATCGACCGCTTCGACGACTATTTCATCGTCCAGATCACCACCGCCGGCATGGAAAACCTCAAGGACGACATCTTCGCCATCGTCAGCGAGTTGCATCCCGGGGCCGTGCTGATCGAAAAATCGCTGGCCCCGGCCCGGGAAAAGGAGGGCATCCCCCTGATCAACCGCGTGCGGACGCCCGGAGCGAGCCCGGAAAAGGTCATCGAGGTCAACGGCCTGAAGTTCAGGATCGATTTTCTCAAGAGCCAGAAGACGGGTTTTTTCCTCGACCAGCGCGACAATTACCTGCTCCTGGATCCCATCGCCTCCGGCCGCGATGTCCTGGATGCCTTTTCCTACGCCGGCGCCTGGGGGCTGCACGCCCGCCGCTTCGGCGCCCGGCATGTCGAATTCCTCGAGATCTCGGGCGAGTACATGAAGCAGGCCCGGGAAAACGCCGCCCTGAACGGATTTGCCGAAGAGGCGTTCGCATTCACCCAGGAAGACGCCATCAAGAAACTCAAGGAGATGAGCAGGGCGGGAGTCAGCAAAGACATCGTCATCCTGGACCCGCCAGCCTTCGTCAAGTCCCGCGCCAGGCTGGCTGAAGCCAAGCGCGGCTACAAGGAGATCAACCTGCGGGCGCTGAAGATGGTCCGCCCCGGAGGCTTTTTGATCAGCTGCTCCTGCTCGCACTTCCTGGGCAAGGACGACTTCATCGGCGTGATCCAGGATGCCGCCCAGGACGCCGGCCGCCGCATCAAGCTGATCGAGCTGAAAAGCCAGCCCTACGACCACGCCGTGCTCCTGCCCCTGTTCCAATCGGAGTATCTGAAATGCGCGTTATTCTATGTCTATTGATACGATGACGATGCAGGCAGAAAAGAATAAGAACCGGCACATTTTCGGCCCCGTGCCCTCGCGCCGCCTGGGCATCTCCCTGGGAGTGGACGTCATCCCCTACAAGACCTGCAGCCTGGACTGCCTGTACTGCGAGTGCGGGCGCACGACCCGCCTGACCTGCGAGAGGCAGAGCTTCTTTCCGCCGCGGCGGGTGCTGGAGGAACTGCAAGCGGTACTGCCCGGCATCCCCCACCTCGACTTCATCACCTTTTCCGGTTCCGGGGAACCGACCTTGAACTCCGACCTGGGCCGGCTCATCGCCGAGATCAAAAAAATCAGCTCCGTGCCCCTGGCGGTGCTGACCAACGGCACCCTGCTGTTCAGGGAAGACGTACGGCGCGACCTGCACCAGGCCGATGTCGTCCTGCCGTCGCTGGACGCGGCCACGGCCGCCGGCTTTGCCCGCATCAACCAGCCCCATCCCGACCTGGATCTGGACCGGGTCATCGAGGGATTGGTTGCTTTCCGCAAAGAATTTACCGGAAAAATCTGGCTGGAAATTTTCATCGTCAAGGGCATCAACGACAGCCGCGAAGAGATCCGGGCCTTGCAGCGCGCCCTGCGGCGCATCCAAGCGGACAAGATCCAGCTCAACACCCTGGACCGCCCCCCGGCCTGCCCGGGCATCGAATCCGCCGATTTCGCGACTCTGGAAAAGATCCGCGACCTCTGGCGGGAGCTGCCGGTGGAGATCATCAAGCGCGCCAGCCGCCGCGAAGAAATTTCGGCTTTCAGTTCCAACCTGGAAAACAGCCTGTTGAACACCATCCGCCGCCGGCCGCTGACCCTGGAGGATCTGATGACACTGACCGCCAAGGGGGAAAACGAACTGCGTCGCTACCTGGACGTTCTCGAAAAGGAAAAGAAGATCCAGCCGGTCATCACGGGCAAACGGATATTTTACCGGGAATGGCCGGAGAAAGGCCGTTAAAAAAAGCAAGCGATCTTTTTCCGCATCCCGCCGCTGCGCATGATGACGAACTTGCGGGATGACCATTCCAAAAATATTTTTCCGGGCCGAACCGGAGGATGACGGCGCGCCGTGCTCCCGCGCCTGCCGCGTTGACTTGACCGGGCAAAAGATATAAAATCAGCAGATGAAAGAAAAAATGCATGCCACCACCGTGCTGTGCGTCCGCCACCAGGGCAAGCTGGTCATGGGCGCCGACGGCCAGGTGACCTTCCAGAACACGGTCTTGAAGCACAAGACCAAGAAGATCCGCCGCTTGTACAACGAAAAGATCCTGGCCGGGTTCGCCGGGGCCACCTCGGACGCCTTTTCGCTTTTCCAGCGCTTCGAAGCCAAGCTGGAAGAATACAACGGCAACATCTCGCGCGCCGCCGTGGAGCTTTCCAAGGACTGGCGCACCGACAAGATCCTGCGCCGCCTGGAAGCCATGCTCATCGTGGCCAACGAGGAGAAGATGTACATCCTGTCGGGCACCGGCGACATCATCGAACCCGACGAGAACGTTCTGGCCATCGGCTCGGGCGGGCCCTACGCCATGGCCGCCGCCCTGGCCCTGAGCCGTGAAACCCGCCTCGACGCCCGCGCCATCGTCGAAAAATCCCTGGACATCGCCGCCGACATCTGCATCTACACCAACAAGAACTTCACCATCGAGGAGATGTAAATGAACGACGCCATCCTCAACAAGGGCGACGAACTGACGCCCAAGGAGATCGTCCGCGAGCTGGACAAGTTCATCATCGGCCAGAACAAGGCCAAGAAGGCCGTGAGCATCGCCCTGCGCAACCGCTTCCGCCGCCAGAAGCTGCCTGCCGACATAGCCGACGACATCATTCCCAAGAACATCCTGATGATCGGCCCCACCGGCGTCGGCAAAACCGAGATCGCCCGCCGGCTGGCCAAGCTGACCCGCTCCCCTTTCCTGAAGGTGGAAGCGTCGAAATTCACCGAGGTCGGCTATGTGGGGCGCGATGTGGAATCGATCGTCCGCGACCTGGTGCGCATCGCCGTCGACCTGGTCAAGGCCGAAAAGATGGCGGAAAACAACGAGAAAGCCCGGCGCAACACCGAGGAAAAAATATTGTCCATCCTGCTGCCGCCGCCGAAAAGTTCCAAGGCGACGGTCGGGGAAAACGAGAACGAAGCCGAGAATTTCGCCGAAAGCAAGGAGAAATTCCGCAAGATGCTGCGCGAAGGCAAATTGAATGACCGCGTCATCGAAGTGGAGGTCAAGGCCAACTCCTTCGCCCCCTTTGAGATTTTTTCCGCATCCGGGGTCGAGGAGATCGGCATCCAGATCAGCGAAATGATGCCCAGCCTGATGGGAGCCAAGGGCCCGAAAAAGCGCAAGATGACCCTTGGCGAAGCTTTCGATTACATGCTCATGGAAGAGCAGAACCGGCTGCTGGACATGGACCAGGTGGCCAAGGTCGCCATCGGCCGCACCGAGCAGATGGGCATCGTGTTCCTCGACGAGATCGACAAGATCGCCGGCCGCGAAAGCGGCGGCCACGGCCCCATGGTTTCCCGGGAAGGAGTGCAGCGCGACCTGCTGCCTGTCATCGAAGGGACCACGGTCAACACCAAGTACGGCATGGTCAAAACCGACCATATCCTGTTCATCGGCGCCGGCGCATTCCACGTGGCCAAGCCCGCGGACATGATCCCCGAGCTGCAGGGGCGCTTTCCCATCCGCGTGGAGCTTGAATCGCTCAACAAGGCCGATTTCATCCGCATCCTCACCGAACCGCAGAATGCGCTGGTCAAGCAGTACCAGAACCTGCTGGGCACCGAAGGGCTGGAGATCCTGTTCAGCGCCGACGCCATCGAGGAGATCGCCACCATGGCCGTTGAGATCAACACCTCGTCGGAAAACATCGGCGCCCGCCGCCTGCATACCATCATGGAAAAAGTCATGGAAGACATATCCTACGAGGCCTCCGACCTGGAACACGGGCAGGTAAAGATCGATCGCGAGTATGTGAACAAAAAAGTGCAGAGCATCATCAAAGACGGCGATCTGAGCAAGTACATCCTTTAAAAAAATGAAAAAAATATTTTTGCTTCTTCTGCTTTTTACCCTGGCTTTTTCCTTTTGCGGCAAAAAGGGCCCATTGGTCCTGGAGCCCGAAAAACTGCCGCTGGCCGCGGAGGCCCTGCAGGTCAGGCAGATCGGCAACCAGGTCGAACTCAGCTGGAAGTTCCCCGCGTTTCTTTCCGACAATAAAACCCCTTTCCAGCCCAGCCAGTGCCGGGGCGTCACCATTTACCATGCGGCCAAGACCATCATCCCCGAGGCCTTCCTGAAAAAAAGCGAAGCGCTGGCCAAGCCAAAGATCAGCGAGATCTCCGACCGCGGCGACGGCACCTTCTCTTTCGCGATTCCCTTCAAGGGCAAGCTGCTCAAGGACAAGGAGCACAGCTTCGCTTTGACCTATCAGTACGGCCGATCCAGATCGGCTTTGGGTTCCATTGAGAAAATCACGACGCGCACGCCGCCCCAGGCCATCCAGGACCTGAAATACGCCCGCGAAGGCAAAGTGGTTGTCCTGAGCTGGAGCCGCCCGCAGACCGACAGCGAAGGCCAGCCGCTGGCCGCGATCGACGGTTATGCGGTTTACCGCAGAATTAATCAAGGTAAAAATCCGGGCGCCTTCAAAATGATCAACGCCAAAATAGCGGCCGGAGAATATTATGAAGACCACGACACCGGCGCCGACGGCGAGTACGAATACCAGGTCGCCAGCCGCCTGTCCGAGCGAATCGAGAGCGCCCCTTCCAACCAGGTGAAGATAGGCATCCGGGATACCTTCCCCCCCGATGTCCCCGCCAACCTGGTGACTTTCACCGCCAGGGACCATATTTTCCTGACCTGGGAAGCCGTGCGCGATCAGGATTTGGACCACTACCTCGTTTACCGCAAGTCTTCCAAGGACGAGGATTTCAAGCTCCTGGACGCCGCCGTGACCGAGAATTTCTACCGCGACAAGCAGATTGTCAAAGGACAGCTCTACATCTACGCGGTCGCTGCCGTGGACAAAAAGGGCAACGAGAGCGAGACCAGCACCTCCGTGCGCCAGATCTTTGAATGATCCATGGCCGGCGGTGTTGAAAGCAAGGCCCCGGCAAAAGCGAAAGTCGCCCTCATTGAATGTCCCGACTATGATGGGGAACTTGTTTTTTCGGCCCTGCGCCGGGGGATCGATCTTCTGGGCGGCATCGCCCGTTTTGCCCGCCCGGGCGAGAAAATCCTGCTCAAGCCGAATTTTCTGACCGGCGCCCCCCCGGAAAAGTGTGTCACCACCCACCCGGCCGTGGTCAAGGCCATGGGTGAGCTTTGCCAGAAAAACGGCGCCCGGGTCAGTTTTGGCGATTCCCCCGGATTCGGCAGCGCCCGGGGCGCAGCCGCCAAATCCGGCGTGGCGGCAGCGGCCCGGGAGATCGGCATGGAGCCGGCCGATTTCAACACCCCGGTCCAGGTCTCGTTCAAGGACGCCCTGATCGCCAAGCAACTGGTCCTGGCCAAAGGCGCCCTGGAAACCGACGGCCTCATCAGCCTGGCCAAGATGAAGACCCACGGCTTCATGCGCATCACCGGCGCCATAAAGAACCAGTTCGGCTGCGTCCCGGGCATTCGCAAAGGGGAATACCATGTCAAGATGCCGCACACCCGACATTTTGCCTCCATGCTGGTCGATATCAACCGCTTTCTAAAGCCGCGCCTGTACGTTTTGGACGGTATCACGGCCATGGAGGGCAACGGCCCGGGGTCGGGCTCGCCCCGGAAAATGAAGGTCCTGCTGCTTTCAAGCGACCCGGCCGCCCTGGACGCGGTTTTCTGCAGGCTGATCCGCCTGCCGGCCCAGTACGTCCCGACCATGGCTCCCGCCGCCGAAAGCGGCCTGGGAGCGATCGCTGACCAAGAGATCGATATCTGCGGCGATTCGCTTTCCCGCCTGGCCTGCCCGGATTTTAAAGTGCTCCGCCAGCCGGCGGTGTCTTTTGACCATTCTTTCCCCTTATATCTTAAAAAATGGATTACGCCGCGGCCTTTCATCGATGGCTCTCTTTGCGAAAACTGCGGGGTCTGCACGGAGGTCTGTCCCCTGGACCCCAAGGCCGTGAAGCGGCGGCCGGGTGACAGAAATCCCCTGCCGGTTTTTGACTATGAGCGCTGCATCCGCTGCTATTGCTGCCAGGAGATGTGTCCCTCGGGAGCCATCGCCATCAAACGGCCGTTGTTAAGCCGCATCATCCACCGCTAAAGAGCCGTCACTTGCTGCGGCAGTTCTTTCACCGCATCGATCACCGAGCCGTCGGCCGAGGGAGTGGTGGCAAAACCGAGGCGTTTGAACAACGTCAGCATGCGCGTGTTGTCGCTGCCGGTCTGGGCGACCACGCGCTTCAAGCCCCAGCGTGAGGCGATATCCAGGCAGCATTCGGTCAGCACGCTTCCCAGGCCCCTGTTCTGCCACTTGTCACCGACCAGTACCGCGTATTCCACGCTTTCGTGGTCCGGGTCGGCCACCAGCCGCCCCACGCCCAGCAGCTCGCGCCGGCCCTCTGGCGACCCTTCCGCCACCATGGCGATCTCCCGGTCATAGTCGGTGAAGCAGTAGCGGATCGCCGCCTGGTGCGATTGCCATTGAAAAAAATGGCGGAAGCGGGCGTAGATGGATTCCCGCGAACATCCCTTCAGCAGCTCCATCCACAGCGGCTCATCTTCGGGCCGGATCGGCCTGAGCAGCAGTTCGGTCCCGTCCGGCAGGCGCGCCGTCCGGACGTATTCCTCGGGATAGGGGCGCAGGGCCAGGTGGGCATAGGGCCGCGCTCCGGGTTCGGGCAAGGGGCCCTCGATGACCAGGCGCGCGTCCAGGGCGAGCGCCTGCTTCGGAGTGACCAGCAGCGGATTGATGTCCAGCTCGGCGATCTCGGGATAATCGGCGGCAAAGTACGAAAAACGGATCAAAATTTCCAGCAAACTGTCGATACGGACCGGCGGGCGGCCGCGGTAGCCGTTGAGCAGCGGCCAGATCCTGAGCGACTCGAGCATGCGCCGGGCCAGGCGCTCGTTCAGCGGCGGGAAACCCAGGCTGCGGTCGGCGAACAGCTCGGCATCGGTGCCGCCCATGCCGGCCATGACCACGGTTCCGAAGACCGGGTCCTTTTTGATGCCCAGGATCATCTCCACCCCATGCGGGTCCTGAACCATGGGCTGGACCGTAACCCCATCCAGCCTGGCCCCGGGTTTCATTTGCCGGGCCCGGTTCATGATATCTGCAAAAGCCCGGAGCACCATGGATGCGTCCCGCAGGTCCAGGGCCACTCCGCCCACGTCGCTTTTGTGGGTAATGTCCGGGGAAAGGATCTTCAAGACAACGGGGAACCCGATCCTTTTCGCCACAGCCGCGGCGGCTTCAGCCGTGGCTGCCGTTTGCGGCATGGCGGTCGGAATGCCATAGGCCTCCAACAGGGATTTGGAATCGTTTTCCGACAATATTCGCCTTTGGCTGCCGGCCAGCCTTTTGAAATCGGCATGCAGCTTTTTTCGGTCCGGGGCAAAGGTCAGCGGGATGTCGATGGGGGTTTCGTAGAGGCTGTCCAGGTTGCGGGCGTAGGCCACCAGGGTCATGAAGGCGCCCACCGCCTGTTCCGGCGTGCGGTAGCTGGCGATGCCGGCATCGGCCAGGATGCGCCGCCCGGCCTGCATGGTGCTCCCGCCCAGCCAGGTTGCCAGGATCGGCTTGGCCGACAGGTCCTTGAGCTGGGCCAGCGCCTGGGCCATGGCCGTCGGGTTGGTCATGGCCTGCGGGGTGACGATCACCAGGACGGCGTCGGCGCCGGCATCCTGCAGGACGATTTCCACGGCTCTGGCCAGGCGCTTGGAACGGGCGTCGCCCAGGACATCGACCGGGTTGCCGTGCGACCAGCAGGGCGGCAGGACTTCATCGAGGCGGGTCCGCGTTGCCGGCTCCAGCCGCGCCAGGGTGCCGCTGGCGGCGATCAAGGCGTCCGTGGCCATTACACCGGGCCCCCCGGCATTGGTCACGATGGCCAGGCGAGGCCCCAGGGGAATTTTCTGCCGGCCGATCAGCTCGGCGCAGTCGAAAATCTCGCCGATATCCAGGACCCGGGCCAGTCCGGCGCGCTGAAAGGCGGCGTCATAGATCGCGTCCTCGGCCGCCAGGGCGCCTGTATGCGAGGCCGCCACCTGGGCCGATTCCGGGAAGCGGCCGGCCTTGTAGGCTACGATGGGCTTGCCGCGGGCGAAGGCTCGGGCCGCGGTCATGAACTTGCGCGCCTGGCCGATCGATTCCATGTACAGGATGATGGAACGGGTTTTTTCGTCTTCGCCCAGATAGTCGATCAGGTCGCCGAAATCCACGTCCAGGGCGTTGCCGATCGAGGCCACGCAGGAAAAACCGATATTTTCTTCAATGGCCCAGTCCAGGACCGCGGCGCACAGGGCGCCGGATTGGGAAATAAAGGCGATGTGCCCGCCTTTGGGCATGGCGCCGGCAAAACTCATGTTCAGCTGCCGGCCGGGGACGATCACGCCCAGGCAGTTCGGACCGAGGATGCGCATGCCGTCGAATCGCCTGGCCTCGGCCAGGACTTCGTTTTCCAGGACCAGCCCGTTGGGGCCGGTTTCGCGGAAACCGGCCGAAACGATGACCACCCCCGGAATGCCCGCTTCCCCGCATTCGCGCACCAGGGCCGGCACTTTTGCGGCCGGCGCGCAGATCACGCCGACATCGACGGGGCGCGGCAGCTGCCGCAGGCTAGAAAAACAGGGAATGCCCATGACCGCTTCGAAATCGGGGTTGACCGGATAGACGACGCCGCGGAAACCGCTGCCGACCAGGTTTCCCAGCACCTTGCCGCCGACGCTTTTCGGATTGGCAGTGACCCCGATCAGGGCGATGCGCTGGGGATTGAAAATATGATCAAGCCGGTGAATGGCCATGGCGTACGACCTTCTCCTCGTCCAGGGCCCGGCGCATGGCGCGGATGTGTTCCGGCGTGGTGCCGCAGCAGCCGCCGATCACCGCCACCCCGGCCCCAACCAGTTCCCGGCTCATGGCCGCCATGGTTGCCGGGCTCTCGGGATAGTGCACCCGTCCGGCGCGCAATTCCGGCACTCCGGCATTGGCCTGGATCAGCAGCGGCAGCTTGGTGCATCTCCTGAATTCCTTGGCAATGGCGACCATCTGCAGGCTGCCGTTGCCGCAGTTGGAGCCGACCAGGTCGGCTCCCGCCTTTTCCAGCTCCCGGCAGGCTTTCTCGATGGTCGCGCCCATGATGGTGAAAAATCCCCGCGCCGTGGCTTCAAAGGTCATGGTGGCCATGACCGGGATGGACGGGGAAACGCTGCGCGCCGCCTGGATGGCAAGCCGCGCCTCATGGATATCGGACATGGTCTCGATGCAGATGATGTCGGCCCCGGCCCGGATCAGGGCCTGGATTTGCCTTTGAAAGCCCTCCAGCATTTTCTCCGGTTCCGTATCCCCGTAGGGCAGCAGGATCTTGCCGCTCGGCCCGCAGGAGGCCGACACATAGGCTTGCTCCCCGACCGCCCGCCGCACCGCCCGCACGGCGCTTTCATTGATGGCGTCCGCTTGCTCGGCCAGACCGTAATTGGCCAGCTTCAGCGGCGAGGCGCCGAAGGTGTTGGTCTGGATGATCTCGGCGCCGGCATCCAGGTAGAGGCGGGCGATCTCTTCCAGCATTTCCGGGTGGGAAAGGTTGAGGCTTTCCGGAGCCGCCCCACTGGCCAGGCCGCGGGCCATGAGCAGCGAACCGATGGCGCCGTCGGCCAGCAGGACTTCCCCGCGGCCGACCCTGGCCGTGATCGCTTCCATCTAGCGGACTGCCGCGGCCAGTTTTTTTACGCCGGCGACCGCCTGGGCGCAATCGTATCCATAGGCGTCGACGCCGATCTCGTCGGCGTAATTCTGGGAAACCGGGGCGCCGCCGATGATGGTTTTGATTCGGCCGTTGAGGTTTTCCTTTTTCAACAGGTCCACGACCTCCTTCATCACCGGCATGGTGGTGGTCAGCAGCGCCGACATGCCGATGACGCGGGCGTCGTGGCTTTTGGCCGCGGCCACGAATGTTGTAGCGGCTACGTCGTTGCCCAGGTCGATCACCTCGTAACCGGCCCCTTTCAGCATGATGCCGACCAGGTTCTTGCCGATATCGTGCAGATCGCCCTGCACCGAGCCGATGACCACCCGGCCGCGGCTGGATACGCCGCTGCTGATGAGCAATGGTTTGAGCACGTCCATGCCGGCGTACATGGCCTTGGCCGCGAGCAGCACGTCGGGCAAAAAGATCTCGTGGACGCGGAATTTTTCCCCCACCGTGTTCATGCCCGCGATCAGGCCCTCATCCAGGATGGTTTTGGGGACAGTCCCCTGCTTCAGGGCCTGGCGCACCAAGGGCGGAACGCCGGCATCGTCTCCGGCTTCCAGGCATTGCGCGATCTGTTTTAAAATCTCCATGGCATTCCTCCGCTTTTATGCCGACCGCGCCATTCCTCTTTCCCGGCAGGTCGGACTTTTACACTGGCCGCAAAATGGATACACTTCCGAAAACCGGTGGATGGCGGCCGGCCCGGCCACCAGCACACCGGAGATCGATTTCAAGGGACTCATCAGGAAGCTGGCGTTCAGACTGATGCCGATCCGCTCGGGGCGCAGGCGGGCGAACAGTTTTTCCTGGCCGCTGATGTGCCAGCCGCAATAACCGGGACTGTACAGCAAGGCCTTGAGCCGCGCGCCCTTCTTTTGCCCCGCGTCCCGGCTTTCCACCCATGCTTCAGCGATGCGCCCGGCCTGGTCGGCGGCCAGGGAAGCCACGGCGTCCAATACCGAACCCAGGGCAAAATCGTCACTGGCGAACAGACGCTGGATCTCCCCGCTGATCCGGGCTCCCAGGGTGAAGGCGAAAAGGTGCAGGCGTTCGGCGCGGGGAAAAACTCCCGCCAGGGGCGTGGCCGGGGCATTCCGCCCCTGGCCGGCAAAGATGCCGGCAAACTCGTCCAGGCGGATGGGTTCGCTCACACCCAGCGGTTCGCTGCAGGAGTGGAACAGCTCCAGCGCCCGCTGCAGCAAAGCGGCCGAGCGAGTCGAAGGCCGGCTGCCGCTGGGCAAGCCCAGAGCGGCATATACGGCCGCTTCCTGGGGCTGCAGGCGCGAAAGCGGAAAATCGATCATGCTGTGACCGGGCGGACCGGGAGCTTTTCCATGCCCCAGCGCCGCGCTTCCGCTTCCATCAGCCGGCACAATTCCTTTTTTCGCTCGCCCGCCAGCCGGGAAGGAACATAGGCGCCGATCAGCCGCTCCACCTCCTGGTGGGCCCGCTGTCCCAGGGTCAGGCTTCCCTCTTCGCGCCAGCGGGAGAGATTGGCGCGGTCAATGACCCGGCCCGGGAAATAATGCTCCTTTTTCAAATGGCGGCGGGTGTGCGGGGAGATCAGCAGGTGCCCGTCGCGCAAAAGCTCCTCGAAAATCGGCAGGGCCGGGAAGTCTTCCCTGGGCTCGATGCCCTGCACCAGGCGCAGGGTCATGCCGCAGATCTCATTGTCCAGGACCAGTTTTTCCAGGCTCTGGCAGCTTTCGAAATCGAGCATGCCGGGACCGGAGATGCTGTTAATCCCGGAAAGGGCGGCCAGGGTGGCCCCCATGGCGGTTTCCAGCCCGGCCTGGGCGTCGAGCAGCTTGGCGTCGCTCAAGGAGATGTAGGCCTGGGTGGGCAGGCCGAAGTGCTTGCCGATTTCGTTATAGGCGCAATCAACCATCTGGGTCTCCACCGCGCCCATGGGCGTGGTCTCGTAGCGCATGTCGAACGCGGCCGGCGAGCCGCCATAGAGGACCGGCGCGCCGGGGCGGTTGACCTGGCTGATGACGATGCCGCTGAGCGTTTCGGCCGTATGCTGCACCAGGGTTCCCACCAGGGTGACCGGGGCCATGAAGCCGGAGAGAGGCATGGAAATGAATTCCACCGGGATGCCGGCCGCCCCGCAGTCGATCACGTTCTGCGAGGTGATCTCGCTCCACTTCAGGGGCGAGGTCGGGCAGCAGGAAAAAACAGTCAGCGGTTTTTCGCGTAATTCCTTTTCACCGCCGCGCACGGCCAGCTGCATGTCCCTCATCACCCGGAAGGATTCGATGGTGAAGGTGCCGGTAACCACGGGTTTCTCGCCGTAGAGCAGGCTCAGGAAAAGCCGGTAGCTGTCGGAGAAGCGGTCGGCCACGTCGGCCGGGATGAAGGCCGTGCTTTGCGAAGCGATATGGGACAGGCCGGACAGCAGCTGCGTGTAGCGGACATAGTCGGCGGTATCGGGCTTGCGGATCTGCTGGGTCTGGTAGTCCAGGACATGCAGGGCGGCCGAACCGGGGGTGAAATGGACCTTGTGCCCAGAGAAATCGTGGGTCTCGTTGCCCAGGACATCAAAAAGCTTGAATGAATGCGGGACCGAGGCCAGCGCCCGGTCCAGCAATGCGGGAGTGTACAGGACCTGGTTTTTTTCAAAATCGACCTTGGCGCCGTGATCGGCCAGGAGCTTCAGGACGCGGGGATTCTGCACCTGGGTCCCCAATCGGCAAAGTAGGTCACGGGCTTCGCTCACTATGCGCGCCAGCAGTTCATCGCCCAACAGTCTCAGCTGCGGTCTCAAGGCCATGGTTTCGCCTCCTATGCCATCATTTGAACTTCACCCGTTTTTGCGGACGGGCGTCGTGCCGCTGGTTCCAGAATTAAAAATTATATTTAATCCCGGATACTATGTCAACAGAACGAGCGAGCGCTCTTACGGATTGACTTATTGAAAAATTGGATTAAAATTCAATCTTAATCCGGAAAAGTCAGAATGAGAACAGTAAAAACATGAAATGAGCACAAATACTGAAAGACCGGTTGCGCGGCACAGATTGAATGTGCTGGTCGTCGACGATGAAACGAATATCCGCAAGACCATTTCCCTCTGCCTCGAGATCGAAGGCTGCCAGGTGCGGGCGGTCAGCAACTTCGCTGATGCCGTGAACGAGATCAAACAGGGGGTTTTCGACGTGGCCTTTCTGGACCTGCGCCTGGGGACCAAGAATGGTCTGGATCTGATCCCCTATCTGCAGTTCCATTCGCCGCGGGCCAAGATCGTCATCATCACCGCCTACGCATCCATCGACTCGGCCATCGAGGCCATCCGCAAGGGGGCCACGGACTACATCCCCAAGCCATTTACGCCGGCCCAGATCAAGATGGTTATCGACAAGATCCTCGAGATCGGGGATATGCAGAGGCAGATCGAGTATCTCAAATCCAGTTTGACGGCCAGCATGCCGGAGATCGATTTTTCCACAAAAAGCACCGCCATGCAAAAAGTTTTTTCCGTCGCTCGTGAGGCCGCCTCCTCCAGCGCCAATATTCTGCTCAAGGGGGAAAGCGGCAGCGGAAAAAGTGTTTTGGCCAAAGCCATTCACGATTGGAGCCCCAGGGCGGGCAAGCCTTTCCTGAGCGTCTCCTGCCCTTCCCTGTCCGTCGAGCTGCTGGAAAGCGAGCTTTTCGGCCATGCCAGGGGTTCATTCACCGGCGCGCTCAAGGACTTCCCCGGGCGGATCTCGCTGGCCCAGCAGGGCACGCTGTTCCTGGATGAGATCGGCGACCTGCCCCTGGCGATCCAGCCCAAGCTCCTGCGCTTCATCCAGGAAAAAAAATATGAGCGGGTCGGGGAAAATATAACCCGCAATGCGGATGTGCGGCTCATCGCCGCTTCCAACCTCGATCTGGGCCAGGCCGTCGCCCAAGGGAGGTTCAGGGAAGACCTGTATTACCGCCTGAACGTGGTAGAGATCGAAATGCCGCCGCTGCGGGACCGGAAGGAAGATATAGCGACCATCGCCGGCACCATGCTGCAGTTCTTCGGGCGTAGCAATCACCGGGCCTACAAGGGATTCACCATGGAGGCCCTGGAAGCGCTTACGAATTATCCCTGGCCAGGAAACCTCCGTGAACTGCGCAACGCCATAGAGCGCATCGCCATATTCTGCAGAACGGAAACGGTCGGCAGGGAATGCCTTCCCGATAAGATCTGCACCAGCGAAGAAGCGCCGCGTCTGGGCGACGCGGTCGAACTCGAAAAGATCGAGGAGGCCCATATTCGCCGCATTCTGGCCTCCGCGTCATCCATGGAGCAGGCGGCGGAAACCCTCGGCATCAATACGGCCACCCTGTGGCGCAAAAGAAAAAAATACGGCATTTGATCCCTGGCGCGGCAATCCAACCGCCGCTGCAAAATGCAAGGCCCGGCGCCGCATGGTTTGCAAATTTCAATACCCTGCCGGAGAATCCGCATCAAAAAACCTGTCCATAGGCCGTCACGGTTTTGGCAGGGTTCATGCATACTGTTTCACGGTGCAGGAATGAAATTTACCATTCGACAAAAAATTTTAGTCGTTTTTGCCATGATGCTGTTGATCACCTCCCTGATTTCACTGCAGAGCATCCGGCGCTTCAACCAACTGGGAAGGTCCATCGATGTGATATTGAGGGAAAACTATCGCAGCGTCATCGCCTGCCAGCAGATGAAGGATGCCCTGGAACGAATGGACAGCGGGCTGCTTTTCATCCTCTCGGGCTTCATGAAGGAAGGCGCCGCTCAGATCGAAGTCAACCGGGGCCGTTTCAAAGAGGCCCTGCAAACGGAATTGAACAACCTGACCCTGCCCGAGGAATCCGCCCGGGCCACAGAATTGAAATCGCTCTTCCAACTCTATGACCAGGGTCTCGATGAGTTCTTGCTATCCCAGCCGCAAATTCTGCGGCAACTCTATTTTAAAAATCTCTTTCCGCTTTTCAATGATGTCAGGGACAAGGCGGAGTCCATCCTGCAAATGAATCAGGAGAACATGAACGCCGCCAACAACCGGGCCCGGACCAAGGCCGCCGCGGCCCGGCGCGACATGTATTTTTTCCTGGGCCTTTCCGTCGGCATCGCCCTGCTTTTCATGCTGTTCAGCAACCATTGGATCCTGAGGCCCATCCGCCGCCTCATCGATTCCACCCAGGAGATCCGCAAGGGGAACCTGAACCTTGAGATCCAGGTGGATGCGCGGGATGAGATCGGCCAGCTTTCCGAAGCCTTCAATGCCATGGTGGCCAGCCTGCGACTTTTCCGCCGTTCCGACCAGGCAAAGCTCGTGCGGGTCCAACGTTCCACGCAGGAGGCGTTCAAGAACCTGCCGGCAGCCATCGCCATCGTCAACACCGATAACGTGATCGAGATCGCCACCGCCGCGGCCCGCCGCAATTTCAAGCTGGTTCCCAATACTTCGATCGAGCAGACCCCCTATCCCTGGCTGGCGGAAATCCAGCGCAGCCTCGTGAAGAATCCCACCGCGGCCGGCAGTGAAAAAAAATATGAGATCATCCAGCAGTTCAGCGATAACCAGGAAAGGTTTTTCAGACCGCGGGTGATTCCCATTTTCAATGATGAAAGGGAGTTTAACGGCTCGATCATTATCCTGGAGGATGTCACCTTGCTGATGCAGAACGATGAGATCAAGAAGGACCTGTTTTCCACGATCTCCCATCAATTGAAAACGCCGCTGACCTCCATCCGCATGGCGCTGCACCTCCTGCTCGAGGAAAATGTCGGCAGCCTGAACGAAAAGCAGGCCGACCTGCTGGTTTCCGCGCGCGATGAAAGCGACAGGTTGAACGGCATCATCGAAGACCTCCTCGATATCCGGCGTCTGGAGTCGGGAAACGTCAGCTTGAGCCTGGCCACGGTTTCGCCATACCCGCTGGTGCAGGAAGCGGCCGACTCATTTTCCCGCCAGGCCCAGGACAAGGGCATCCGCCTGGAAATCGATCTGCCCGCCGATCTGCCCGATGTATGCGCCGACCGCTCCCGCATCCTGTACGTATTCGCCAACCTGCTGTCCAATGCCATTAAATATTCCCCGGTCGGCGGCGTGGTGCGGCTGTCGGCAAAGCTGGAGGGAGATCGGATCCTGTTTTCCGTCACGGACAACGGACGCGGCATTCCCAGGAAATACCAGAAACGGATCTTCGAGAAATTTTTCAGGGTACCGGGACGGAATGCGGAGGGCGGAGTCGGATTGGGCCTGAGCATCGCCAAAGAGATAGTCACGGCGCATCATGGCCAGATCACCTTCAACAGCGTCGAAGACCGGGGCGCTACGTTCTCCTTCAGCCTGGACCCGCAGGACGGTTTGCCTAAAGGAGGTTCATAATGCTGGATCTGTTCTATGTTATTTTAACGGCGGGATTCTTATGCCTTTGTTTGCGTTTGGGAAACTTCCTGGAGGAGGTTGCAAAATAATGGAAATGATCACCGCTATTGTCGCCCTGGCATTGGTCGGCTACCTGTTCATCTCGATATTCAAACCGGAGAAATTTTAAATGGAAATCGGGAGTTGGCTGCAACTTCTTTTATTCATTGGTTTGCTCTTTCTGCTGACACGCCCCTTCGGCTCTTACCTGTACAAAGTCATGGAGACAAAAGAAAAAACGATTTTTTCGCCTGTCTTGGGCGGTTGCGAAAAATTACTGTTCAAAGCCCTGGGCAGGGACGTTGAAAAAGAACAAAGCTGGAAGCAGTACGGAATAGCGCTCGCCTTTTTCAGCCTGGCCGGCATGCTTCTGACTTATTTCGTTTTGCGCCTGCAGCATATCCTGCCCTTGAATCCCCAGCATTTTGCCGCAGTGGAACCATCCCTGGCCTTCAACACCGCAGCCAGCTTCGCTGCCAACACCAATTGGCAGAATTATGCCGGAGAAAGTACGATGTCGCATTTCTCGCAAATGGTGGGACTGACTTTCCAGAATTTCGTTTCGGCCGCCGTCGGCATCGCCGTGGCCGCCGCCCTGGTGCGGGGGATCGCCAGGAAAAGCGTCCGTACGATCGGCAATTTCTGGGCCGACCTGATCCGCGTTACCCTGCATGTGCTTTTACCCTTGTCCATCATGCTGGCTATTTTTTTCATCTCCCAGGGCGTCATCCAGAATTTCTCAGCAGATGTCAAGGCGGCCTGCCTGGAAAAACCAGCCGGCCGGGAGCCGGCACAATTCATTCCCCAGGGGCCCGTGGCTTCACAGGAGGCGATCAAGATACTGGGCACCAATGGCGGCGGTTTTTTCAACGCCAATTCCTCCCACCCTTTCGAAAACCCAACCCCTTTGACCAACTTTATCCAGCTGCTGGCCATTTTTCTGATCCCCTCCGCCCTGACCCGCTATCTGGGCTTGATGGTCGGTAACAAAAAGCACGGATGGGCGGTATGGAGCGCCATGGCCGTTCTTTTTCTGGCCAGCCTGATGGTCTGCTGGACGGCCGAAGGCAAAGGCAATTCCCGCTATCCGGTCCTGTCTGCGTCCAGCGGCGGCAATATGGAAGGCAAGGAAACGCGTTTCGGCATCTTCAACTCAGCTCTGTACGCCACGGTCACGACCTCTGCTTCCTGCGGAGCCGTCAACTCCATGCATGATTCCTTCACGCCCCTGGGGGGCCTGATGCCCCTGCTCAACATCCAGCTCGGCGAAGTGGTGTACGGGGGGGTAGGATCGGGCCTTTCCGGCATGCTGATTTTTGTCATCCTGGCCGTATTCATCGCCGGGTTGATGGTCGGCCGCACTCCGGAATACCTCGGCAAGAAAATCGAGTCGGCCGATATCAAACTCTGCGTATTTTATATTCTGGCTTCTGCGATTTTGATTCTCGCTCCGGCCGCTTGGGCGGCAGCCAGCCGCTGGGGGGTTGCCGGCATAAGCAACCATGGCCCGCATGGATTGAGCGAGATGCTGTACGCTTTTTCTTCAGCTGCCGGGAACAACGGCAGCGCTTTTGCGGGTTTGTCGGCCAACACCCCGGCCTACAATACCCTTCTCGGCCTGGTCATGCTGGCCGGCCGTTTTTTGCTCATGGTCCCGGTCCTGGCCCTGGCCGGGAACCTGGCCGCAAAGAAAGTGATCCCTGCGGGCAGCGGCAGCTTTCCGGTCCACGGCATGACTTTCATCGTGCTGCTTGTCGGCACGATCATTATCGTCGGCTTGCTGACATTTTTCCCTGCCCTTTCACTCGGGCCGGTTGTCGAGCATTTCATCATGACCGGCTCCGGCAAACTGTTTTAGGAGGCCTCCCCGATGAGAACCGCCGCGACTTCCATTTTTCAAAAAGACATCCTGAAGCAGGCCGTCATGGATGCGGTAAAAAAACTCGATCCCCGCTCGCTGGCCAGGAACCCGGTCATGTTCGTCACCGAGTGCTGCGCCCTGCTCACCACGGCCGCCCTATTTCAAAAAAGCAGCGGCGAACCGAGGGGATTCATCATTCAGATTTCACTCTGGCTGTGGTTCACCGTTCTTTTCGCCAACTTCGCCGAGGCCGTAGCCGAAGGCCGCGGCAAGGCCCAGGCCGATTCCCTGCGCAAAACCAGGTCCCATACCACGGCCAATCGAATGCAGCCGGGCCAAGAGAACGCTCCGGTGCCGGCGGAAGCCTTGCGCAAAAACGACATCGTGGCGGTCAGCGCCGGCGAGACCGTCCCGGCCGATGGCGAGGTGATCTCAGGCATCGCCACCGTCGACGAATCGGCGATCACCGGGGAATCGGCACCGGTCATCCGCGAATCCGGAGGCGACCGCAGTGCCGTGACCGGCGGTACCAAAGTGCTTTCCGACAAAATCATCGTCCGCGTCACGGCCAATCCCGGTGAAAGTTTTCTGGACCGCATGATCAGCCTGGTGGAAGGCGCCAACCGGCAAAAGACGCCGAACGAGATCGCACTGACCATCCTGCTGTCCGCGCTCAGCGTCATTTTCCTGGTGGCGATCTTCACCTTGAAATTTTTCGGGATCTACTCCGGTGCATGGTTCAGTATCACCGTACTGGTGTCGCTTTTGGTCTGTCTCCTGCCGACGACCATCGGCGGGCTGCTGAGCGCCATCGGCATTGCCGGCATCGACCGTCTGGTGCAGAAAAACGTTCTGGCCATGAGCGGCCGGGCGGTGGAGGCGGCCGGGGATATCGACGTGCTTTTACTGGACAAGACCGGCACCATCACCCTGGGCGACCGGCAAGCAGTACGCTTTATCCCGGCCCCGGGAATCACGGTGGGGACCCTGGCTGACATCGCCCAGCTGGCTTCCCTGTCCGATGAAACCCCGGAAGGCCGCAGTATCGTCATCCTGGCAAAAAAACACGGCTTGCGCGGCCGCTCGATCGCGGAGATTCCCGATGCCCGATTCGTCTCCTTTTCGGCGCAGACCCGCATGAGCGGCATCGACATCGGCCTGCATCAATTTCGCAAGGGCGCGCCCGACGCCATCGCGGCATTCGCCGCGATCGAGTTCCCGCAGGAGATGAAGCGGGTCATCGAGGAGATCTCCAGGGAAGGAGGTACGGCGCTGGCCGTAGCGGAGAAGGAGGAGGCGCTGGGCGTCATTCATCTCAAGGATATCGTCAAGGGGGGGCTCAGGGACCGCTTCATCCGGCTGAGGGCCATGGGCATCAAGACCATCATGATCACCGGGGACAACCGTCTTACCGCGGCCACGATCGCCCGGGAGGCGGGAGTGGACGATTTCCTGGCCGAAGCCCGCCCGGAAGACAAAATGGCGCTGATCCGCAAGGAGCAAAGGAACGGCTACCTGGTGGCCATGACCGGCGACGGCACCAACGATGCACCGGCGCTGGCGCAGGCGGACGTGGGCGTGGCCATGAACACGGGCACCCAGGCGGCAAAAGAGGCGGGCAATATGGTTGACCTGGATTCCAACCCGACCAAGCTCATTGAAATCATAGAGACCGGAAAACAGATGTTGATGACGCGCGGCGCTCTGACCACCTTCAGCATCGCCAACGACGTCGCGAAATATTTCGCCATCCTTCCGGCCATGCTCATTGTCCTTTTCCCGGAAATCGCCCCGCTGAACATCATGAAGCTTGGATCGCCCCTCAGCGCCATTCTCAGCGCCGTGGTCTTCAACGCCATGATCATCATCCTGCTCATTCCCCTGGCCCTCAAGGGCGTAAAATTCAAACCCATGAAAGCCATGGCCCTGCTGCGGCGCAACCTGGTAATTTACGGACTGGGCGGTTTGGCCATTCCTTTTGCCGGCATCAAAATCATCGATATCGTGGTCAATTTTTTCCATCTGACCTGAGGAGATAAAAAATGAAAGCTTTGGCGGGTGAAATAAAAAGAGCAGCATGGGCCGTCATCCTGCTGACCATTTTATTGTGCGGGATCTATCCGCTAGCAATTTGGGGCATCGGGCAATTGCTTTTTTCGGAAAAAGCCAACGGGTCCATCTTGGTAAGGGAAAAAGGAATCGTGGGCTCCGTCCTGATCGCCCAGCGATTCACCTCGCCCGCTTATTTCCATTCCCGCCCCTCGGCCGTCGCCTACGCCAGTTCCGCAGCTGATTCGGGCGGCAGCAACCTGGGCCCCCTGTCAAAATTGCTCCACGATCAGCTAATGGCCCGGATAAATAACTATCGCAGGGAAAACGGGCTGGCAGCCTCTTTCCCGATCGCTGCGGATGCGGTCAGCGCTTCCGCCAGCGGTTTGGATCCCCATATCAGTCCTGCCAACGCCTTCTCCCAGGCGGCCCGGGTCGCCGGGGCCCGGGGGCTGAGCCGGGACCAGGTCATGAGCATGATCCGGCTCCACTTGGAAGAAAGGCAGCTGGGTATCTTCGGTGAAAAAAGGGTCAACGTGCTGTTATTGAACCTGGCCCTTGACGGCCATGAATGATGCGCGGATCGCTCTCGCTCATGAATGAAGACAAAGCGAATAAATTTCTGCGCCTGATCCAGCGTTCCGCCCGCGGGCGCCTGAAGATCTATCTCGGCTATTGCGCCGGCGTCGGTAAAACCTACCGCATGCTCCAGGAAGGCCAGGCGCTGAAGAATGACGGCATCGACGTGGTCGTCGGCTTCGTGGAGACGCATGGCCGCGCCGATATTATCAGACTCCTGGATGGTTTCGAGATCGTCCCCAGGCGAGTCAAGGAATACAAGGGGATGAAGATGGAAGAAATGGACTTGGAAGCGGTGCTGGCCAGGAAGCCGGCCGTGGCGCTGATCGACGAGCTGGCCCACACCAACGTGCCCGAGAGCCGGAACGGCAAGCGCTACCAGGATGTGCAGGAGATCCTGGCGGCCGGCATTCACGTGATCACGACCCTGAACGTCCAGCACCTGGAAAGCCTCTATGACACGGTCGAAAAGCTCGTCAAGGTCAAGGTGCGCGAAAGGCTTCCCGACTCGGTGATCGCCGAGGCCGATCAGATCGTCAACGTCGACCTGACTCCCGAGGACCTGAGAAAAAGGCTTGCCGAAGGCAAAATATACAAGGAAGACAAGATACGGCCCGCCTTGGAAAACTTTTTTATCCGGGCCAACCTGGAGAATTTGCGGGAACTGACGCTACGGGAGCTGGCCGCTCAGATCGACCTCCACCGCAAGGACCTGGAAAGCGATGAAAATACGGCCATGCCGGATCAGATCATGGTCTGCCTGAGTTCCCGCGGCCCGAACAGCGATTTTTTGCTCCGCTATGCCTCGCGCTTCGCCGGCCGCCTGAACAAGAACTGGTATGCGCTGTATGTCCAGACGGCGGCAGAAGATCCTCTGCAGATCGATATTCAGACGCAGAACGCCCTGGCCCGCACCTTGACGCTGGCCAAGCAACTGGGGGCGATCGTGTTCACCTACAAGGGCGAGGACCTGGCCAGCACGATCTTGCGCTTTGCCCGGGAATACCATGTCGGGCACATCATTATCGGGTCTCCCAGCCGATTGCCATTCTTCCAAAGAATTCGGTTCAAAAAAACTCTTTCTGAAAGGCTGATCCAGGAGGCCGGGGGGATCCATATCGTCGTGGTGGATACCCATCCCCAGCGCGCCGTTGCGGAAGGATCGGAACCGGAAATCGCGGCCGGCAGCGCCGGCAAAAGGATCGGCCTATGCGACTTCCTGCCGCAAAACCATGTTCTGATCTGGAAGAACGCGGCGATGAAGGAGGAAGTGTTACGCGACCTGGCCCGGGCCGCGTACAGTACGGAGAAGGATCAGCAGGAAATTTTCACGCGCCTGCTGCAGAGGGAAAAGGAAAGTTCGACATTCTTCAATGAAGGAGTGGCGTTCCCGCACCTGCGGCTGGAAGATGATTCTCTCCCCAAGATCGCCTTGGGTATCATCCCCCGGGGCATTGTCGATGTTGTCACTATTGAACCGATCCGCCTGGTCTTTCTCATCGTGACTTCGTTGCGCCAGAGCGATGTCCAGGCAAAATTGCTGGCTGCCGCCAGTAAAATCGCCGGCAACAAACGCCTGGTTGATATCCTGATTGCCGCAAAAAATCCCGAAAAGGCAATCCAGGAAATTGACAAATGGGAAGACTAATGCTTAAGCGGGGCTTGACGATTATGGTTTTGATCGATTTTAAATAAAACTGGATTTGATTCAGGAGGAAATATGGTTGTTAAGAAAAAACTCTCATTGGGTTTGGGATTTTTGTTTTTCATCATTTTTATCCTGACTATATTCTGTTCATTTTACATTGGGAAATTATCCCAGGAAGCCGGCAATATTCTGAAAGACAATTATAGTTCCCTGGTCTATTCAAAAAACATGACTTTATCACTTGAGAATCTAAGGACAGCCATCAGCAGCATCATCTTCAACCAGGCCGAGAACAAGAAAACATCCAACTACTACTGGCAGCTTTATGAAAAGGAAAAAACCGAGTTTGAAAAAAACTTGCAGGCGGAAAACAAAAACATAACCGAGATCCATGAAAACGAATATGTGGAGGAGATCAACAAGAACTATGATATTTTTTTGAAACTCTGCCAGCAAATAAAAACGGGAACCGGCAGCAGCATCATGTACTTCAACGAATTTCAACCCGTTTTTGAACAGCTGAAACACTCCATTGACAACATCCATGAAGTCAATATGCAGGCGGTGGTGCGAAAAAGCCAGATGACCCGACATGATGCGGATAAAACCAGGAATTACATGGCGGGCATCGGGGTTTTTTGCATGATTTTGGCTTTTGCTTATTTTTGGTATTTTCCCCTCTATATTTCCAATTCAATCGCCTATCTGGCAGAAAAAATGAGACTATTATTGAAAAAATTGGGCATGCCCCTGGATAGTAAAACAGATGACGAATTCAACGTCATTTTACAGTCCATAAATTTGATAGAAAACAAATACGGCGGGGAAAAAAAGACTCGAATCCGGGAATGAGATAGAGATATTCCCCGAGCATTCACCAGAAAAACTTTTGGGGTTTCTAGATGGCTCCCCGGATGATGTTCCGCAGGATTTCGAGGAAACGATCCACTTCCTCGTCTTTGTTGTACAAGCAAAGCCCGGCCCGCACCGCGCCGCCCTTTTCTTCGAGGCCCAGGAATTTCATCGGTTCCCAGGCGTAATAGTTGCCTTCCCAGACATGGATGCCCGCAGCTCCCAGCTTTCCGGCGATCACGGCCGGCGCCAGGCCCGGCAAAGTGAAGCAGGCCGTGGGCGTGCGCTGGGAAAAACGCTTAGGATCGGTGATGCCGTAGACGCGCAGCCCGGGAAGCGCCAGAAGCCCCTCCAGCATACGGGAAAAGAGCCGGGTCTCGTGGTCCTGGATTGCAGCCAGGGCCTGCTTCAGCCAGCGCCGCCGTCCCGCGGCAACCGCTTCCAGCCCCGGGGCTTGGTCTGGGCCGGAATCGCGACCCAGGGCGGCGAGAAAATCAACGGCCGCCGCGATGCCGGCGATGCCCTCGTGGTTCTTGGTGCCGGTTTCAAAGGAGTCGGGGATCATGTCGCCGGCCGGCCGCACCTTGTAGGGCTGCAGGCGCTCCAGCGCTTCCCGCTTTCCAAATAGAACTCCGGAGTGCGGACCGTAGAACTTGTAGGGCGAACAGGCCAGGAAATCGCAATCCAGGAGCTGGACGTCGATGGCCCGGTGCGGCGCGTAATGGACGGCGTCGACAAAGGTCAATGCTCCGACCTTTTTGGCCGCGGCCAATATCCGGGGAACGTCGTTGATGGTGCCGAAAGCGTTGGAGGCAAAACCCACGGCGACGATCCGCGTTTTCCTGCTGAGGGTCCTTTCCAGAGCGTCCAATTTGAGGGTGCAATCCGCGGGATCGATCTCCAGCCAGCGGACCATGGCCCCGCTTTCCTGCAGGTGAAGCCAGGGGGCGATGTTGGCGTCATGGTCCAGGCGCGTGACCACGATCTCGTCGCCCGCCTTCAAGGTCCGGCCCAGGGCGCGTGCCAGGTGCAGCGTCAGGGTGGTCATGTTGGCCCCGAAAATTATTTCGGCGGCTTCATGGGCATTGAGGAAATCGGCGACGGCCTGGCGCGCCTGGCTGATGACGGCGTCACTGCGCCGCGAGGTGGGAAAAAAGCCGTGCTCGTTGGCGTTGGCGTCGCGATAATACCCGGCCACGGCGTCGATGACCGCCTGGGGCACCTGAGTGCCGCCCGGGCCATCGAAAAAGACCGCCCCCGAAGCCAGCGCCGGGAAGCGGGTCCGGATGTTCTCAACGGAATATTCCATGTTCACTCCTTTGCTTAACGATTTTTTTAAAGTATCGGCGGTTTCAGCGGCCCGGGATCGGGCGCGATCCCCTTGGGGGACAGGAAGAATTTTTTCAGGGCCAGGGCGGCGATGGATTCGCCGATGCTGATGGACGCCGTGGCCGCCGGCGACGGGGCGTTCAGCACGTGGACCATGCGTTCGGCCTCCTTGATGCGGAAATCGTCGACCAGGAAGCCGTTGGCTTCCAAAGCCTGGGCGCGCACACCGGCGCCGCCCGGCTGCAAGTCTCCGGCCTGGATCTCGGGGACCAGCCGCTGCAGCGCCCGGACAAAAGCCTTCTTGGAAAAGGATCGGTAGAATTCGCCGAGGCCCATTTTCCAGAATTTCAAGCCCATGAACCAGAATCCGGGATACATGGCGAATTGCGCGGCATCGCGAAGTGAAAAATTGGTTTTTTTATAGCCGTGGCGCTTGAAAGCCAGGACGGCGTTGGGCCCGGCTTCCACACCGCCGGCGATCCGGCGCGTGAAATGGACGCCCAGAAAGGGAAAACGGGGATCCGGGACCGGATAGATCAAGTTGCGCACGAGACGGCGGCGCCCGGGGAGCAAATCAAAATATTCGCCTCTGAAGGGAATGATCTGCAAACCGGGATTGACGCCGCACAGGCGCGCCACGCGGTCGGAATGAAGTCCGGCGCAATTGACCAGATTGCGGCAGCGGACCTCGCTGCCGGTGGAGCTTAATATCATTTCCTTGGCGGACGTTTTCACCCGCGTTACCCGGAAATTCAAGCGGATCTCGCCGCCGCCGGCGCGGATGATCTCGGCGTATTTCTCGCAAACCTGGCCGTAATCGACGATGCCGGTCTCCCCGACCCACAGCCCGGCGATGCCGGCGACGTGCGGTTCGAATTCCTTCAATTCGGACGCGCCGAGGCGGCGCAGCTTTTTCAAGCCGTTGGCCAGACCCTTTTGTTCCAGGGCGTCAAGGGCGGCGATCTCGCTTTCCTGGGTAGCCACCACCAGCTTGCCGCAGGCCTGGTGGGCGATCCCCTGCTCCCGGCAAAAGCGGTACAGGGCTTCGCGCCCGGCCACGCAGTTCCGGGCCTTCAGCGAACCCGGCTTGTAATAGAGCCCGGAATGGATCACGCCGCTGTTGTTGCCGGTCTGGTGCGCGGCCAGCTTGCCTTCGGCCTCGAGGACGGCTATGGATGTCACCCCGGACCGGACCAGGGCCATGGCCGTGGCCAGCCCGACGATGCCGCCGCCGATGATGCCCACGTCGTAGATGCGATCGTCCATTGCCATCCTATGTGTTCTTCGTTTTTCGCTTTTGGGTGGAAACAATGATGGAATATAGCAAATGCGCCATTTTTAGTCAAGCGAATTATCGTGACGAGTGACGCATCACACGTGACAAGTAAAAATTAAATTTCAAGCACCGATAACCCAATGACCCAAACAGAGGGCAATTACACGAAGGTAGTACAGCTTTCAAAAAATTACCTTCGTTTGGGTCATTAGAATTTTGGAAACATTGGGGTCAGGTCTCAACGGGCTGTTGCCCAAATCAAATAAATCAAAGAAATAATTAGGTTATTTTTATTGAATATTTATTGAATAAAAGTTGATGAAATGGGACAATTTTATCATGGATAAAAACTTGGAGAGCAAGTCGTGATCGGGGTTGAGAGTCCCAACAACGGGAAGTTGTTTTACAATTTCAATTTGGAAAAGAAGGTCAGGAAGAATCATCCTTTGCGCAAGTTGAAGGAGATAATCAATCTCGATTTCATGTACGGTTTATTGAAAGACAAGTATGGAACCAACGGGAATGGAAATGACAATGGGGACGGTGCTTGTAAATATGAATTTAGCATTATGGCAATATTTTTCGGTACTTGACTTCATGACTTTATCGATGGCGCATGAGGGATTAGAACGAATGTTTTTGCTATCCTTCTTCATCTGTCGCGGCAAACAACTCGGCGAGCAATCGTTGAGATTCTCGCAGGCCGGATTCGCTGAAGGCCACCGATTTTGTTTTGCCGACAGGATCGGAAATGAAGTCTTTTTTTTGCAGCCGATCCATGGCATCCCAATATTTATGTAATTGTTCGAGCCGGGGAATAGCTGGCAAATCTGGAGGCGAAAGACCCAAAGACACACGTGTTTGCGTATAATATCGCGAATATCCGCGAATCGGATTGATTTCCTGCGAGCAGGTTCCGGTTGCATTTAGATTGAAAGCGCCATCCATAAATGATTTTAAATGGTTTTGCCGACTTGGCATGGCACTTGCTTATCCAATGGTGTTTCTAAATTAACCAAAGGAGTTTAAGATGAAGCAAAGATTCATTTTAGTCACACTGCTGATAGTGATCGGTACATTGGGCCTCGTGGCCCAAAACAGTTACGGCAGGAAAGACAACAACAATGGCGGCGGCAATGGCGATTGCATCAACCTGCTGCAGCTACCCAACGAGGATGTCTCGGATGTTGAGCGGCAATACCTGCTAACCATGCGCGAGGAAGAGAAACTGGCCCGTGATGTCTACAACTATTTGGCCGGCCGCTGGAGCCTGCGCATCTTCTCCCAGATCGCCCTTAGCGAGAGCAAACACATGGAGGCGATCAAACAGCTGTTGGACAAGTACGGCATCCCCGACCCCGTGGGCGAGGATATTCCCGGCCAGTTCAGCCGCGGCGATTTCCAGGAATTGTATGCCCAACTGACTACCACGGGCGGTGCCGCCATCGGCGAGGCGCTGAAAGTGGGAGCAACCATTGAGGATCTGGATATTTATGACTTGGTAAAGGCGATCGCGGAGTCGGACAGCCAGGACATCCTGACCGTCTTCCAAAACCTGGTCAAGGGATCGCGCAACCATCTGCGCTCCTTCGTTTCCCACTTGCAATCGCTGCAAATCACCTACGTGCCGCAATATATTTCCCAGGAAATGTTCGATGCCATCGTCAATTCCGCCCCCGAACACGGTTATTATGATGCGACGGGGAATCCCAGTGAACAAGGCAACTGGTGGGAGGGCAGCAACTGACAGGGCGTAAGCAATCACCAGGGCGCCCCATAAAGGCGCCCTTTTTTTTAATGACAAAAGGGACGGACCATGGGATCTTACTCGGTGCTTGACTTCTTGACTTTGTCAGCGGCATATGAGGGGCTTGAAAGGCCAATTTTTGCTATCCTGCTTCATCTGCCACGTAAACAACTCGGCAAGAAGATTTTGAGATTCCCGCATGAAGGGCCTTGTTCGACAAAGGGGCCATAGGGGGTTTGGCCTCCGAATTCCAGAAATCACCATCGCCATCAACATTCGAAACAATTTTATTTATGTTATAATTTGCCTAGAGGTAAAACCAAATGTCACCCACAAAAACCATCATAAATAAAGCCCTGAATCTGAAGCCTGCCGAACGCTTCCTCGTTATTGAAGCTCTCGTAAACAGCCTTGACAATCCCGATCCGGCAATTGACAAAGCTTGGGCTAAAGAAGCGGAAAAACGGCTTAAAGCTTATAAAGCCGGTAAACTAAAAACTGTTTCCTTTGAGGCGATGTTTCCAAAGCATTCATGAAAATTGAAATCCTGCAAATCGCCCGCCTGGAATTTGAAAACGCACAGGAGTATTACGAACTGGAGCAACCCGGGTTAGGCGCCAGATTTGAAAACGAAATAAGACAGGCGTTATTGCGTATCCAGCAATATCCAAAAGTTTGGTCAACGGAACGCAAAGAAATCCGCCGCTGTTTTATCCACAAATTCCCCTATAAAATCCTCTACTCGATCCAAAAAGAAATTATTGTGGTACTCGCATTTGCTCATTTACATAGAAAACCGGATTATTGGATTGATAGAATGAAATAATCTTCGAAGGCCATTGCGTGGCTTTTAGACCTCGTCAGAATGACCTGGCATTCAGACCTGGGAAAGCGATGGTCCGGAACAGCACAAATTGTCCGTCGATCCTAATGGACCTAGTTTGTCTGCCACCTAAAGGGAGTGAGTCTGTCATTGCCCAGAGTGGACTTCTGCTGTATAATGGCGCTTTTGAAGGAGTGACCAAAATGATCAACGAAGCGATTTTCAGGGAATACGATATCCGCGGCCTGGCCGAGAGCGAATTGGCCGACCCGGTGGTGGAGCGCATCGCCATGGCCGCCGCCGCCGTTTATGTCCGCGAAGGGAAAAAGGAGATCGCCATGGGCATGGACGGCCGGCCCAGTTCTCCCCACATAAAAAACCTTTTTAGCCGGACCCTGGCCCGTTACGGCCTGCAGGTCACCGACCTGGGGCTGGTGCCCACGCCGGTGGTCTATTTCGCGGCTTTCCGGCACAAGATGGACGGGGCCGTCATCATCACCGCTTCGCACAACCCGAGCGAATACAACGGCTTCAAGATCATGCTCGGCACGGCGGCGCTCTATGGCGAGCAGATCAAGGAGATCTACCGCCTGGCCCGCGACGGTCCATTCCCGGTTGAAAAAAAAGGCGGGATCACCAAAAAAGACATCCTGCCCGAATACCTGGCCTATATCGAGAAAAACATCAAGCTGAAAAAAAAGATCCGCGTGGTCGTCGACGGCGGCAACGGCACCGGCGGCATCACCGCTCCCGAACTCTACCGCCGGCTGGGCGCCGATGTCATTCCCCTTTTCTGCGACGTGGACGGGCGCTTCCCCAACCACCATCCCGACCCCACCGTGGTCAAGAACCTGCAGGACCTGATCGCCAAGGTGAAAGAGACCGGCGCCGACCTGGGCATCGGCCTGGACGGCGACGCCGACCGCATCGGCGTCGTCGACAACCGCGGGCGGATCCTCTGGGGCGACCAGCTGCTGATCATCTACGCCCGCGACATCCTCAGGGACCATCCCGGGGCCACGATCATTTCCGAGGTCAAGGCCTCGGAGGTGCTCTACAGCGAGATCCGCAAGTACGGCGGCAAGCCCATCATGTGGCAGGCCGGCCATTCGCTGATCAAAAAAAAGCTTTTCGAGGTGAACGCCCTGGCCGCCGGCGAAGTCAGCGGCCACGTTTTCTTTAACGACAAGTGGTTCGGCTTTGACGACGCGGTCTATGCCGGGGCGCGGCTGCTGGAGATACTCGCCGCCACGGACTCGAGCCTGGCCGAACTATTCGACACGATACCACAGGTCTTCAATACCCCCGAGATCCGCGTCGATTGCGGCGATCATGTCAAGTTCAAGGTCGTCGCCGCCATCCGCGATCATTTCAAGAAGATACTGCCGGTGATCGATATCGACGGCGCCCGCATCAAGTTCCCCCGCGGCTGGGCCCTGGTCCGGGCCTCCAATACCCAGCCGTCGCTGGTCGTCCGTTTCGAGGCCGATTCGGCCGAAGAACTGCAGAAGATCCAGGACCAGGTCAACGAGGTCATCCGCGGCGCCCAGGCGCGGATCGTCGGCTGACATGCCCTTCACCATCAAGATCATCCTGCTGGCCCTGGTGCAGGGAGTCACGGAATTCTTTCCCGTCAGTTCCAGCGGCCACCTGCTTGTTTTCCAGAAGGTCCTGAACTTCACTACCCTGCCCCTGGTTTATGACATTTTTTTTCACCTGGGCACCTTGCTGGCGGTCGTGGTCTATTTTTTCAAGGACCTGAAGCCCCTGGCGCTGCGTTTTTACGAAAAAGAGAATTTCCGCATGCTGTTGCTGCTGGCGACCGCCACGCTGCCCACGGCGATCATCGGCTTGGTTGGCAAGGATTTTTTTGAAGCGCTTTTCACAAAACCCAACACCCTGGGATTTTGTTTCATCTTCACCGCCGCGGTACTGCTGGCCTCAAGATTCCTGCGCCTGAAAAAAATGTCCGCGTTTCCGGCCGCGTTCCTCATCGGCGTCGCCCAGGGCGTCGCCATCATCCCCGGCGTCTCCCGCTCCGGCATGACCATCGCCGCGGCCCTGATCCTCGGCCTGAACTTCGAATTTTCTTTCCGCTTTTCCTTCCTGCTCTCCATCCCGGCTATTTTGGGGGCGGTGATCCTCGAATGGAACAAGATCCCCTGGCAGGGAGGCCATTGGCCGCAGCTGCTGCTGGCCGTGCTGGCCGCGGCTCTCTTCGGCTACCTGGCCCTGGGCCTGCTGAAAAAGATCATGCTGCGCGACAAGTTCCATCTCTTTGGAATTTACGCGCTGGCGGCCGGAATTTTGACCCTGCTTTTTCTTTAGCGCCGCAGCAGGGGGCAGCAGTTCCGAATCCCTCAGTGATTCCCCTGCAGCTGCTGGCGCACCATTTCAGTGATGGTGCGGAAATCGATCTTGCCGCTGCCCATCTTGGGGAACTCACCCAAGACCACGAACTGCTTGGGCAGGGCGATGGTGGGAAGTTCTTCGGCCATGCGTTTCAGTATCTTCTTTTCGTTGACTTGGTGGGTCACGGCGGCGACGATCCTGGCCCCCTTCAGAGAATCAGGGACCTCAACCACGCAGCAATCGATGCCTTCAGGCAGAAGATGGAGCAGCGCGCTTTCCACCCTGACCAGCGAGACCATTTCGCCGCCGATCTTGACAAAGCGCTTCAACCGGCCGCGGTGCCACAGGTAGCCTTCCTCGTCCAGAACGCCCATATCGCCGGTCTCGTACCAGCCGTCCTTGATGCGCAGCGACGTCTCTTCCAGGTCGTCAAAATAGCCCTTCATGACCAGGTCGCCCTTGACCAGGATCTTCCCCTCGCCTCCCGGCGGCAGCGCCTCGCCGCTGTTGATGTCCACGATTTTCACCCGCACGCTGGGCAGCACTTTGCCTACGCTGCCGGGCTTGTTGGCATTGGGCAGGTTGGTGGCCACGACCGGGCTGGTCTCGGTCGTGCCGTATCCCTCGCAGAGTTCGAGGCTGTGCTTTTCCAGGAAACCGGCGCGCAGCGAATCCGGGGTCTTGTCGGCTCCGGCGACAGCGACGCGCAGCGAGGAAAAATCACCGGGATCGGACTGGCGCAGGTAGCCGGAAAAAAAGCTGGGCGTGCCGACCATCAGGGAAACTTTTTCCTCGCGCACGATGGCGCAGATCTTCTTGTACTCCAGGGGGTTGGCATAAGAGACAATGGTCATGCCGAAAAGCAACGGCAGCCAGAAATCGACATTATGGCCGAAAACATGGAAAAGCGGCAGATTGGCCAGCATGATGTCATCGCTGGTCACGGTCAGGACCTTGCCGATATCCATGACGTTCGACCCGATGTTGCGGTGCGTCAACTGCACCGCCTTGGGGTCCTTTTCACTGCCCGAAGTGAAGAGGATCACCAAATTGTCATCGGGCTCGCCCCGGTGAACCGCTTTCAGCAGGAAACCGATCGGCAGTTTGGATTTTAAAAGCGCCCGCATTTTGTCGGCGGGCCCCAGGTCTTCCATGATATCCTCGATGAAGACCATTCCCGATACCAGGCGGCAGCCGATCTTTTCCAGCAATGCCCGGGAGGCGATGATGGTCTTGAAACCGCATTTTCTCTGGGCGTACTCGGCGTTGTTGGCCGCGCCGGTCGAATAATTGATCATTACCGGAACTTTACCGGCCAGCAGCACGCCTAGGACCGAAAGCATACAGCCCGCCGAAGTGGGGACCATGATGCCAATGAAGCCGTCATGATATTTTTTGAATTTGCCGGCCAGGATCAGCGAAGCGATCAGGGCCTTGTTGTAGGTGATCTTCTTCTCGGTGGTGCGGTCGATAATGGCTGGTTTTTCCCCGTATTTCTTGGCGTTTTTGATGAATTCCTGGTGCAGAAGCATGGCAACCTCCGGATAGTTTGATTTTAACGAATCTTTATATCACAATTCTGAGGCCGGGTAAACAAGCGGAGCAGGGAAGAGCGCGGCGGCGGCAGGCGTTCTCCGGGGAATTACTTGGTTTTGACTTTTTTTTCCTTGATTTTGAACTTTTTTAATTTTTGGGCGATGGTATTTCGGTGCAGTTTGACGCTCGTCGACATTTTCAGCACGTTATGGTCGTATTTTTCCAGCAGGGCCTGCAGCAGGGTCTTTTCAAATTCCTCGGTTATCTCCTTGTAAAAAAGGTAGCGGGAATTGACCGCCTTGCCGGCCAGAATCTTCATCTGATTCTTGATGGTCAGGGCATCAAACTGATCGGTTAGTTCGGCTATCTTTTTTACAGTCATAGAATTCTATTGCCCTCAACTTGTTCCTCAGCGAGGGAGGCAACACTTGCATACCGACCACGAGCACCCTGACCAGATGGGGCGCCAGCTGCGAATCGTTCAATAATTCCTGGTTCAAGGGAAAAACCAGGAAGCTGTAGATCACCAGGCCGGCCAGCAGGACGCCGCGCAACAACCCAAAGGCAGCTCCCAACAGGCGATCCATGGCTTTAAGCGGACCCACCAGCAAGTATCTGCCGACCAGATGAGTGATGAGCGAACCGGCGGCGGCAACCAGCACCAGCACCAGCAGGAAACCGGCGAAATTGGCCAGGTCCCGGCTGCCGATCCAGCCGTTCAGCAGAAGTCCGGCTTCCTGATAATAGAAAAAAGCGACCAGCAAAGCCGCGATCAGGAAAATCAGTGAAAACAGCTCGCGCACCAGGCCGCGGAAAAGGCCGAAAAAAAAGGAAAAAAACAGGATCAATATAAAAAGCAGGTCCAGGATGTTCCATTCGCCGTTCATGGTTCCTGACCGGTCAAAATACGGAAAATCTCCCGGTATTTTTCGCTGGTGGAGACAATCACTTCAGCGGGGAGTTCGGGGGGGGGCGAATGCCGGTCCCAGGAAGTGCCCAGCAGGTAATTGCGCACGAACTGCTTGTCGAAGGGCAGAGGCTCCTGACCGGGTTGGTAGTCGTCCCGTTTCCAGAACCGCGAGCAATCGGGAGTGAAAATTTCATCGACCAGAAAAATGTTCCCCTGGCCGTCGTGGCCGAACTCGAATTTGGAATCGGCGATGATGATCCCCCTGGACAGGGCGTATTCGCTTGCCGCCGCGAACAATTGCAGCGACAGGGACTGCAGGACCGCCGCCGTTTCGCCGCCCAGCTTGTCGGTAAATTGCTCTGAAGTCATGTCCTCGTCGTGGCCACGCTCGACTTTGGTCGTCGGCGTAAAGATCGGCTCGGGAAGCCTTTCCGCGAATTTCAACCCCGCCGGCAGCTTGACGCCGCAGATGGCTCCGGTCTTTTGATAGGCCTGCCAGCCGGAACCAACGATGTAGGCGCGGACAATGGCCTCGATGGGAAAGACGGTCAGTTTCCGGGCCAAAAGAGAGCGCTTCTCCAGCACCGGGAAATGGGGTGCGAATTCCGGTAATTTTTCCGGTTCAACGCTCAAAACATGGTTGGGGACCCGGCTTTTTGTCTTTTCGAACCAGAAAGCGGCGATGCGGTTCAAAACCTGGCCTTTGCCGGGGATCAGGGACGGGAGGACGAAATCAAAGGCCGAAATGCGGTCGCTGGAAACGATCAGCAGCCGGTCGTCGACTTCGAATACGTCGCGCACCTTTCCCCTCTTGAATAATTTGAATGGCAATTCTGCCCTGTTCAGCGGTTTCAATTCTCCTCTCCTCGTATGGGTTTGCAATTGGAAAAATGTATTTTATTGAAGTCAATAGTATTTGTCAATCGGGGAAAACCTAACGAAAAAACAGGTTCAAAGTTCGATGTTCGAAGTTCGACGTTCGACGTTAATGGAAAAGCCCTGCAATTTTACTACCCTATATCTTTTGCCTTTTTTCTTGCCATACGCCGTCTGCCCTATGCCAGTTTCTTTTATACGATCAGCATCGCATCGCCGTAGGAAAAGAAGCGGTAGCCTTCGCTGATGGCCTGGCGATAGGTTTCCTGCAGCAGGTCCAGGCCGGCGAAAGCGGCGGCCAGGATGAACAGCGAAGAGCGCGGCAGGTGAAAATTGGTAAGCAGCTTGTCCACCAGATGGAAGCGAAAACCCGGACTGATGAAAATATCGGAAGCGAAGGTCTCTTGCGGTTCGGCCAGCAGAGCGTAGCTCTCCAGGGAACGCACCGCAGTGGTGCCTACGGCCAGAAGCTTCCCGCCCTG